>JASHTB010000071.1 GCA_030040775.1 Thermoplasmata archaeon | reverse complement strand
ACAAGTCCCTCCGAAGTGGTAGCGTTCGACGCCTTCGAGAAAGAGCTCGAGGGGGGACAGACCGGTGAGGCCGCGGTGCTTCTGGTAGTAGAGTTTCGAGACGTTCTCGAAGGGGATTCGCGTGAGGTGGGCAAAGACTAGTTCCCGAAGGGCCTCCAGGGACGGTGGGTGTTGCTGCACTCCGAGGGCCACGAGATACTCCTTGATCAGCCGAGGATCGAGAAGCGGACTCGTCATGGACTTTGACGTGAAGGTAGGGCGAGACGGAACATGGTTTGCTGTATTTCACAATCCAGAAGGGCATCCGGAACAGCGCATCACACGAAACTCTGGTACTTCTCCCAGCCGGCCCGGGAGGGACCGAAGCATGTCAATCTAGCGCTCGAAGTAGCATTGACTGTCGTCGTCGGCGAATAAAAGAGGACGAGCGCGGAGGAAAGAGTTCGGTGGACCGACTCGTCCCGCCTGGGGGCAGGGAGTTTGGTCACGTCTGGGACGCGTGGGATTCCCGCCCCCGTCAGCGGCGGGGGCTCTTCGGGCGTCTCGGTTTCCGGTTTGTGCGCCGGTGCATCCACGGCACGTAGGAGATCCCCACCAGAAGTCCGTCCTTGGTTTGTAACCGTGCCACCGTCTGTCCCCAGGGATCGGTCCGCGCCCCATGCAAGAGCGCGTATCCCTTGGACTCAAGCTCTGAGGCAGCTTCGGAGACTAGCGCGGCACTGCTCATCTCGAATTCGATGAACAGCTGGGGGATCGGGCGGTCTTTTGGCCACTTTGGCTGGCCAAAACAAACCGTGGCGGCTTCGGAAAGGGGCCAGACTCCGAAGTACTTGCTTCCCTCCAGTTTTTCGCTGTGCAAGAAGTTGGTCCCCTCGGTCTGCTTCAGCGGGAGACCGAGGGTGTTCACGAAGAATTCCCGGCCCTCGGCTAGGCTGCTTGTGATCACACCCACCGAGCCGACGAAAAGCGCTCTCATCGTTCACTCGAAGGGAGACAGCGTCCCTCGTACTGGACGACGTCTAAAAGCTCTGCAGGGAGGCCGGAAGAGGGGACCGGTCCATCCCGAAATCGGTGGGAAGATCTTGATCGGGAGGTCGACCCGAAGCGCGTTCGTGACCCGATGCCCCAATTCCAGCCATCAGCGCCCGCGGCGGACGGAAGTGTACTCCATTGTCTTAGCCACCGCGGTCGCGACACCGCTCCCCGAGAACCGGCTCACGAGGTGAAGGGCGAGGTCAATCCCGGCGGAGATTCCCCCGGCCGTGAGGATGTCACCCTCATCGATGATTCGCTGTCGACGGACTTTGATCTCAGGGTAGTGGCGCAACTCAGCCAGTGCGTTATGGTGCGTGGTCGCGGCTTTCCGGTCGAGCAACCCCGCGGCCGCAAGGATGAAAGCGCCCGTGCAAACCGACGCAAGTACCATCCCACGCTTGTGAGCCCTCTGCAAGTATCGCATCAAACGCGCATCCTTCATCGCCTGTTTCCTCCCCGGTCCTCCGGGGAGAATCAGGAGGTCTGGCGCCGGACCCCGGTAGAGCGAGCGCACCGAAGTCACGACCATTCCGAATCGAGCACGGATGGTCGAGCGGTCGGTAGACAGCAGGCGAGCCGGGAAAGACCCTGAACGAACTCGGTTCGCGACGCTGAAGACTTCCCAGGGACCGACAAAATCGAGCTCCTCCACGTTTTCGAAGACAAGGATCCCCACACGGATGGAGTCCGAACGGCGCGTCCTTAAGGTGGCCATGACGGGACAAGGTGAATGCCCCCTAATGGACTAACTGTGCTCAATGCGTCCTTTTCGAGTCATGGTGGTATCTGTGGCAAGCAAACCCCACCGACCACTCCACTGACAACGTTGTGAGGAGCGGTTCTCCGAGGAGATTCAACCACCGGGGGGAGTCCGTAGGCAACCTGAGGAGACCGGAGGTTCAGCCGGAGCTCCAGCTCAGGTCACGTTGACGCTCATGGTTGCCCAGCATCCCTGTCCGGTGCTGTCGGGCACTGACACGTGGACCCCAAAGGAACCACTGGTGTTCCACGTGTGGGTAACGGTAGACCCGTACGTGTAGTTGAGATCAAACCCCGGGGGGAACGGGCCAAACTGCCACTCCGGCGTACTTGTGAATACTCCCGGTGGCGCAGTTATCTCGGCAGTAAAGGTCGCGGTAAACGGGGCGGGCCCGGAGGTGGCGGATGCATTGATGGCGACCGAACAGTGTGCGACGGAAGGGCCGGCTGAATTCGGTTGAGGTTGCGAGGGTGCAAATACTGCAAAGAGTGCAATGACCACGCCGATCACCACAGCTGCAAGCACCACTCGGACGATGTAGGACGGGCTACCTCTTCGGAAGTCGTCCTCGGTCGATTGGAGAGGCGGCTCCAGTGCGCGGGCAGCCTCCACGGGGGGAGAGGGCACGCGTTGGGGTGGGACCAACCTGGAGACCTCTGTGCGAACGCCACAATAGTCACAGGTGACGACCCCGTCCTCCCCGGGAAGTGGCAATGGCGCACCGCATCGAGGGCAGGTAAACGCTACCTGCCTCGCGGCTGCAGACGGGTCCGTTTCTTCGACCATTCGCTGAAGGCGGTCAGGCAGAACGGGCGATTAAGCGCTCCTCAAGACAAGCTTCGTACGGAGCCGCCCAGCCCCCGCTTCTGGCGCTGGCGCGATCCGTCGTACGCGAGAATCGCAATGCTCTCTCAAGGCGCTCCGGGGTTAGTGTTCGCATCGGATTCGAACCGTTAGGGACTAATCCTGGCCCCGGCATAAAATCCGTCCCAACCGCATCAGGCGCGTGAGGGTCGATGTCAGGTTCGAGCCGGATGGACGCGATCCCCCGTCCCGTCGCCTGGGACGGAGGGTGTCTCCCGATCGATGTCCGCTTCGACTGCGAAACTCTGCAGGGGTCACCCCAACCCCGATGACCGGAAAGCACAAGATCGACCGATTGAGTTCGAATCCGTCGGAGTCGACCTAAGGGCGGAGAGCCCCCACCGCGTCGGCTTGGACTATTCCCACCTAAAGAAACGGACCGCTACAAAACCGAAGAGAACCGTGTACGCTGCCATCGTGAGGATGGTCATGTACGGTGGAGTGACGTTGAAGGCCGAATAGAGGAGAGCCCTTGCGGCCGCGCCTACTGGGGAGTACCACATGATGAGTTCGAGGAGCCCTCCGACCTGAACCGGTTGTATCCACAGCCCCGACAAGAAGAGCAGAGGATAGAGCAAGCCGCCCGCGATGTAATTCGCGGCTTGCTGGGTCGGGGCGATAGAGGCCACCATGAGCCCGATGGTAAAGAGCTCCGCGATGGCGAGCAGTGTTACCCCCACAAACTCGATTCCCACGGTGAACGAAGCGCCGAAGAGCACGTCTCCGGCACCGATCACGATCGCGGTCGCTGCGCAAGCGACGATGAAGTTCAGCGCCAGCTGTGCGCCGAGCAGCCTCGACGGGGGTACCGGCGTGGTGGAGAGTCTTCGGAGCCAGCCGATCTCTCTGTCCCGGGCGAACGTCACGGGAACGCCGATCATCCCGATCATGAGGAACGAGATGACCAGGATTGTCGGAATCCAGAGCTCGAGGACCGTCAGACCGGAACCGGCCACGTCCCCGGGGTTCAGGGTTCCGACCCAGTAGAACAGTACGAGAAGGGCGATGGGAAACACGAGGCCACCCCCGAGGGCGTACGGTTCTCTCAGGGAGAGTCTACCTTCCACTCGGAGAAGTTCCCAGAACTGAGTACGAGCTCGGTGGCGGGTTCGGTTGATATCCGACCCAGAAGTCACGTTCGTTCCTCCTCTGGGGGAGCCGACTTGCGGGTCAGCTGGACGAACGCATCGTCGAGGCTGCCGGTCCGCGCCTCGAGTTCGGACGGATGCACGCCCATCTTCGCGAGCGCGTCGATGACGGCCGCCGCGAGATCGCCGGTGCCCGTGACCGTGACGTACTTGTCCTTCCTCTCGATCGAATTCACGCCGGGGATCGCCTGCAGCACCCGATCCTCGACGGGGGCGGAGGGGACGAATCGCACTCGGTTCCCACCGGCTCGCGCCGCGATGGTTTCCGGCGTGTCCAGCGCCCGTACGGCTCCGTGATCGATGAGCACAAGCCGATCGCAGAGTCGCTCGGCCTCGTCCATGTAGTGGGTCACGAGAATCACCGTGACTCCGCGTTGCCGGATCTGTTCGATGAGGTCCCAAGTTTCGCGCCGCGCTTCGGGGTCGAGCCCGGTGGTCAGCTCGTCCAGAATGGCAATCCTCGGGTTGCCGATGAGGGCGAGGGCGATGGACACTCGCTGCTTCTGCCCTCCCGACAAGGTCCGAAACTTCTTGTCCTTAAGCTCCCTGATACCCAACGACTCGAGCAGGTGGTCCGGATCCAATGGATCGCGGTAGAACGATGCGAAAAGGCCGACCGCTTCTCCCACCGTGATGCGCGGGGGAAGCGCGCCCTCCTGCAGCTGAACCCCGACGAACTCTCGTAGCCGGTCGCGGTCCCTCTGCGGAGACAATCCGTCGACGCGGATCACGCCGGAGTCGGGCGCGCGAAGCCCCGAGATGCACTCCACGGTGGTGGTCTTGCCGGCTCCATTGGGCCCGATGACTCCGAAGATCTCGCCCTTCCGGACCGAAAACGAAACGTCGTTTACCGCCAGAACATCGCCATATCGCTTGACGAGGTGCTGGACCGTGATGAGCGGCTCAAGTTCCGGCGGTGAATCGGCGGCCGGGATCGGAACCTCGACTTGACTCATGAGCTAAATAGAACGCCTTTTCAAGGAGTGCCGCGGCTTTAGAGATTCCGTCGGCGGCTCACGAGAAGCGGGTCGGCACTCGAGCGCCCGTCCTTCGGTCGGGACCTTGACTTCCCGACCTTCCGTCTTGGCTGCCCCGGCTCTGGCCACGGGTCGCCGAGTTCTATGTTGGTTCGGGCGGTCCGGCCGGAACGGGTCCCTGGGGCGAGGGAACGGAGGAGGCTCGCTTTGTCCGCAAGGTTCTACAGGTCGCGGGTCCCTCGACTCCATCGGTATCGCTTAGGAGGAAAGACCAGGACCCGTGGCCACCTCGCTGTCGTACACTTGGCACCGAAGGCCGGGCCTTCTGCTCGCGATCCGTTACGTGCGGTCGCATCGGGTCGAGGTTGTGCAGGAAACGCTCGCCGAGCTACCCCGCCTCTCCCCTCGGATGATCCGCCTCGCCCTCTGGCTCTTCCCTCGGTTCCTCGACCGGGCCGACCTCACGTTTCCGATCATCGTCGCCGGCCAGGGTTGGTACCAGATTGCGCTCGATGGCCGGCATCGCATCTCGAAAGCGATCTGGACCGGTGTGACCCACCTCCCGACCGTTCGCGTGCCGTGGTGGTACTCACTCGAGCTTCTGTTCCCCGGGGTCTACGAGGTCGAGTGGCTGGTCCTCTTCCTCCGGAAGGAATTACGTCGATCCGGTCGGCACGGCCGCGCCCCGACGCACGCGCTCGGAACGGCGCCCCCGGCCCCCGGCAGCCCCGCGAAGCCGGAGATTCCCGGGCGGTCCACGAAAACGAAATGACCCGACCCCGGTCGTGACGGGTCGTGGCGCCCAAGGTCGGCTGGGACGCTCTCGCCGCCTGGCGGGACGAACGCACGGGGGAGGAGGGCGACCTCTGGCACCGAGCGATCATCGACCCGACGCTCCTACGGCTCGTCGGGCCCGTCCGCGGCCGTCGCGTGCTCGACCTCGCGTGCGGGAACGGGTATCTCGCACGCCGGTGGGCCCGCCAGGGCGCCGCGAGCGTTCTGGGGGTGGACCGCTCGAGGGCGAACCTGCGGTTGGCGCGCCAGCGGGAACGGCTGCGCCCCACCGGGGCCCGGTTCCTCCGGCGGGACGCTTCCCGTCTCACGGGACTCGAGGACGGTTCGTTCGACCTCGTCGTCGCCAACATGGCGCTCATGGACATCCGGGACGTCGCGGGCGCCCTGCGGGAGGTGACCCGGGTCCTCGCGCCTCGGGGACGGTTCGTCTTCTCGATCAGCCACCCGTGCTTCGACCTAGACGACCGGTCCGCGTGGGTCGTCGAGCGGGGGCGGGATCCGGCCGGGGTCTTCCGCGACACCTATTGGCGCAAGGTGAGGAACTATCGAGACGAGCGGTCCATTCGAGTTCCGTGGTCGATCTCCGAGTCAGAGATCGGCTTCACGACGAGCTACCACCGCACCCTGAGCACGTACTCGAGGCTTCTCAGGGCCGCCGGCCTCTCGATCGTACGGATGGAGGAGCCGTCGCCCCTTCCCGAGGCGGTCCGGGCAAGCCCGCAGGGCCGGTTCATGCTCGAGGTCCCGCTCCATCTCGTGGTCGAAGCGCGGGCGCACCCCGACCTCCTCCGCCGGGAGACCCGCCGACGGCGAGCTAGGCGACGGGCGTCGCGAACGTCGGGACGTAGTGCTCGGAGAGCCGTCCCACGATCGGGATCGGGTGACCACAGCGGACGCACCGGTTCTTCGGGTCGAGGTTCCAGGCCTGGATCATGAAGCCGTAACGCTTCACCGCGACCGCCCCGCACTTCGGGCAGTAGGTGTGCTCGAGCGGATGGCCCCAGATGTTGCCAAGGTAGACGTACTCGAGCCCCTCCGCCTTCGCGACCGTGTGCAGGCGCTCGAGGGTCTTCACCGGCGTCTCGGGGAGGTCCATCATCTTGTAATCCGGATGGAACCGCAAGAGGTGGAACGGCGTCTCCTTTCCCAGCTCGTCCACGACGAAGCGCGCGAGCTTCCTGGTCGCCTCGTCCGACTCCCCGACCTCAGGCACGATGAGGTCGGTGATTTCCACGTGAACGCCCCGGCGCTTCAAGTCGACCGCCGAATCGAAGATCGGCTCCGGGCCCTTCGCCGCGATGTACTTGCGCAAGAACCCGGGCTCTCCGCTTCCCTTGAAGTCGACGCTGACCGCATCGAGGTGGGGTCCGATCGCCTCGACCGCTTCCGGGGTCATGTAGCCGTTCGTCACGAAGTTCGCGAAGAGACCGGCCTCGTGGGCCTCGCGGATCACGTCAAGGGCGTACTCGGCGAAGATCGTCGGCTCGTTGTACGTGAACGTCACACCCTGGCATCCGTACCGGCGGGCTCCCGCCACCGCCGCTTTGGGAGAGAGCGACCGGCCCACCACCTCCCGTTCCTGGGAGATCTCGGCGTTCTGGCAGTAAAGACAACGCCAGTTGCACCCGACCGTCCCGATCGAGTAGACGCGCGCGCCAGGGTGGAAATGCGAGAGCGGCTTCTTCTCCACCGGATCGACCTGGACAGCAGAAGCCTTGCCGTAGCTCAGGAGGACGAGACGCCCTCCGACGTTCTTGCGCACAAAGCAGAAGCCGTGGGAGCCCTCGGGAATCGTGCAGTAGCGGGCGCACGCGGTGCACCGGACCTTACCCGAGTCCAGCGGCTCGTACAACGTGGCCGGATGTCCGAGAACGACCGCCATCGCACCCTCGTATCTAGAATCCCGCGGGACTGAATAAGGCTCCCCACGGTCTCGGCGGTCCCACGCGAAGGTTCATCTCTCGTGAGACGTCCGTCCGGCTCCGATGAGCGGTCCCGTCCCAGCGGCCGGTCCGTCCGCGGAGGCGGAGCGCGTCGAGGCGAGAGTGGCGTCCCGGATCGCCCCGTCTCCCCAGCTCCTCGAACGCGTCGCGCGCGTGAGCAAGGAGCTCGTGGAGGGGGTCGAGAAGGCCGCCCGGGGTCGCGGGAGCCCCCTCGTTCGGGCTCTGGTCGCGGGCAGCGCGGCCCGGGGGACGTTTCTCTCCGACCGCCTCGATATCGACCTGTTCCTTCTATTCCCACCGGATCTCCCTCGCGACCGCTTGAGGGAGGAGGGGCTTGCCCTCGGGGCCGCGGTCCTCTCCGAGCCGGAGAAACGATACGCGGAACACCCGTACTTGCGCGGGCGGTTCGACCAGTTCACGGTCGACGCCGTCCCGGGATTCGCGATCACCGACCCGGCCCACCCGCTCTCCCCGGTCGACCGGACCCCGTTCCACCAGGCGTACCTCCTCGAACGAGAGACCCCCGCTCACGTGCGCGAGATCCGCCTCGCGAAACAGTTCTTCCGCAGCCTCGGGGTCTACGGCTCCGAGGCGCGGACCGAGGGGATCTCGGGGTACCTCGTGGAGCTGCTCATCCTTCGGTTCGGCTCGCTCCGAGGTCTGTTAGGTTCGGCCCGTCGCTGGAGGATGCCGGTACGCCTTGAGGAACCTGGCCACGAGCCCCCCCGGCTTCCCGAAGAGGTCGCACTGATCCTGGCCGACCCGGTCGACCCGAACCGGAACGTGGCGAGCGCTCTCTCCCGGCGGAACCTCGGCGTCCTCATCCTGGCGGCGGGCGGCTATCTCGACCAGCCGTCCGAGAAATGGTTCGAGGCGGCGAAGCCATCCCGGCTGACCCGCTCGGAGGCGGAGCAGCGGCTCCGAAGCCGCGACAGTCACGTGACCGTCCTCTCGCTCCCCCGGCCGGACCTGGTCGACGACACGCTCTACCCTCAGGTGCGTAAGGCCGAGCGAGCGGTCGGGGAGGAGCTCTCCCGATCGGGGTTCGAGGTCCTGGGAGCGGCGGCCGGCGTCGACGCGCGCCGCGTCCACCTCCTGTTCGAGGTCGCCCACCGACAGCGCTCAGCGGTGCGGCTTCAGGACGGGCCGCCCGCCGGAATCGACCGCGCCGGAGAGTTCCTGCGCAAATGGAGCGACCCGAAGGCACCGGTCGTCCAGGGGCCGTACGTGCGGGCGGACGGGAGCCTTGCGGTCGAGACCCGGCGGGCTGAGCGCGCGGTCGAGGAGGTACTGCGTCGGGCGCTCCCCCGCTTGTCGCTCGGCAAGGACCTGACCCCTTCCGACCCGTCCAAGGCCGAGGTCTCGGCGTTCGCCGACGTGCCCGAGACGCCGGCCGTCGAAGAAGCGTTACGCGACCTCTTGGCCAAACGACTTCCCTGGACCGGGGAGCGATAGCTCTTCGCGATCCCGGACCGGTGGGATTTCCGAAGGAAAGAGCCGGGCCGGGTTCCTTCCGGCCCGTGACGCTCCGAGGTCCGGTTCGACCTACCCGAGATGGGGAGCGACGTTCAGGAGGACGAACCAGAGGGCGAGCCAGCCGAAGAACTCGAGGGCGAGGAGGCCCACCCAGTCCGTGCGGGTGTAGAGCTTGGAGCGGACGCGGAGGCGCCGGATCAGGCTCGGACTGAAGATGATGGCAACGATCCCGATGAGGAACGGGACGAACCAGGGGACGCCACTAACCGTGAGCGCCCACCCCGCGAGGCCCAGCAGGATCGTGATGGTGCAGGCCACGATCACGGCTCCCATCAGCTCGAACTCCTTCGTTACAAAGGCCACTTCGTCGAACACGGGGAACTCGAACGCCGCGGCCTCCTCTTCCTCGAGCTTGCGGCGGACCTTCTTCGCCATCGCTCACGCCTCCCGGGCCGCGAACGCCTGTCGGTAGAGCTGCTCGGCCCGGTACGAACTGCGGACGAGCGGTCCGGCCTCCACGCCGGCGAAACCGTGGGCAAGGGCACGCCCCCTCAGCCGTTCGAACTCCTCGGGCGGGACGTACCGTTGCACCGCGAGGTGGACCTGGCTCGGCCGCAGATACTGACCCAACGTGAGGAGGTCGACCCCGGCTCCGCGCAGGTCCCCGAACGCCGTCTCGAGCTCGACCTGGTCCTCCCCCAGGCCCAGCATGATCGAGCTCTTGGTCACGAGACGGGGCGGGCCGGTGCGACGAGCCGAGGCCAGGACTCCCAGGGAGCGGTCGTACCCCGCTCTGGGGTCGCGCACTCCGGGCGAGAGCGTCCGGACCGTTTCGAGGTTGTGGGCGAGCACGTCCGGAGGCGACGACCAGAGAAGTTCGAGCGCCTCCCGGGTCCCTCCGAGGTCTCCGATGAGGAGCTCGACCAACGTCTCGGGCGAGGACTCGCGGATGCGTGAGACCGTCTCCGCGAGAACGGAGGCCCCGCCGTCGGGCAGGTCGTCCCGACAGACCTGGGTGAGGACGACGTAGCGCAGCCCCCAGCGCCGGACCGCCTCGGCCACGCGGGCGGGCTCGGTCCGGTCCACGACGCCTCGCGGCCAGTGGGTCGTCACCGCGCAGAACCCGCACCGGCGCGTGCACTCCGTCCCGAGAAGCATCAGGGTCGCCGCCCCGGCCGACCAGCACTCCGACAGGTTCGGGCAGCGAGCTTCCCGGCAGACGGTCCCGAGCCCGAGACCGTCCAAGAGCTCCCGGACCTCAGGGTAGACCGGGCCGTGGGGCGGCCGGACCCGGATCCACGGAGGCAGCCGTTCGGCCCTCGGAGGCTCGATGAGAGGGATGGCCACGGCGCTCGGACGGAGGTCGGCGGTTTATCCTTTGCCCGTCCGCCCGCGCCCGAGCCGCTCCTCGAGGAGGGTCGCGAGGTAGCTCGCGGGCAGTTCGTCCATCGCGACCTGGCTCGACTCCCCGGATCCGCCGGTCTCGAGGGTGACGAGGCCGTCCCGCTCGAGCTCCTTGAGCGTCCTCCAGAACGTCGTTCGGCTCATCGGCGGCGCGTGCAGTTCCTCGAGCAGCGCGGCGTGGTTCGCCCGCAGCTTCTGGCTCGCGGCGGAGCTGCCCCGACCCTTGAGCAGCCGGGAGAGCGAAAGGAGGATCCCGAGCTCGTGGGTGGAGAGCGCCTCGAGCTGACCTTCGGTCACGGTCGGCAGGATCGACCCTTTCGCGCGGCGCACGTGCTCGGAGGAGATCGCGTCGGCTCCCTCGTCGTCCGCCGCATGGGCCGCCCCCGCAAGGATCTCGAGCGCGAACCGCGCGTCCCCGTTGGGGGAGGCGATGCGCGCGATCTGGTCGAGCACGTCGCGCTCGTAGCTCCCCGCGCGCAGGGCGAGCTCCGCACGGGAGGCGAGGATGTCGACGAGCGCGGCCCGGTCGTACGGCGCGAGGGAGAGCCGCCGCGTGACGCCGAAGCTAGACCGGCTCGCGGGGTCCAGGAGGGGGAAGAGGTCCTCGACCGCGATGAGGACGAGCGAGATCGAACCGAGCTCTACCTCGTGCGAACGGGAGAGCAGGTAGACGAGCTTCGTCCCCTGGCGCACCAGGCTCGATGCCTCGTCCAGGAGGACCAGAAGGTGTTCCGGACTCTTCCTCAGCCCCTGCTCGAAGACGTCCAGCATCTCCGAGAGGCTGTAGCCCCGGTCGGGAAGGGAAACGTGCACCGACCGCAGGAGGTCGAGCATCACGGTCCGGTCGCTGGCGCGTCGCCAGCAGTTGATGTAGGCCGTCCGCACGGGGAGGCCGGCGAGGCGGCCTCCCCGCTCGAGGTCCGCTCCGAGCCTCCGAGCGAGCGCGGTCTTCCCGCTTCCCACGCCTCCGGTCAGGAGGAGGTGGTTCGGTAGCCCCTTCGAGAACGACTCGCGGAACCGGCGGTAGACGAGCTCGAGCTCCTTCTCCCGATGCACGAGGCGCGCGGGAAGGTACGACGCGTCGAGCGTCTCTTCGTTGAGGAGCACTCGGACCATGGGGATGGTTGCGGGCCTCGCCTCAGCCGGGGTCCGCTTATCTTTTACTCGGCCGGGAGCCCGCCCGCTGGCCTCGCCGCGGGTTCACTCCGAGCCGGTCGAGGGCGCGGGTGAGGAGCTCGCGGGCCGGACGCCGGGCGTCCAGCACGACCCACCGCCCCCTCTGCGCGAGCGAGCGGTACTCTCGCGAGACGCGGTCCAGGATCCGCCGCTCCTCGAGAGGGCCCCGCTTCCGGGGCCTTCGGCCGAGCCGGCGCAGGGCTGTCCGCGGAGGTATCTCAAGGAGGATGACCCGGTCGGGCTCGCGCGTGGCCGACCGTTCGAGCTCGGCGAGACGCCGGCGTTCCGGGCCCGGGAGCGCGCTCCCCTGGTAGGCGAGCGTCGAAAAGAAGGAGCGGTCGGTGACGACGAAGTCGAACCGACGCAGGGCTTTCTCTAGCTTCGGGCGGGCCAGGTACCGGTCGACCGTGAAGTAGACCGCCCCCGTCCACGGGTCCCTGCGGCCGACGCTCTGGGCGAGCGCACCGAGCCTGGGGTCGGTCGGTTCGTGGCGCAGCGCGACCGAGAACCCGCGACGGCGGAGCGCCGCGGCAAGATTCCGCGCAAGGGTCGACTTCCCCGCCCCGTCGATGCCTTCGAGCGCGACCAGAAAGCCGTGTCTGCGCCGGTCCGGAGTCATCGTTGAGGCCCCCCAGCAACCTCGGGCCGGAAACGATAGACCTTCTCCACGGACTCGGAAAAGGGGACCCAAAGCCGGTCCGCCTCATCCGGACGGTCCCGCAAGAGCGAGGCGACCCGGCGGGGAATGGTCGCGAGGTCGAGAACCGCTCCCGGGCGAGCCGGGTCGTCCAGGAAGTCGGTCTCGAGAAACCAAGGTCCCGGGTCCCGAAGAACTTCTCGGAACAGCTCCCGGCGGGCGAGATAGGAGGGAGTCACAGCGTGGCGGTCGGGTGGGCCGAGGCGCTCACGCGCATAATGCTTCACCACCCGCTCGGGAGGAACCCCGGCTTCCGCGGCCCGGCCCGCAAGCTCCCCGAACCCGGCGGCATCTAGATCGGCAGAATGAACCACGAGGGGACAGTCGGACTCCCGGGCCACCTCGAACGCATGGTTGAACGCCTTCTCCACGGCCTCAGAGACTTCGGCGCTCACGGGGAAGTGGGGACGCCCTACCTCTCCGAGGGCGACCGCCTTTCGCTCCCGGAAGAAGCGTCCGGCCAGGTCGAGCGCGGCGAGATGGAGCTCGAGGGCCCTTTCCGCCCCGATCGCCGAGAACGCCGTGATGAGGTCGACCGGGTACGGGGCGACGACGGGATAGACGACGACCCCGGCCTCTTCCCGGATCTGGCGCGCGAGGGAGACCGTCGTATCGAACTGGTCCTGATACTCCGAGAGGCTGAGGGGCGCGCTCGCGGAGTAGTTCTGGGTGGTGAGGAACAGATGCGTTCCGCCGGCCGAGGCGAACCGCCGGGCCGCCCCAACCCCTTCCCCGCGGGGCGAAAGGTGGCAGTGATGGTCGACCACGGGCAGTCCGCGCGGAAGCGCCACGCCCCGAGACCGGCCGCCGCTCTAGCGAAGGAGACCCGCGCCCTGGAGCTCCTTCGTGATCTTCTTGACCGCGACTTCCACGTCGGAGGGCTTCCGAGCTCCCGTGCAGACGAGCTTGCCGCTGCCGAACAGGAGGACGACGACCCGTGGCTCGTCGATCCGGCAGACGAGTCCGGGGAACTGTTCGGGCTCGTACTCGACGCGGTCGAGCCCGAGCGTGACGGCGATCGCGTTCAGGTTGATCTCGCTCTCGAGGTCCGAGCTCGCGACGATGTTCTGGACCTCGATCCGGGGATGCATGTTGATCTTCTGACCGCCCTTCTTGATCTGCGCCGCGACGGTGCTGATCGACTCCTCGACCTCGTGCATGCTCTTCGCCCCCGTGCAGACGACCTTTCCCGAGCGAAACAGGAGGATCGCGGTCTTGGGCTGCTTCAAGCGGTAGATGAGGCCGGGAAACTGCTCGGGCTCGTACTCGGCTCCGTCTAGTCCGAGCGCGATCGACTGAAGGTCGAGCTCGTCTCCGAGGGAGGTCGACGCGACGACGTTTTCGATGCGAATCTTGACCAAGGAAACCCCTCGGCGCGGAAGTATTTAAACGGGTATATAAAGGGTCGGTCGTCCGAAGGGACGGTTTCGAGGGAACAACGCGGGATTGCGGAGGAAGAGGAGGGCGGGGCCCGCGCATCCTCCCAGAGCGGTCGAGAGGCTCGGAAAGGGACCGAGGTCTGACGTCCGTCACCCCGCGGGAACGGCAGACCCCGACCGCTCCGCTTTCGCGAACACCGGCCCTCCGAGGTCGTCCTCGGTAGGTAGCCCGAAGAAGTCGCGAAGGACCCTTCGCGTGAAGCCCCACAGCACTTCGTCGCCTACCACGGTCGCGTTGACCTCGAGCGGTCCGAACACCGTCTCCCGGACGACCCGGCGCGTGAGCCCGAGCGCGGAACGGGGAAGCCAGAAGACGTGCGAGACCTCGTTCGAGTCGCGGGCGGTCGGAGCTCGACCCCGAGGTCCGAGCGAGGCGGCGAAGATTCCCACGTGGAGCCCGAAGCGCTGGGCGAAGCGAGTACCCACGAACCGGGCGGGCCCGGCGAGGTCCGATTCGCCGAGCCCCACTTCTTCTTCCAACTCGCGTAGGCCCGTGCGGAGGAGGGAGCCGTCCTCCTCCGCCACGTGTCCTCCGGGAAAGGCGACGTCGCCCGAGGCCGGATCCCCGGGTCGGGTCGCGCGAACGATCAGGAGGGTCTCGACCTCCGAGAGGCCGTCCCGCAGGACAATCATCACGGCGGCGCCCCCGGTTGGGACCGGCGGAGCGAGCACCGGGAATCGGTTCAGGAGAGCCTCCAGCGACGCGGGTGCGTCGCCGACGAGGCGCCCCGCCGGGTCACTCACGGTCCGGCGCTTGCCAATCGAACGCGACCTTCTGTCGTACGGTCGCCTGGTCGTAGTCGTGCAGTCCGCCGGCGCCGACAAGCCGCTCCAGCGCAACGACCCGGGCGCGCAGTTCCCGAATCTCTTTCTCGAGCTGGGCGATGCGGGCCGCGAGCTCCGGGGCCACAGGAACAGCCATCAACCGACCATCGACTCCGGGCAGATTAAGGGTGCGGTGCGGGGAAATCGCCTCAGCCCGCGTCCGGGCCTGGCGCGCGAGATTCCACGGCTTTGACGAAGCTCGCGATCGCCTGGGCGGTCTCCTCCGGGCGCTCGACCGGGACCATGTGGCCCGTCTCGGCGAGTATCCGGATCTGAGCGCTGGGAATCGACTGCCGTAGGATCCGCCCGTGGGACGCATCCACGACGGCATCGTCCATTGCCTGGACCACGAGGGTCGGCGGTCGCAGCGTGCCGATGCGCTTGCGCTCGTCGAACTCCTGCATCGCGTGCGACCACTTCGTAGTGGGAGCGAGATCGAGGTGCTTCGCCTGCGCTCGCACCTCGTCGGCGAAGTCGAGGTGGTCCTCGATCCAGTCCGGGTAATAGAGGTCCTTCAGCACCCGGAGGGCGAACCGGTCGGCTCCCTCCTTCGCGTAGGTCTCCTCCCACCGTTGGGCGACCGCCCGGGTATGGGCGTCCGTGTAGGCGGCGCCGCTCACGAGGATGAGGCTCCGCGCGCGCTCGGGGGCATCGAGCGCCAGCCGTAGCGCGAGAAGGGCCCCTCCGCTCAGGCCCACGATATGCGCGGAGGCCACGTGCTTCCCATCGAGGAGACGAATCACATCCCCCTCGAGCTCCCGGAACGTGTAGTGGGAGTCCTTGGGAGCCGGGGAGCGACCGTGACCCCGTAGGTCGGGGGCCAGGACGCGAAACGTCGAGCTGAGCCGCGGAATCACTTCGTTCCAGACGGCGTGGTTGCCTCCAATGCCATGGAGAAGCACCACTACCGGACCCTTCCCCTCATCGCGGGTCGAAAGGTCGATGGGCGGCGTCGCTTCTTCGGCCATCGAGGGAGCGACGGGGCCGTGCTATAAACCTCCGCGCGCCGCGGTCGTGCGCGGGAGACGACTAAATAGTCCTGCCGGGGTGAAGGACGCGATGGCGCGGGGGGTGATGCTGATGAGCGGTGGGATCGATTCTCCCGTCGCGCTGCACTACCTGCTCCGGCAGGGGCACGAGATGGTCGCGGTCCACATGGACAATCGCCCGTTCACCGACGATTCGCCGCTCGAGAAGGTCGTGGACCATCTCACGATGCTACGGGAGCGATATCGCCAGCCGATACCCCTTTACCTCATCCCCCACGGCTCGACGCAGGTCACCCTGATGCGGAACACCGACCGGCACGTGGGCTGCGTCCTCTGCCGACGGTTCATGTGGCGGTCCGCCGAGCGGATCGCCGAGCGGGAGAACGCCGTCTTTCTCGCGACCGGAGAGGCGCTCGGACAGGTTGCCTCGCAAACGCTCTCGAACATGCGCAGTGCGACCGCCTCCGTCCAGCTGCCGATCGTGCGGCCTCTGATCGGATTCGACAAGCAGGAGATCGAGGCGGTGGCGAAGGAGATCGGCACGTACGGCATCTCTACCCGACCGGGCGTCTGTTGTCAGGCCGTCCCCGACCGGCCCGCCACCCGGTCCAACCTGGTCCAGATCCTGCAGCAGGAAGAGCGGATCGACGTCGAGCAAATGCTCGACGAGTGCGTCCGGAAGACGGTGCTCCTGTAGGGACGCTGCGCGTCCCACCGACGAGGGGCGGCCCCCAAGCCTCCCTCCGGGAGGTCTCGCGGGAGAGGCGATGCCGAGCGTGTCTCTCAGCTCGCGTACCCGCACGTCCGTCGGACCGTGGAATCCCCGAATCAAAGCCAAGGGACTATGAGCCGGGGGACGATTCTCATCGCGAGGGAACTCAGATGGGCTACCAACCCTACTCGGCTCCCATGGCCGCTGCGGTGGAGCCACCCGAGGCTCAAACCATTCGCTCGTTGCTGCACATTGCCCGAATCTTTGCCATCATCGTCGGGATCCTCCTGATCCTGGCCGGAACTATCGTGGCCGCCGTCTTCGCGGCTAGGGGCCACCCTGTGCTCTCGGTCATCGGGATCCTCCTGATCGTCTGGGGGATCGTCGACTTCGTGATCTACACCCAGCTGAAGGCGATAGAGCCGATGGTCAATCAACGCCAATACGAGGCCGCCAAGGCGAAAGCCCTGGTCTGGATGATCATTGGGTTCCTCCTTGGGGGCATCATCATTGGGATCCTCGTCCTGGTTTCCTATCTGGAGTTCGACCGCCTCATCACTTGGCAGCGGAGTCAGATGGCCGGAGGGGGCGGGGTCCCCCCGATGGCGGCCCCGATGCCCGGCCCGCCGGCCTCGGTGACCGGAGTTCCGCCGATGGCCGCCGGTCCCCCGGCCGGTGCTGCCGGTCCGCGGTACTGCACTACCTGTGGGTCGCCCAATCCCCCGGGCGCCCGCTTCTGCGCAAAGTGCGGCGCCGCGATGCCTCCTTAGAATGGGCCGCGCGAGGAGGGCGCGAGTCGAGTCCGCGTAGGGGGCGGTTGCCCACTGCGTTCGGCCGTTTGAAATAGGCGAACCTCTCTCGCCCAATCATGCAGGCCTACGGCGAGACCTACCCGCGTACGGCGTATCTCCTGTCGCTGATTGGTGGCATTCTGATCCTGTTCTTCAGTATCATCTACGCGGCCCTTCTCGCCGTGATCGCGAGTTTTGTCGGGGCCCTCGGGTACGGGTTTGCCTCGGGGCTGCTCATCGCCCTCGCGATCGTGGCCTTGCTGTTCGGAGTCATCATCCTGTATTTCGCGCTCCGCCTCAAGAGCAATCCCCAGAACGCCCGAACCTACGGAGTCCTCATCCTGGTGCTGGCGCTCATCAGTTTCCTTGGAGGGGGAGGCTTCTACATCGGCGCCATCCTAGCCTTGATCGGGGGCATTCTCGCGATCGTCTGGACCCCTCCGGCCATGGCCCCGGCGTACGGTCAGCCCATGATGGGCCAGCCGATGGGGGCTCAGCCGATGCCCGCAACCCCAGGGGCAGGTCCGCCCGTGGCCGCTCCGGGGACGCCCCCTCCGGGGGTTGCCGGAGGGAAGTTCTGCTCCTACTGCGGAACGCAGAACGCACCCGGGGCGCGGTTCTGCGCAAAATGCGGCGCAGCCATGCCGGCCTAGGGGCCGCCGCAGGGCCGCAGTAAGAGACGCCGACCCGGGATGGCTCGTCCTTTCGGGACGGCGCAGAAGCCGGGGCCGATCTAGCCACCGGCCGGTGTCCGGGCGAATCGTCAGGGGCGAATGCGGCAAGGGCTTAGGGGCGACGCCGGATGTATCGAACGCTCCGAGTCTGCTCAAATCGTGGCGGCTACGAAGCCGTTCCCGAACCTCCCTTTCCGATCGACCTCGCCGAAGCACGGCGGCGCCTCGAGCGGGAAGGGGTCGCTGTGGTCGACGCTCGGGTGATGCTGATCGCCGCCCTGGAGGCCGATGTGACGATCGCCCGCAGCGGCCGTCTCCTGTTCAAGACCCAGGACGCCTTGAAGGCGCAGCGCTCGTTCGAGCGGCTGGCGGCCCTGCTCGGGCTCCCCGGGGAGAACCTCGCCGTCCGCGGCGAGAGGTCGGGCGGACCAAGGTCACGACCCGGGGATTAGGTTATGCGGACCGCCGCACTCTACTCGGCGAGCGAGGTCCTATGCGCGAAACATGGGTCGTCGGAGCGGCGTCCAACCGCTTCGGCAAGATGAAGGAGAGCGGGCGCGAAGCCGCGACCCGGGTCTCCATGCAGGCGATTCGCCAGTCCGGGCTCGAACCCAAGGATATCGGCTACACGTTCGTCGCGAACTGCTTCGGAGTCGCGGAGCACCAAGCTCACGTCGGTCCTCTCATCAACAACGGCCTCGGGATCCCGGACGTCCCGTCGGTCACGGTGGAGTCGGCCTGCTCGTCGTCCAGCGCGGCGCTGCACGAAGCGTTCGTTCAGGTCGCCGGAGGGTTCGTGGACGCGGCCCTCGTGGTCGGTGCGGAGAGGCTCTCGCACCTCGACACGCTCGCCGCGACCAGCTACTTCGCGATCGCCGCCGACTACCCGTTCGAGACCCATAACGGTGCGACGTTCCCGGGCCTCTATGCGACCCTGGCGAGCGCCTACCGGCAGAAGTATCCGACGCGGGACGAGATGTTCGGGGCGGTCGCCGTGAAGAACCACGCGAACGCCGCTCGCAATCCGCACGCCCATTTCCAGAAGGAGATCTCGATGGAGACCTACCTCGCCTCTCCGGTGATCGCCTCCCCTCTCCGCCTCTACGACTGCTGTCCGTTCTCGGACGGGGCCGCCGCGGTCGTGGTCGCCGCGAAGGAGTTCGTCAAGAGCCCCGTGGCCGAACCGCTTGTCATACGGGCCTCGGCCCGTTCGGGCTCAGTCACCGACATGCAGGACCGCCCGGACCTCCTCGGCCTCCCCGCGACCCGCACGGCTGCGGCGAAGGCGTTCCGGCAGGCGAAGATGGAGCCGAAGGACATCGACTTCCTCGAGGTCCACGACTGCTTCACGACCGCGGAGGTGATGGCCCTCGAGGACCTCGGGTTCTTTCCGAAGGGGACGGCCGCGCGCGAAGAGTTCGAAGGGACGACCGCCCGGGACGGAAAGCTCCCCGTGAACGCTTCGGGCGGCCTCAAGGCGAAGGGCCATCCCGTCAGCGCCACCGGGGCGAGCCAGGTCGTCGAGATCTTCGAGCAGGTCAACGGGCTCGCGAAGGGTCGGGAAGTCCCGAAGACCGGAACGGCTCTCGCCCACAACGTCGGCGCCACCGGCGGCTCCTGCTCCGTGCATATCTTCACCCGTCGCTAACGAGGGGGTGGAGACCACGGACGAACTTCCGGCTGCCCCGCACACGATCGACGAGTTCGTCAAAGGATACGAGGAGTCCGGCACGCTCCGAGGGTTCCGCTGCCGAAACTGCGGTCTTACCACGGCGACCTGGGGCCTCGCCTGCTCCCGGTGCGGCAAGCCCGACCTCGAAGAGGCCGTGCTCTCCCCGAAGGGGTCGGTGGTCGCGTTCACGATCCTGCATGTGCCGGGGGACGAGTTCCTGAACGATGCTCCCTACGCCTACGTCGTGGTCGAGCTGGACGGCGGCGGCCGCGTGACGGGCTGGATGCCGTCCGTCCGCTCCGAATCCGACCTCACCATCGGGGCGAGAGTCCGGTACCAGCAGAACTACAAACCCGGAGTCCAGTTCGTGAAGGAGGCCGACGCCCCTAGAGCAGGGTGAACCGTCGATGGACGAGGCTCCCGATCCGGCGTCCGGGCCGGCGTGGACGCGCCTCTACCCCCGGAACGTCCCGAGACAGGTTTCGGTCCCGAACACGACGCTGTCCGAGCTCGTCGCGGAGAGCGTGGCGCGATGGAGCGAACGCACCGCCTTGGTCTACTATGGCGCCAAGTGGACCTACCGCCGGTTCTGGTCGGAGAGCGAGCGGTTCGCCGCCGCCCTCGCCCGCGAGGGCGTCGGGCCGGGGGACCGAGTCGCGCTCTACCTGCCGAACTGTCCGGTGTACCCGATCGCGTTCTTCGGCACCCTTCGCCTCGGAGCCACGGTCGTCCAAGTGAGCCCCCTCTACCTCGGCCAGGACCTCGTTCGGCTCCTCAAAGACTCCGAGCCGAAGGCGCTCGTCACACTGGAGTTCCTCTATCCGAACCTCGCGAAGGTCCGGTCCGAGTGCTCGGTCCCGAGGGTCTTTGTCTCCCGCCTGCGCGAGCTCTACCCGTGGTACACGCGCCTCTTCGTCAACGCCGTCATGCGCCGGCAGAATCTCTCCACCGACTTCCCGACCGACCCGGAGGTCCGGGCCTGGCGCTCCGCCGTGCGGACGCCGGGCTCGGTGCCCCTCTGGAAGGGGGACCCGGCGACCACGGTCGCTGTCCTCCAGTACACCGGAGGAACGACGGGTCGTCCCAAGGGCGCGATGCTCAGCCACCGGAACCTCGTCGCCAACGTCGTGCAGTCGGACAGCTGGAACACCACCCGCCGTCCGGGCGAGGAGGTGATCCTCGCCAGCATCCCGTTCTTCCACATCTACGGTCTCACGGTCGCCCTTCTGATGGGTCTCGTGGAAGGCGCGACGATCGTGCTCGAGACGAGGCCCGAGATCCGCGAAGTGCTGAAGCTGATCGACCGGTACCGGCCGACGCAGTTCCCGGGGGTTCCGGCGCTCTATCAGGCGTTCGTCCAGCAGCCGGACCTCGCGCGGTTCAACCTACGCTCGATCCGCTACTGTCTGAGCGGATCGGCCGCGCTCCCGGTCGAGGTCGCCCGCCGCTTCTCGGAGCTCACGGGCTCGAACCTCATCGAGGGGTACGGGCTCACCGAAGCCTCCCCGGTAACGCACGCGAATCCGGTCGAAGGGGAACGGCGGGCCGGGTCGATCGGGCTTCCGCTTCCCAACACCGAAGAGAGAGTGGTCGACCTAGACGACCCGACCCGCGTCCTCGGCGCAGAGCAGGTCGGGGAGCTCTGCGTCCGGGGACCCCAGGTGATGCTCGGCTACTATCGTCACCCCGAGGAGACGGCGCTCGTCCTCGGCCGGGACGGCTGGTTGCGTACCGGGGACGTCGCACGGATCGACGCGGACGGCTACGTCTACGTCGTCGACCGGAAGAAGGACATGATCAACGTCGCGGGGATGAAGGTCTACCCGCGGGAGGTCGAGGAGGTGCTCTTCCAGCATCCGGCGGTCGCCGATGCGGCTGTGATCGGTATCCCCGACGCGGCCCGGGGCGAGGTCGTGAAGGCGTTCGTGGTGCGACGGCCCGGCGCGAGCGTGACCGAGGAGGAGCTGATCGCGTTCGTGCGGGAGAGAATCGCGCACTACAAGGCGCCCCGGACGGTCGAGTTCCGCGACAGCCTGCCTCGGAGCGGCGTCCAGAAGGTCCTCCGCCGCGTGCTGCGCGACGGCGCAACGGCCGGACCCACGCCTCCCGCCGACGCCCCCAGGGCTTCCTAGAGGCCGCGGGTCAGAAGGTCACGCGAGATCACGAGGCGCTGGATCTCGTTCGTCCCCTCGAAGATCTGGCTGATGCGGGCGTCCCGATAGGCGCGCTCGATCGGCGTGCCCCGGATGTAGCCGAGACCGCCGTGGATCTGGAGCGCTTCGTCGATCACCTCGGCGGCCCATTCGGAGGCGAGGCACTTCACGATCGCGGCCTCCCGGGTCTTGTCGTACCGCTCGAGACGGCCCCACTGCTTCGGCTCGTTGCCCATCCGGTCCTGGTGGGCCGCCGCGTGGTAGACCATGAACTTGAGGGCATGGATCTTCATCGCCATGTCCGCGAGCTTGAACTGGATCGCCTCGTACTCGCTGATCGGAAGGCCGAACTGGGTCCGGTTCTTCGAGAAGTCGATCGCCTGGGCCGTCGCCGCCTGCATCCCCCCGAGCGAGGCGGCGCCCAGGGAGACCCGGCCGACGTCGAGGGCGGTCATCGCGACGTGGAACCCCTTGCCGACCTCTCCGAGGACCGTCTCGGGGCCGAGGCGAACGTGGTCGAGGATGAGCTCCGCGGTGGATGTCCCGTGGAGTCCCATCTTCTTCTCGCACCGGCCGACCTGGAATCCGGGGAGGTTCGTGTCGAGCAGGAACGCCGTGACGCCGCCGTTGGGACCGAGCTTGATGTCGTTGCCGGCCATGAGGACGATCGTGTCGGCTTCCTTCCCGTTCGAGACGTAGATCTTGTTGCCCGTCACGACCCAGCCGTCGCCCTCCTTCTCCGCGACGGTGTGCACGGCTCCTGAGTCGCTTCCCGACCCCGGCTCGGTGAGGCTGAACGCGAGAAGCTTCTCCCCCTTCGCGGCCGGCACGAGCCACCGTCGCTTCTGCTCCTCGGTCCCGTAGCAAAGGAGAGGGGTCGTTCCGAGCGACGTGTGGGCCCCGACGATCGTTCCGTGCGAAGCGTCGACCTTTCCGAGTTCCTCGAGGAAGATGCAGTAGCCGACCTTGCCGAGTCCGAGCCCTCCGTACTCCTCGGGAACGGGCACCCCGAAGTACCCTTCCTCCTGCATCCGACGCACCGTGGCGCGAGGAAACTCCTCCTTCTCGTCCATCTCGGCGACGACCGGCGCGACCTCTTTCGCGAGGAACGACCGCACGGCGTCCCGGAACGCCTCTTGGTCGGCCGAGAACGAGAAGTCGAACGGCATTTCTAAGCTCCCTTGAACTTCGGTGGGCGGCGTTCGGCGAAGGCGACGATCCCTTCCGCGAGGTCCTCGCTCGAGAGCACTTCCGATTCGAAGAGCCGGGTTTCGACCTCGAGCCCTTCCGACAGCGATCGCGGTAGGCCCTCCGCGATCGCCCGCTTCGAGGCCTGGACCGCCTTCGGCGCCTTCTGCGCGATGGTGTGGGCGAGGTCCCGGGCCGCGCGAAGCTCCTGTCCTGCCGGTACGGTCTTGTTGACGAGGCCGATCTTGAGGGCCTCCGCGGCGGAGACCATCGCCCCGGTGAAGATGAGCTCCTTCGCCTTCGCGACTCCGATGAGGCGCGGCAATCGTTGCGTCCCGCCGTAGGCCGGCATGAGCCCGTAGTTCACCTCGGGGGCTCCGAGCTTCGCGGACTCCCCGGCGATGCGCACGTCACAGGAGAGAGCGAGCTCGAGCCCTCCGCCCAGCGCGAGCCCGTTGACCGCCGCCACGACCGGGGCGTTCAGGCCAGCGATCCGGCCGAAGAGCTCGTGGGTCCGCCGGATGAGCTCCGGGGCTCCCTTGAGGTCGAGCGTCGCCATCTCCTTGAGGTCGGCCCCGGCGCTGAAGTACTGCCCGTCCCCGGTGAGGACCACGGCCCGGACCTTCGGGTCCGAAGCGAGCTCGCGGACACGAGCGTCTAGGTCGGAAAGCAACGACGTGCTGAGGGCGTTGACCGGGGGGTTCTTCAGAATGAGGACCTCGACCCCGTCTTCCTCGCTCTTCCGACCCACCTTTTCCGCTTCCGCCACGGTGTCACCCCTCCCGGGGTGTCGCTACCGGCCTCATGAACTTACCGGGGTGGGGAAGGATTCAGGAGTGTAGGTTCGACCGTGGATTTCGTGGCGCGACCGACCGGCGGCCGCCTCCCGGGTTCCTAAGTAAGGCACCGCAGTGGGCCGCGCGTGCCTCCCCGGGAACTTCTGTCGCTGTCCCTTTACTCGCTCCTCGCGAGCAACCGAGGCGGGCTGTTCATCGTCTTCCTCCCCCTCTATCTCGTGGACGTCAAGGGCGCGACGATCCCGATCGCCCTCACGATCCTATCGCTCGCCTACGTTCCGGCGAGCCTGATCGGCCCGTGGATGGGCCGTCTCTCCGACCGTGCCGGCCGACGTCGGCCGTACCTTCTGCTCGGCGAGGCGTCTGCCTTTCCGCTCTTTCTCGCCATCATGTTCGCGCCCGGCTATCTTCTCGCGGGCGGACTGTTCATCGCGGCGGAGCTCGCGCTCGCGGTCGGAGCTCCCGCCTACAACGCCTACATCGCCGACGTGACCCACGAGCGCGAACGCGGGGAAGGGTATGGGCTCCTCAACGCGACCTCCAACGCGGGCGGGGTGGTCGGGATCGCTCTCGCCGGAGTGATCACGTATTGGTTCGGTCTGGCCGCGCTCCTCCCGTTCGTCGTGGCGGTGATGGTTGGGACCGTCTCCGTCGTGCTCTTCCTCGTGCCGGACATCCGCCTCACGATCCCTCCTCTCGAAAGGCCGAAGTTCAAAGAGGTGAAACCGGTCGTCACGTTCTCCTTCGCCGTTTCGATCCGGGCGATCGGAAGCGGCGCGGTCGCGACCTTCTACGGGGTCTACGCCGCGACCCTCGGCGCGAACACGTTCGACGTGAGCCTGGTGGCCCTCGCGGGTCTCATCACGGCGGCCCTCGTCTCCCTGCCCCTCGGTCGCATGATCGACCGGCGCGGCGAGGTTCGCGGGATCTGGTACGGCACCCTTCTCGGCCTCGCTTCGTACGGGATCTTCATCGCCGCGACCACCTGGGAGGAGGTCGTCCCCGCGCAGGCGGTGCGCAACGGCGGACTGTCGCTCGTCGGCCCGGGGATGTCGGCCTGGGTCGCGAGGATGGCACCGCCAGGTCGTCGAGCCGAGTATCTCGGGATCTTCGCGCTCATCAACTCGACGCTCTGGAGCGTGGGCCCGCTCATCGGTGCGTTGGCGCTCGAGGTCGGGGGCTATCTCGGTCTGTTCGTCATGGCCATCGTCACGACGGTCATCTCGCTGGTCGTGATGGAGTTCCTCTACGGAGAGATGGGGATCCGCGCTCGCCTGCAGCGTCCGGCCCTTCCCGATTCCCCTCCCGGCGCCCCTCGAACGTGAGCACGGTCAAATACCAACCCATGAGTGCCGCCTCCCGAGTAACGGTGAAGGGATAGACCGATGACGCGTGACGGTTCCGCCGGCCCGACGGTCGCCCGCGGCGCGGAGGCGTCGCTGCGCCGTGTCGATTGGTGGGGATTTCCGGCCCTTCTCAAGGAGCGGGACTCGAAGGGCTACCGACCGAAGGCGCTCGACGACCGGTTGCGACGCGAACGCACTCGAACCGAAGCCCGGCTCCTGGTCGATGCGCGTCGGCTGGGTGTGCGCACTCCGCTTCTGTACGACATCGACCTCGCCCATCACCGGCTCGTCCTGGAAGAGCTTCCCGGCCCTACCCTTCGCGAACTCCTGGAAGACCCCGCGCTGCCGTACGCGACCCTCGCGAACGCGGTGCGTTCGTTCGGCCGTGCGCTCGGACGCCTCCACGCCGGGGGAATCGCCCACGGCGACCTCACGAGCTCGAACGTCCTCTACCCGGAGGGGACCGAGGGGGCCCCGGCGTTCCTAGACCTATCGATGGGCTCCCGAAGCCCCGGGCTCGAGGAGCTCGGGATCGACCTCCATCTCGCCGAGGAGGACCTGAAGGCGCTGCACGCGAGGGCGGAAGGGCTCGTGCGCGCCTTCCACGAGGGATACTCCGAGGGGAACCCGGCGGGCGAGAAGGAGGTTCGGTCGAGGGCGAAGGCCATCCGGGGTCGCGTTCGCTACGCCTGAGACCGACCTCACGCCGTCGGACGGACGCGCTCGAGTCCCGAGACGAGCGACGCCGGGAGCTCGTCGATCACGTCCGTGGCGACCAGCCCGAAGCTCCGGCGGGAGGCGCCCCGCTGCCCCGCTTCCCCCGTCCAGTACGTCCCGAGACGGGCGGCGTGCAGGGGTCGAACTCCCTGCGCTAGCAGGCTGCCGATCACCCCAGCGAGGACGTCCCCGACGCCCCCGACCGTCATCGCCGGATGATGGTGCGTGTTCTCGAAGACCGTCTCGCCGTCCGAGCCTAGGTCGACCGCGCCCTTGACGACCAGCGTCACCTTCCGCTCGGCCGCGATGCGAGCGACCGCCTCGGCCCGACGGGCGACCGGGCCGGTCGTCGGGGCGCCGAAGACTCGTTCTACCTCCCCCGTGTTCGGCGTGGCCACTACCGCGCCCAGACCGTCCGAACCGAGCTCCTCGGGTTTGGGCAGGGCGACCAGCGCGTCCGCGTCGACCACCAGCGGGACGAGGTTGGCGAGTTCCCGAATGACCGTTCCCAGGGCCTCCGTAGTTTCGGGATGCGTCCCGGCGCCCATCCCGATGACGACCGCCTGGGGATGGGCTGACCGTACGAACTCGAGGATCTCGGGCACGTCGGTCGGGCGGAATCGGTCCACACCGAAGGCGCGGACGATGAGGTTCGGGCTGAACGACTGGATTCGTTCCGCGGCTCCCTCCGGCGCGAGGACGGTGGCCCTCTCGGCCCCGCTGCGCAGGGCCGCGAGGGCGGCGAGACCCGGCGCTCCGGCGTACGGTCCTCCGCCGATGATCACCACCCGGCCGTCGCGACCCTGAGCGCCGGGCGGTCGGAAGAAGAGGAACTCTCCGGGTCCGGTCCGGCGCCATGCTTCGGGGGGAATCCCGATGTCGCGAACGGTGACCTCACCCGAGGCGACGCGCGAGAGCTCGTCCTTCTCGATCGTCAGGGTCACGGTCCACGCCGGGCGAAGACCCTCTGGGTCCGTGACGCCTGTCGGCAGGTCGATCGAGAGGACGGGGGCCCGGCTCGCCCGAATCGCCTCGACCGCATCGCGAATCGCTCCCCGCAGCGGACCGACCTGACCGGTGCCGAGCAGGGCATCCACGACGAGCGGGATCGTCGCGAGTTCCTCGGTGCGAGGGACCCGAACGTGGATCGGGCAGCGCCGCTCGATCCGGTCGTAGCAGCGTCGCGCGGCGCGCGATTGAATCTCCGCGGGAGGGCGGACCAGCCAAACCTCGGGAGCATAGCCCCACTGCTGGAGGTAGTACGCGGCGCACGTGCCGTCGCCTCCGTTGTTGCCGGTGCTGGCGACCACCGCGACGCGCGCCGGGGGCGACGGGAGGTGCCGCGTCGCTTCCTCGGCGACGACCCGACCGGCGTTCTCCATCAGGGCGTCGATCGTCACGCCGAGCGCGACCGCGTTCTGCTCGACAACCGCCATCTCCTCCGAGGAGAGCGTACGACGCGACCCGGCCCACATGCGGCGGACTACGAGGGGGCTGCGTCCTCGGGTCGTGCTTCGGTGGAGAAGACGTTTACCGACGCCGGGAGGAGGTTGCGGCGGGCAAGGTACTGAGACTGCGTACGGCTGTAGCGGAAGAGGATATCGGCCTTCCCCTCCTGGAATCCCCAGGGCCGTACGACCAGGAGGTCCCCTTCGCGGATCCACATTTTCTTCTTCATCTTGCCGGTGATCCGGCCCATCCGCGAGACGTTGTCCTCGCACATCACCCGGATGCGCGCGGCGCCGAGCAGTTGGCTCGCGATGCCGAACACTTCCCCCCGGTCGCGGCGCGGCAACGGGAGGCGGCCGACCTCCTCTCCCCCTTCGACGACCTCGACGACCGGTTCCACCGGCTCGGTCGCGGCCGGTTCCGGGGTCGGGGGCGTCTCGGGAGGTTCGGGCACGGAGCGCGGAGTGTCCCCCACTATTTCAAGAACGTGTCCGCCGAGGGAAGACCGAGAGCGGGTTCTCCTCGAGAATTCGCTGTTTCGCGTCGGAGGGGAGGGGGAGGGCGCGGAACGCCTCGAGGTTCTCGCGGATGTCCTTGACGCCGGGCCCGGGCCAGTCACTCCCGAAGAGGACCTTCTCTGAGATCCGTGGGAGTTGCGGGAAGTACTCGAGGAGCCGACCCGGAGGTACGCCCGAGACCTCGAGCCAGACGTTCGGAAACCGCCGAGCGAGGAACACCGCGGTCTCGGTCCAGATCGGTCGTCCTCCGTGCGCGAGCACGATCGAGAGGTCCGGGAAATCGATGGCGACGTCCTCGACGAAGAGGGGGTCGGAGTAGCGGTTGCGGGCTCGAGGGAAGACCGAGGTCCCCGTGTGGAAGACGATCGGGAGGTGATGGCGCTCGCACGCGTCGTAGAGCGCGCGCAGCCCGGGGAGCGAACCGTCGACGTAGGCGTTGGGTCGGAACAGCTGGTGGGGAGGATGCAGCTTGAGCGCCCGGATGCCGAGGTCGTCGATGAGACGAACGACCTCGCGCTCGGGGTCGGGATGGTCCGGGCGGATGCCTCCCACCGCGATCAGGCGCTCCGGGTCGGTGCGGACGTACTCGCTCACGAACGTGTTGGCCGCCTCGGTGTAACCGATCACCTCGGGGGCGACGTAGTTGATGAGTGCGGCCCGCTCGACGCCGCACCGGTCCAGGTACTCGACGAACGCTCCCGGATCGCGTAGGTACCGTTCCACCTCGGGATCGACACGGCTCAGCAGCCGGACCGCGTCCGGGCGCATCTCCCTCAGGGGGTTGATATGGACGTGACAGTCGGTGACTCCCATCCGGGAGGCGGGACCTCTCGGTCGATATAAGGGTCGAGCTCGCGCGCCCGTCGGGACGAGGGTTTATCAGTCGGACCTCACCCTTGCAACCTCGATGGCAGGTGCTTCCGCGCCCCGGTCGATGCCAAAGCTCCTGAAGGCAACGTACCTGGCCGACCAGGAGTACCTCCTCGAGGAGACGCGGGCCACGGGTCTCTTTTACTTCCCCGGGGTCGTCGTCTGGCTCCTCCTCTTCGGGGTGCTGACGGTCCTCTCCGCGGCCACGAAGTACGGCTGGTCGTTCGCCTGGGTCTCGTACACCTCAGCCCTCTCGACGGTCGCCGGATGGGTCCACCTCTCGGTGGGGACGGTCGATTCCTACGTCTTCTACTTCTTCGCCCTCCTGTTTGTGGTAGGGCTCCTCTGGCTCATCGTCCGATATCTCCGGTGGATCCGCACCGTCTATGCGGTCACCTCCCGACGCGTGATCGTCCAGCGAGGGATCCTGGGACGGGACTTTGACGAGATCCCGGTGCTCCAGGTCCGCGGGGTCGACGTCAAGCAGACCGTCGGCCAGCGCATCCTGGGATACGGGACCGTCCGAGTGAGCTCGGAGGGAGGCTCGAGCCTCGGAAACGAGGACTGGAAGGGGATCCCGAAGCCGTTCCGCTTCCAGAAGCTCATCGAGAACGCGGTGAGCAGTATGGAGCCGACCGGTCCGGTACGGTGGAACCCGTCGCAGAGCCGCTAGGGCGCACGCCCGTTCCCGTGCCTGGCCCGTCCCAGGGCCTCTGCCCGAGCGAGCCGGTAGGTGCGAAGGACGTTCCCCGGGAACATGATCGAGAACCCCCAACGTCGGTACGGAGCCGGGATCGGGATGCGGGACAGCGTGCGGGCTTCCTTCCTGGTCCGCATCCATTCCCGAACGATCCGTTGCAGGTCCTGTAGGTAGGTACGGGTCGTCGCGAGCGTGCTCTTCGGGCCGGGACTCCCGTGGCCCGGCACGACCGTCGATATCGGGAGCTTCTCCATCCGCCGTAAGATGGCGACCCAGGCCCGAGGGCGGCCGTCCCCGACGGACGGGTGGAGGCCGCGCAGGGCGAGGTCGCCCGCGAAGACGACCCGTTCGTCTGGGAGGTAAGCGAAGACGTCGCTGGGCGAGTGACCGCCGCCGTACGTTCGGAGCTCAATCGAGCGACGGGAACCGGTGAGCACGAGCTCGTCCTCGAACGTCACGCCGGGCGGGACGATCCGATGCGAGGGCGGCATCGAAACGACTCCCTGGAACCAGCCCCGAAGCTCCGCTCGGTCGCGCTTCGCGTAGGGCGAGCGAGGTCCGGTGAGACGGGGAAGCTCTCGGCGCATCTCTCGGCGGTCGTTCCGGAACTGCGAGAGGCTTCGCGCCTCGATGTTCGCCCGGACGGTCCGGCTCGAGACGATGTGGCTCGATACGAACGCAGAGTTCCCCCAGATGTGGTCTCCGTGCCAGTGACTGTTGACGACCCACGCCGGTCGCCGTCCCGTGAGGCGCTCGGCCGTGCGGGCGAGGAGGGCTCCCGCGGTTGGCGTCAGCATCGAGTCGAAGACGACCGTCTCCCCTCCGAGGTCGACGATCCCCGAATTGCAGAGGGCGAACCCGCCGGGGACGGCAAGGGCTGCGTGAACACCCGGTGCGAGTCGCTCGACCCGAAAGTGACGAGAAAAGTTCATCGACCGTCTCCTCGCGAGAAGGTCCGAGGGCATGAGAAACTTCTGTCGTCGCCTTCCCCCTCGGACGGCTGATGGGAAGCCCGGTCCTCTCCCGTTCGCCCGAGACCCAAGACAAGGTCGTCCGACCACGCACCATTAAATGCGCCCGGCCACCTCCCGTCCCGAGCCCATGGCCGACGACTTCGACGTAATCGTCGTGGGCGCCGGGTTCGCGGGGTGTTCCGCGGCCATTCGTCTCGCAAGGGGAGGCGCGAACGTCCTCCTGCTGGAACGCGGTGCGGAACCCGGGGTGAAGAACCTCTCCGGGGGAGTTCTCTGGGGCCACGACCTCGATGGGATCCTGCCGAACTGGTGGCAGGAGATGCCGCTGGAACGACACATCGTGCGGAAGCGGTTCGGATTTCTCACCCCGGAACGCGCGCTCTCCTTCGATTACGAGGACGGGGATTGGCGCAAGGAGCCGTACGTCGCCCACTCCGTCCTCCGCGTTCGGACCGACGCCTGGCTCGCAAAGAAGGCGGAGGAGGCCGGGGCGACCCTGGTCACCTCGGTGCCGGTGGAGAAGCTCCACTGGGAGGGGAATCGCGTCCGAGGGGTGGTCCAGGGCGGCGAGGTGATGAACGCGCCGGTGACGATCCTCGCCGACGGGGCTAACTCTCGCCTCTCACTGGGCACTCCCATCCGGCCGAACGAACGGCTCCCCGGCGAGGCGACCGAGCTCGGCATGAAGGAGGTCTATCGCCTGGACCCCTCCGTCATCGAGGAGCGGTTCCAGCTCGGCCCGCACGAAGGCCACGCGGAGGAGTGGGTGGCGGGGATCTTCCCTCCCGGGGTCTTCGCGGGTGGCTTCCTCTACACGAATCGCGACACGATTTCGGTCGGACTGATCGTGAACATCCAGTCGCTCTTCGGTCGGAACGTCTACGCCCAGGAACTGATCGAGAAGTTCAAGCTGCATCCGGCCATCGCCGCGAGACTCAAAGGGGCCGAGCTCGTCGAGTACGGGGCGAAGCTGATCAGCTCCGGATGGGCGAGCCGGCCGACCGCGTTCCACGGGGACGGCTGGATGGTCACCGGAGACTCGGCCGGTTTTGTCTTCTCGAACGGCCTCGTCATCCAGGGGATGAACTACGCCGTCCGGACCGGGCTTCTGGCCGCCGAGACCGCGCTCACCGCCCGGGCGGCGCACGACCCCTCGGCCAGGTCCCTCGCCGACTACGACCACCGACTCGAGGCGGGCGGTATCCTCGCGGACTTCCGAGACTTCGCGCGATTGGACGACGTGAAGTGGAACCCCCGCGTCTACTCCGCCTACCCGAAGTTCGCGACCGACCTCTTCCGGGCGATGGTTGCCGAGGAGGGGTCTCGGAAGGTCCCCCTTCGCCGTCTGCTGCGCGCGGTGCAGAAGTCGGCCGGGGTCTCGACCACGACGCTCATTCGGGACGGGATCGACGTCCTCCGCAGCGTCTAGCCTAGCATCGGAACTAAAGACCTCGAACGCGGCGGACCTCGGCGGTGAGCGCGGGAACGATTTCGAACAGGTCGCCGACGAGGCCGTAGTCGGCCACCTTGAAGATCGGCGCAGTCGCGTCCGAGTTGATCGCGACGATCACGCGAGAGCTCACCATGCCGACGATGTGCTGAATCGCACCCGAGATCCCGACCGCGATGTAGAGCTGGGGGGAGACCGTCTTGCCGGTCTGGCCGACTTGGAAGGAGGGCGGACGCCATCCCGCGTCCGTCACGGCCCGGGACGCTCCGACCGCGGCCCCGAGGGCTTGCGCGAGCTCCTCGACCAGGTGGAAGTTCTCCGGGGCCCGGAGCCCACGACCCCCCGAGACGACGATCGCTGCATCGGTAAGCCCCGGCCCGGCTCCCGAAGCGATCGGAGCGACGGCCACCCGTTTTGGACCGAGGAGCCCGGGAGCCGGCTCCGGGGCGGCGGCCGGGGTTACCCGGACCTCGGTCGGCTTCTCCTCGGGGGCGGAAAACGAATGGGGCCGGAGCGAGAGAACGCGGCGGGGGCCCTCGAGGCGGAGGGTCTCGGTCGCCCGACCTCCGAACACGGGACGCCGGACGAGGAACCCCTCGCCCGTCAGTCGGACCTCGGTCACTCCGTTCGCCGCCGCCGCGTTCCACCGGGCCGCGACCCGCCCGGTGAGGTCCCGTCCGAACGTCGTACCGCCCACGACGATCGTGTCGGACCGCGTCTCTGAGGCGGTCGCCACCACGACCGGGGCCAGGAAGGCCGGCGGGACCGAGTCGAACGACCCCGACTCGGCAACGCGCACGTCAGCGACCCCGTACCTCCCGTACTCGCTCGCCGCGGAACGGGCGCTTGCACCCGCGAGGAAACCCACCACGCCCTCCGGCCCACCGGCGAGGGCGAGCGCCGAACCAACCGACTCGAGCGTCGGGTCCGCAAGATGGCCGTCGCGCAGCTCTCCCACCACCAGCACGCGCGCGCTCACGGGAACACCTTCGCCTCCTCCCGGAGGATTCGAACGAGCTTCTCGGCTGCCTCGCCGGGGGTCTTGTACTCGACGATCTTCGCACCAGTTCTCGGTGGGGGGAGCTCGAAGCGGACGGGGACGGTGGGGCCAAGCTCCGCGGGAAGCGGCGTCCAGGCGACCTTCGCGATCGGAACCTTACGCGACTTGAGGATCGCAGGAAGCTTGGCGGTTCGTGGGTCGTTCCAGGCTTGTTGCATCGCGACCACGACGGGGAGAGGGGCTTCCCACCGCTCTTCCCCCGCTTCGGTCTCCCGACGGAAGGTCAGGCGAGAGGAGCCGGCGTCCCACCGAAGGTCGACGACGAACCCGAAATCCGGGACACCGAGGAGCTCCCCGAGGGCTGGGGCCACGAGCCCGCTCTCGTCGTCCCCTGCCTGCTTACCGCACAGGACGAGGTCGTGAGGCAGGGGACGGATCGCGCGGGCCAGGGCGTGGGCCGTCGCGAGCGGGTCCGGTCTCAGCTCCGAGGGCGCCTCCACCCAGGTGGCTTGGTCGCAGCCGAGGGCGAGCGAGGCCCGGAGGACCTCCTCGGTCCGCGGCGAGGGGCCGAACGCGACCGCGTGGACCTTCGAGCCGGGGATCGACTCCTTCAGGAGGAGCGCCTGCTCGACCGCCGACTCATCGTAGCCGGCGAGGACGAACTTGACCGCCTCGGTGTCGTACGTTCGACCGTCCGCGGCCGCCCGCAACCGGGTCTCCGGCTCGGGAACCGGCTTGACGCAGACGACGATCTCCACGATGCGGTCCCCCGCTCACTCGTACGACCGCAGAAGCTCTCGGGCGATGACCGTACGCTGGATCTCGTTGGCCCCCTCGTAGATCTGCGTGAGCTTGGCATCGCGAAGGAGCTTTTCCACGGGATACTCCTTCATGTATCCGTACCCGCCGAACGTCTGGATCGCCTCGTCGGCCACGTCGAGCGCCGCATCGGAGGCGTAGCATTTCGCGATGGACGATTCGAGCGTTCCACGGCCGCCGTGGTCGACCGTCCAGGCGGCATGCCAGGTGAGAAGCCGAGCGGCGTGGATCGCCTGAACCATGTTCGCGAGCTTGATCTGGATCGCTTGGTGCTCCGCGATCGGCTTGCCGAACGTTTGGCGCTTGAGCGAGTAGGATGCCGCGTGGTCGAGGGCGGCCTGAGCGATTCCCACGGCGAGGGCGCCGATCGGCGTACGGGTCTGGTCGAGGGTCCGCATGGCGAGGGAGAACCCCTCCCCCTCGGCTCCGAGACGGTTGGCCGCCGGTACGCGTGCCCCTTCGAACCGGACGGTGCTCGTCGACGAAGCCCGGTGGCCCATCTTCTCCTCGTCCTTCCCGGGCGTGACTCCGTCGATCGACCGAGGCACGACGAACGCGGTGATCCCCCGGTGGTGGGCCCCGGGGTCGACGGTCGCGAAGACGGTGAAGAGCGAAGCATGCGGCGCGTTGGTGATGAAGCACTTCTCCCCATCGAGGACGTAGTGGTCTCCGTCCCGTCGGGCCCTCATGCGCAGGCTGGCCACGTCGCTCCCGCCGGTGGGCTCGGTCAGGCAGAACGAGGCGAGATTGTACGTCGCGCAGAACGGCCGGAGGATCCGCTCCTTCTGTTCCGAGGTGGCGCCGAGGAGGATGGGCTCGAGCGCGAGGCAGTTCGCGATGACCGAGGTCGTCATCCCGGCGCAGGCGTACGCGAGCTCCTCGACGATGAGACACTGGTCGACCAGTCCGAGACCGCTTCCCCCGTACTCGGTCGGTACGTTGAGGTTCATCAGCCCGAGCTCGTACGCCTTTCGGTAGATCTCCTCCGGGAATCGGGCGGTCCGGTCGCACTCGGCGGCATGGGGCGCCATCTCGGTCCGCGCGAATTTCCGCGCGAGGTCCCTCAGACTCTCCTGCTCGGGAGTTAACGAGAAATCCGGCATCGTCGGAAATCGCCGGT
>JASHTB010000070.1 GCA_030040775.1 Thermoplasmata archaeon | reverse complement strand
ACTTCGGAGGACTCCACCGAGACCGAAACACCGGCACGATGGGCGAGGTGTCCCGTCCAGGCGATCATGGCCCCGTTGTCGACGCAGAGCGCGCGGGGGGGCGCGAACATCGTTCCCCCTCGTTCCTCCACCATCGTTCTCACCATCGAGCGGAGCCGCTCGTTGCACGCGACCCCTCCGCCGAGCACGACGGCCTCGCGTCTTCGGTGGGCGAGGGCCCTCTCCGTGATCTCGGTCAGCATGGCGTACGCGGTCACCTCGACCGAGTAGGCGAGGTCGGGTCGGGGAACGCCCTGCGCGTGGAGGGCGAGCGCCGCGGTGAGCAGCCCGGAAAAGGCGACGTCCATCCCGTGGACCGAGTAGGGGAGGGGCAGGAGCGTCTCTCCGCGACGCGCCTCGAGCTCGAGGGCGGGACCCCCCGGGAACGTTCCTCCGAGCCCGATCCACAGCTTGTCGAGGAAGTTGCCGATACCGATGTCGAGCGTCTCCCCCAGGACGCGGTAGCGCCCTCGGGCGTGGGCGATGACCTGCGTGTTGCCCCCGCTCGCGTAGAGGAGCATCGGGTCGTCCAGTCCGCTCAGGACGCGAGCGATCTCCACGTGGGCGACGCAGTGGTTGACCGGCACGAGCGGTCGGTTCCAGGCGAGCGACAAGATGCGAGCGACCGTCGCCCCGGCCCTCAGACAGGGGCCGAGTCCCGGTCCCTGGGCGAACGCGACCGCGTCGACCTCGGAGGGACGAACTCTCGCCTCTTCGAGCGCCTGATGGACGAGGCCCGGTAGTACCTCGACGTGGTGGTTGGCCGCTTCCCTGGGATGGATTCCTCCCTTCGGAGGCCGGTACATGTCGGAGGCCAGCGAGAGGACCTCGGCCCGTTCGCCGACGACCCCGACCGACGCGGTGTGGGCCGTCGACTCGATGCCCAGGACGACCATCGAAGGAAAAAGGGGCGGTGGATTATAACGAGCGGGCGGCGTTCTCGCCGGCCCGTCAGTCCTCCGTCGACTCGATCCGGAACGAGACGCGCTTACCCTTCAGCGCCTCCTGGATGCGGTCGGCCAGGCTCAACGACTCCGAGACCGCCACGGGCCGGCCCCAGTCGTACACAAAATCGTACCCCTCCCGCTCGGCGCGAAAACCGAGGTCCTCGAGAACCTCGGCGACCTCCGAGTACGGCGCCCCCTCGCTGTCGAGCTGAAGCAGGAGAAACGTCTTCGTCATCGACTGGGCCATCCCTGGGTCGCCTCCGGCGTAGGGTCGTGCGAGATAAAGTCCTCTGCCCGGGGTGTTGACTTCCGAGTCCGCGTTCCTCACGGCGCCTCCTCCCCTGCCGGTTCGGACGGGAGCTCCGGACCTCGGGCGTGGGCCACGACCCTCGCCGCGACGCCGCGAGAGAGCAGAGGGATCTCATGGGGAGCCAGTAGGAGTCGACCGACGGCGAGCAGTTCGTCCGACCGGTCGACCAGGAGCGCCGATGCGCCCGGCACGAGCGCCGGGTCGGCCGAGGCAACGAACCGGGCGAACAAGCTGCGGCCCGCTTCCACGAAAGGACGGGCGTCGTCCGAGACGACCACTCGCTCGCGTCCCGGAGGGAGGTGGGGGCGGAGTAGGCCGGCGCCTCGGAACGTCGGCCGAACGACCCCGTCCGTACCGATGTGGAAGACGACCTCGCTGTCGGATCGGATCGCCCGGAGCCGACCGGTACGAGGGGACCTCTCGCCGACGAGGCTCGGCGGGAGGTCTCGGGCCACGACCCTACCGTACCGCCACTCGAGAAGGCTTCTCACTTGGAACCGGGTCCAGTCCGCTGTCCAATCCCGGTCGAGGTCGGCGCTGCCCCCGACCGCGGCTTCGACCTTCTTCGCAAGGGTGGCCGGAGAAAGATGGGAGCGCGGGTCGACGAACTCATCGATGCCGAGGTACGGTCCCGCGGGGTAGGTTTCGGAAAGTTCGAGCGGGACCGGTCCGAGGGGGGTGACCGCCTCCCAGTAGACGGAACTCCCCGAAAGATCTCGGATCGGGAGATGAGAAAGGTACTCCGGGCGGAGCGCGACAGCCGGAACGCGTTTCGGCTCGGGCCTCCCCGCAGCGTAGGCCGCGAGGTGGCGGAGGAATCGGACCACGGCGGGCCGCTCACGGCTTTCCGGCCCGGTCTCACGGAACGCTCGACGGCTCTCCGGCTCCGTGGGGAGGAAGACCTCCGGGTGGCGACGCGCTTCGGCGAGGCCGGCGCGCAGGGCCGGATGCGCCGCCGCCCGGCGTTCGGCCAGCTCCCATAACGTGCCGTCGCGGATCGCTCGACGTACGCGACCCATCTCTTCCACGGAAGCGACCAGGTTGTGGTAGGCGATCCGTCGCTCGCGTTCGGGGCCCGAAAGCCCCGCTACTTCCGAAAGCGGCCGCTCCGCGCAGAGGAAGCAACGGCAGATCGGATCTCGAACCTCGTCGATCGCCACCGAGCCTTCGGGCAGGAGAAGGCGCCCACGACGTGCGAACTTGTGGTAGGCCGACGAATCGAACAGGTCGACGCCGAACAGCGCCGCGAAGGCGAAGGTCATCGGGTGGCCGCCCCCGAACAGGTGCACGGCGGAGCCTGCTCCGAGTCCCGGTCGGGTGGCCACGAGGATCCGGGCGAGCTCAACGAACCGGTACTGCTCGAGGAGCGGCACGACCCCGCCCACGGCGGCGATGTCGCCGAGTTCGCTCGCGGCCCGAGCCGACCGGAATCGCAAGTCATCGTGGGACCCCCCTTGTACGGGGACCGCGAGGAGGCCCTTCCTCGCTCGGCGCGCATCGCGCGCTCTCGCGAGCGTCGCCTCGAGCGCGGCCTCGGCCGCCTCGTGGGAGCTTTCGGGTTCCGTGAACAGGTCGAGGACCGTCGCGATGTCGGACCGGATCGCACTCTGAAAGGCGAGAATCTCGTCAGGACCGACTTCGACCGAGCCGTACGCGTGTTGCTGGAACGCTCCCGAGTCGGTCATGACCGGGCCGTCGTGGCCGAGGAGTCTGTGGATCCCCTCCGCTTCGGCGACCGCGCGCAGGGGTGCGGTCCGCCAAACGATGTAGGAGGAGGTGATCACCGCCCGCACATCGAGACGCTCGTGCATCTCTTTCGGCGATACCGGCTGACGCGCCGGATCCGGATGCACGACCGGCAAGAGGGCCGGGGTGTCGATCGGGCCGTGCGGTGTGTCGAATCGACCGAGGCGGGCGAGACCGTCCCGCTCTACCACCTCGAAGCCCGTCACGGGCCCGGCGAGGCAGGTCCCCGATTAAGACTCTCGGGAGTCGGCCGAGACCGCCGAATAAGAGGACCGGATCCGCCGGAGGAGGTCGGTCAGCATCGCCGGTGTGAGCTTTCCGGTGTTCGTGTTCTGGGGGCTCGGGTGATACGAAGCCCAGAGCATCGGTCGACCGGACCCGAGCGGCGCACAGGCTCCGTGGGCGAATGCGACCGCAGGACGCGGGACTCCGTACACGCGTGACGAGGCGTCCCGGATCGAATCCCAGGCGAAGCCGCCGAGCCCTAGCACGGCACGAGCGTTGGTCAAGAGGCGGAGCTCCCGGTCGAGATAGGGGGCGCAGTTCTCCCGCTCCTCCGGGTTCGGGCGGTTCCCGGGAGGAGCGCACCGGACGGCCGCGGTAAGGTACAGATCGTGATAGGTAAGCCCGTCCCCGCGGTGCAAGGAGCTCGGTTGATTCGCGAAGCCCGCGGCGTGGAACGCTCGCACGAGGAACGCGGCTGACTTGTCCCCCGTAAAGACTCGCCCAGTCCGATTCGAGCCGTGAGCGGCCGGCGCGAGGCCGACGGCGACGAGGCGGGCCCCGGGGTCGCCAAACCCCGGAACGCCCCGGCCCCAGTAGGTTTCCGCCCCGAATTCGCGCTTCTTCTCTCTTGCCACGCGCTCTCGGTACGCGACGAGGCGAGGGCATCGGCGGCAGGCAACCACCTCTTCGCGGATCTCGGCGAACGAGTCGGCCACGACCGGGACCGGCCGGTCTGCTTATGTGCGTTCGCCCGGCGTTCGGCTCCTCTGGGGTGGTCACTCGGAGTGACCTATTCCTATAGGAGGCCCCCGCCGTACTGTCCCCGATGAGCGAAACCCGCGTTCCCCGGGGCGCACGGGTCCGCCTCGGCACTCTCGAGGGGGACCTGCGAGCTGATGGACGAGTCCGGATCGACGTGGACGGCCGACTCGTGGTGCCGGGGACCGCGCGGTTTGAGGGCGACGCAGAAGTGCTCGGCGATCTAGACTGCGGCTCCTTTCTCGCCGAGGACGGCACGGTGCAAGTGAGAGGAAGCCTTTCGGCCCGGGAGACACTCGACGCACGGGACGCGGCGGTCGAGGTCGAGGGGGAGCTCAAGGCCCGCCGGGTGGACGTCGACCGGGGTCTGCGGGTCGGAGGAGCGGCGGACGCCGACGAGTTCGAGGTCGGCGGGGTTCTCGAAGGCCGCAGCACCCTCCGGGCCCGAAAGGTCTCGGTCGGCGGCAAGTTCCGCCTCGAAGGGAAGCTCACCGCCGAGTCGGTCGAGACCGGCGGCTCGGTGGACATTGGCGAGGTGGAGCTCGACTCGCTGGAAGCCGGCGGGCTCATTCGCCTGAACGGCGGCACCGTTCGACGTTCGATCGAGGTCGGAGGCAAGTTCGTTTCGGACGGGCCGCTCGCCTTCGGCTCGCTCGAAGCGGGCGGCTTCGCGGAGCTCAAGGGAGACGGCAAGGGAGGATCGATCCAAGTCGGTGGAGTCTTCACGGCCCGGGACAACCTCGCGTTCTCCGCTCTCAAGGTCGGAGGCATGGGGTCGATCGGAGGAAACGCAAACGGCGAATCGGTCGACATCGGCGGCAAGTTCGATGTGCGGGGGGCGTTGCACCTCTCGGGAACCCTCGAGGTCGGGGGATTCGTCTCTGTCCGCGAGGAGATCACCGCCGACCGCCTGGAACTCGGCGGGGCGCTCTCGACGCGGCGGGCGGTCTTCGCGTCGTCCGCGGAACTGGGGGGTCGCATCACCACGAACGAGGGGCTCAAGGCACCGCGACTCGTGCTGCGTCGCCGGGCCCGCGCGGCCGGGCCGATCGTCGGAACGTCGGTCGAGCTCGAGGAGCGCTCGCACGCCGAGGACGTCTACGGAGACTCGGTGGAGCTGGGCGAGAGGTCCGAGGTTCGTCGGGTCTTCGCGAATCGCGTACGGATCCGGGACGGAGCGAGCGCGGATGAGGTCGTCTACACGCAGTCGGCTGAGGTCGATCCCGGGGCGCGGCTCCGGGTACCTCCGCGCCGCGTCGACTCCCTGCCTGCGTTCCCCGTGTAAGGAGGGTCCCCAGGATGCTGAACGGCCGCGACGGCACGGGCTCTTCGCGACGAAGGGAGGTCACCGACCTCTACGCGACCGTGCTCGAGGTCGTGAAGCATTATCACGGGGCCGCCCGGATCACCCGAGTCTCCTACGGAGCCGGAATGCCGGTCGACCGGTTGCGCAATTTTGTCGACCGGCTCCTCGCTCTCGGCCTGCTGAAGAGTGACGAGCTGGACGGACGGCCGGTGTACGACATCACGGCCCGGGGCCAGGAGTTCCTCGATACCTACTGGAAGATGCGAGGATACGTCGAGGTGCTCGAGCGGACTCCGTCGGACGAGCGGCCGAGTCGCCACCGGTAGTCTGGCGGCCCGTTCCTTCGCCCAGTGGAAAGGGCGGGGTCAATCGTAGCGAGGAACGTTAGGGTCGACCTGAAGCGACCAGGCGTCGATCCCGCCCGAAAGATTGGCGACCGACCGGTACCCCCGGCCAAAGAGGTAGCCCGCGACCATCAGCGACCGAGCTCCGCCGTGACAGTAGACCACGACCTCGCGATCCTTCGGGATCTCGTCTAGGCGTTCCGGGACCTCACTCATCGGGATGTGAAGCGACGGTTCGATGGCGGCGACGTGACGCTCGTACGGCTCGCGCACGTCCAGAAGGACGATTCGATCCGGGGTTTCCTTCATCCGGCGAGCGACTTCGGGCGGCTCGAGGGACTCCACCACACCGGCTAGGCGGAAGCCGGAGGGCTTAGACCTTTGGGGGGACGCTTCCGGAGTGACCCGAAAGTCGCCGGCGGGATCGAGGGGTCACGATTGCTCGGACTTTTCGGTAGTGGCGACGTACCCGTGCCCGGTTTCCGCATCCGGTCGGGGAGCACCAACGTTGTTCAGCCCGTCGCACGAGGACGTAGTGGGCACACCCCAGTCCCTCGCACGGACGGACCCGAGGGGGGAGGGGTCCCGAGAGCAGCGCGAGGGCGGACCGCGCCGCGACGCTGGCTAGGCGTTGCGCGGCCGGTCGCGCGTCTACCGGCGCTCGTAGGACCCAGCGCCTTCTGGACCAAGAGAGGCGGGAGCGGGTAGGAGGGCCGCTCGCGCTGTCATTGACCGCGGCCAGCGCCTTCGGAGAGGGCCGTGAGCGGTCGGCGGCGGCCCGAAACAGGAAGCGCACGTTCGACCGAAGCCGGCGCAGCGTGGCGAGATCGTCGAGGGAAACCCGAGAGCGATCTCGCGGGAACCTCGACCGGACCCAGCGGCGGGCCTCCCCCAGCGAGGCAAGTCCATCGGTCGCGCGGCAGCCGTCGCACGCCACGGTGTTCGCAAGGTCGACCGCGAGGGAGGACGACTCCGAGTCGGAATGGTGCACCGTGACCGCCCGCATCTTGGACGAACCGCTCTCCGGCCTAGTCATGACCGAAACGATAAATAAGCTAATGCCGTGAGATCGGTCGAAGCATTAGCATGACGAAGGTCACGGACCCGGTTTGCGGCATGGTGATCGACGATCGCGCGGCCGCCACTCGCGGGCAGTACGGGGGCGTAACGGTCTACTTCTGCTCGGCCGGCTGCCAAGTTCGCTACGAGGCTTCTCGTCGTCCACCGGGCTAATCGGACGACCGTTCGGACCGATCGTCGACCCATGGGCTCTGCATGCCGACCGACCCTGTTTGCGGGATGTTCGTTGACCCCCGCAGCTCGGGTCTGAAGCTTCTCCGCGAGGGCCGCACCTACTTCTTCTGCTCGAGCCATTGTCTGCGGGAGTTCGCAGAGCCGGAGCGAGAGCTTGGTGCCCTGCGCCAAAAGCTGGTCGTAGCCTGGCCGCTCTGCCTGGCCATCGTACTGCTGACCTACGCCGTTCGGTTCGAGGGCGGCCCCTGGGTCGTTTTCGCACTCGCGAGCCTCGTCGAGTTCTACCCCGGGCTCCAGTTCTTCGCCGGCACCCGCGAGGCTGTGCGGAACCGTACCTGGAACATGGACGTGCTCGTTGCAGTCGGAACGGGGGCCGCGTACGCGTACAGCGTGGGCGTGCTCCTCCTGCCGGGTCGGCTACCCCCGACGCTCTACTTCGACGCCTCGTCGCTCATCGTGACCGTGATCCTGACGGGAAACTACTTGGAGCACCTCACGCGGGAGAGGGCCCGGGGGACGCTTCGCCGCCTCCACGAGCTCCTGCCGGCCACGGCGCTCGTACTGCGCGAAGACCGGGAATATGAGATCCCCGCGGCCGAGGTCCGACCGGGGGACCAGTACCGGGTGCTCCCCGGAGGCCGTTTTCCGGCCGACGGAACGGTCCTCGAAGGGAACTCCTCGGTGAACGAAGCGGGTCTCACGGGCGAGAGCCTGCCGGTCGAGAAAGGTAGGGGAGATCCCGTCATCGCCGGGGCGACGAATGGAGACGGGCGACTGACCGTGGTCGCGAACCGGGTCGGCGAGGACACGGTGCTCGCCGAGATCGGTCGGCTGGTCACCGAGGCGGAGACGAGCCGGGTCCCCCTACAACGCTTGGCTGACCGAATGGCGGCGTCGTTCGTACCCGTGGTCCTCGTCCTCGCGACCGTCGCCGCGGCCGGCTGGTTCGCGGTCGGAGCCGGCTTCACGATCGCGCTCCTGGTCTACGTTTCGATCGTGATCACGGCCTGTCCGTGCGCGTTCGGGATCGCCACGCCGGCGGCCCTCGTGGTCGGGACCGGACGAGCGGCCGAAGAAGGCATCCTGTTCAAAGGAGGCGAATCGATCGAGCGCGCGAGCGAGGTAGACCGGGTGTTGACGGACAAGACCGGGACGCTCACCCAAGGTCGGCCGAGGTTGACCGATGTCGTTCCTGCACCGGGAGAAACGGTAGAGGGGCTGTTATCGCTCGCGGCCAGCGCGGAAGTCGGCTCCGAGCATCCGTTTGCGAAAGCCGTGCTCGAGGCGGCGCGGCTCCGTAACGTCCCGATCGCACCCGCGGAAGAAAGTCATGCGGCGCCCGGAGCGGGTACGCGGACCCGGGTTTCGGGAGCGTCCGTCGAGGTCCTGAGCGAACGGGGGGCCCGCGACGAAGGAGCCGACCTGACGGGTCTCGCCGGACCGATCGAGCGACTTTCTTTCGAGGGAAAGTCCGGGTCGGTGGTGCTTCGGAACGGCCGGCCGGTCGGCCTGCTCGGATTCGCCGACGAGATAGCCCGCGGAGTGCGGGAGGCGATCCGCGCTCTGGGAGAGGACCGAATCTCCCTGGAGATGGTGACCGGGGACCGCGAATCGGCGGCCGTCGCGGTCGCCTCGGAACTCGGGATCCGGGAGTTCCGAGCGGGCCTGACGCCCGCGCAGAAGCTCGCTCGCATCCGGGAACTGCAGGCCGAGGGCCACAAGGTCGCCTACGTCGGGGACGGAATCAACGACGCTCCGGCGCTGGCGGCGGCTGACCTCGGCATCGCGATCGGTTCAGGGACGGAGGTCGCCCGGGAATCCGCCGGGGTCATCCTCCTCAGGCCGGATTTCCGCGGCGTCGCCCTCGCTCTTCGGTTCGGACGCCGGACCGTTCGAAAGGTCCGGGGGAATCTCGCCTGGGCGGTCGGGTACAACGCGGTGCTCCTGCCGATCGCGATGGGGGCTCTCGTGCCGGCCTCGGGGCTCGGTGTCTACAACGTGTTGCCAATCACCGGGGCGGTCGCGATGGGAGCGTCGTCGGCCGCGGTCGTCCTGAACTCGCTCTCGCTTCGCTGGGTAGCGCTCGGTCCGAAGCGCCCCGGGGTGGCCACCCGTGCGACTCAGGCGCAAGCGACCGCTCCCGTTTTAACCAACCAATAGAGATTCAGAAGGGAACGATGTCAGCGGGGCTAAGCCTCGAAGCGGTGGGGCTGACCAAGCGGTTCAACTCCTTCACCGCGCTCGACCACCTCAACCTCAAGGTCGAGGGCTCCAAGTGCCTCGGCTTCCTCGGGCCGAACGGCGCCGGAAAGACGACCACCCTCAAGATGTTCACCGACCTCATCTTCCCGTCAGAAGGCGAAGCGTTCATCAACGGCGTTTCGGTCCAGAGGGACCGTAAGCGCGCCCTCTCGGTCGTCGGTGACCTCATCGAGAGCCCCGAGATCTACGGTTCGCTCAGCCCGCGCGAGGCGCTCGAGATGAGCGGGGCGCTCCGGGGGATGCGTTCGGAGGAGATTCGCGCCCGTACCAAGGTCGTGCTCGAGGAGGTCAAGATGTCGGAGTGGACCGACCAGAGGTTCGGGCGGTTCTCCAAGGGGATGAAGCAACGAGTGAACATCGCCGCGGCGCTCCTCTCGGACCCGGAGGTCCTGATCCTCGACGAGCCGAGCACCGGACTCGACCCGCGGGGCATGGCCGAGGTCCGGTCGATCGTTCGGAGCCTCAAGTCCGAGCACCGACTGATCTTCATGAGCAGTCACATTCTGAGCGAGGTCGTCGACGTCTGCGACGAGGTCGCCCTTATCGACCACGGTCGGCTCCTGTTCTACGACACGCTCGAGAACGTCTCGACGCGCTTGAACGCGAACGCCTCCTCGGTCGAGCTGTCGTTCGTCAGGCCGATCTCTGAGGAGACGATCGCCTCCCAGATTCGCCCCATTCCCGGCGTCACGACGGCATTGCTCGTCGGCCCCCAGCGAGCTCGTTTGATCATCTCGGGAGGGCCCGAAACCCAGGCGCAGGTCTTGGAGCGGATCGCGGGGGCCCGGCTGGGACTGGTGAGCTTTGAGCCCTCCACGAGCGCCCTCGAGGAACTGTACTTGCGCGAGATCTCGAAGGGGGATTAAACGTGGCCGCGACCCCGACCGCTACGGCTGAGTCGACTTCAAGGACGATCGGCCAGGTTCCCGAGACCTGGCGACAATCCCTCCTGCTGTCAAGGTACCAGTTTCGCGACTACCTCCGGTCCCGCCGATTCATCCTCATGATGGCCATCGTGGTCGCGATCGGGGCGATCATCTCGTTCATCCTGGCGTACTTTCACGGAACGACCACCATCGCGGGGCTCACGTCGAGCTCCGACGCGTTCTACGGTTCGTTCTGGGGCGGGGGGGCCTATGTGGTCATCATCTTCGCGGGCATCATCTTCGGCGGGGATGCGATTGCGGGTGAGTTTCAAAACAAGACCGGCTACTTCCTGATGGGCCTTCCCATCCGACGGGCCGCGGTGTACGTGGGGAAGTTCCTCGCCTCGTTGGGCGCCTCGATCGCGGCGATGGTCGTCTACCTGGTCATCCTCGTCGGGAACGGTGCGGTGTACCTCGGCACGGGATTCTTCCCCTTCGCTCTCGTCGAGTCGTTCGCGATCGCGCTCCTCTACCTCCTCGCCCTTCTCGGAGCGGTCTTCCTCTTCAGTTCGATGTTCAAGAACTCGCTCTATGCCGTCCTCGTCGTCGCCATTCTCTTCCTCTTCGGGTTTACGATCCTCCAGGACCTCATCGTCGCGCTCGTCAAGATCGAACCTTGGTTCATCATCGACTACGCCCGAGTCACGATCGCGTATCCGTTCGACGCAACGTTGCCACCGCACATCGCGACCACGACCACGATGGGCCCGCGCGGGACGCGGATCACGACGACGACCTACAGTCCCACCTACCCCGAGGGACTCGCCATCATGGCGGGATACTTCATTTTCACCGCGATCGCCGGCCTCTTCCTCTTCGAGCGAGAAGAGTTCACGTAACGCCACCGGAATGCTCTCCGCGGCCGCGCGGTCGCCCGATCGGTTTCCAAAAGGTTATGGCGGGGACTCCGGTCGCTCCGACCGCCGATGGGCGACCAGGACCTGTCGAACGAGCTCGCGGGACAGGGTTACCAGCTCGTAGGCCGGCATAGTGCGGTCAAGATCTGCTACTGGACGCGCGAGTCGCTCACGCGGGGCCGCGACTGCTACAAGGGCCGGTTCTACGGGATCGAGAGCCATCGCTGCCTGCAGATGTCCCCTTCGATCGATTCGTGCAACCTCCACTGCCGCTTCTGCTGGCGCAACCAAGGCTGGGAGAACGACGCGGTGATGCCCGAGTACGACGACCCCGAGTCGCTCCTGGACCGATCGCTCGACGCCCAGCGTCGGATCTTGTCGGGATTCAAGGGGGACCCCGAGGTGGAGCTCGGCCGCTGGGAGGAATCCCAGCGCCCGAAGCATATCGCGATCTCCCTGACGGGAGAACCGACGCTCTATCCGAAGATGAACCGGTTCCTCGAGCTCTGCCATGAGCGCGGGATCACGACGTTCCTCGTCACGAACGGAACGAACCCCGACGCGCTCAGGGCGCTTGACCCGCTCCCCACGCAGCTCTACGTGTCGGTGACGGGGCCGAACCCCGAGGTGTTCCGGCGCCTCACCCTCCCGGCGTACGAGGATGCGTTTGACCGCCTGAAGGAATCCCTCTCGATCGTGCGGGACCTCAGGACGCGCCGGGTCGTCCGCCATACCCTCGTCAAAGGATGGAACCTCGGCTGGGTCGATGCCTACGCCGAGCTCGACCTGCTCGCGCGGCCAGACTTCATCGAGCCGAAGGGCTACGTGTACATGGGAAAGTCGCGCCAGCGTCTCGGTCGGGACCATGTCCCGTCCCACGAGGAGGTCGGCTCGTTCGCCCGCCGGCTCGCCCGCCGGACGGGCTACCTCGTCCTGGACGACTCGCCGGATTCGAAGGTCTACCTCTTGGGTCAGAGAGCGAGCGGGCGATTCCTACCGGGGAGGATGTTCGAAACGAACGCGCCGCCGATGGTCCCGGCGTGAGGGTTAGATCGGGCGCCAGTTGAGGACCGAGACGAAGACGGCCGCCCCGAGACCGAGGCCGATAACAATGTACGGATTGATCTTGAGCGCCTTCGTCTCCTCCATGTCGTAGTACTGGATGAGACCGGCCGCGCTGGAGAAGCCCGTTCGGCGACCTTCCGGCATCGCTCGGAGTTGAGCGCGACGGCGCTATTTAACCGCTCCCGGAGGGTGGGTCATCGGCGGAGCGAGAAGCCGCCGAGGTCGAGCGCCGAATCCTCGATCGCGTCCCGAAGGCGGTCGAACACGCCTCCTCCGAAGCTTCCTGGCCCGCCTCCGAAGAGCCGGTCGAGGAACGTCCTCGGGGGAGCGACCCGTACCGTCTTCCGGGACGGGACGCCCGTGAGGGCGGCCAAGTCTTCGAGCGCCGCCTCCCGGTCCGCGAGCGCGTCGACCAGACCGAGCTTCAACGCCTGCTGCCCTGTCCAGAACTCGCCGGTGGCGAGCGCGCGTACCTCGTCGCGCGGTCGGTGTCTCTCCCGGGCCACGAGGTCGACGAACGTCTCGTAGCTCTCCTGCGTGATCGCCTGGAGCTTCTCCCGTTCCTCGTCGGTGAGGGGCCGGTAGCCCTGGTAGGCGTCCTTGTGCACGCCGGCGTGGACGAGCTCGATCGAGACTCCGAGACGGCGGGCGAGCTCCCGCAGGGCGAAATGGGCGTAGATCACCCCGATCGAGCCGACCGTCGACTCTGGGTAGGCAAACAGCTTTCGGCCGCCGAGCGCGGCCAGGTACGCTCCCGACGCTCCGACCGACCCGATCGATACGAAGACCGGCTTCACCTGATTGAGCCGCTTCACGGCGAGGTAGAGGTCGTAGGAGGCGATCGACTCCCCCCCTCCGCTCGAGATGTCGAGGAGCACGCCTTTCACTCGACGGCGGGAACGCAGGGCCTTCAGGATGCGGACGTACGGCTCGACGGAACGTTCTCGGATCACTCCGCGAAACTGGACGTGGGCGAGGATCTCCCGCATCGCACCGGCCCTCTCCCACGAGGACCGGACCCGATATAACTCGGTCTCATCGCCCCGCGTTCCGGACTAGCCGGTGCTCCCGTGCCGGCCGGGGGCCCTCCTCCCCGACCGATTGGTCTCGCGGTCCGGTAGCGTCGGAGTGGGTTCGGTCGGCCGGAGGAGTTCGACCGCCCGGGTCGTTCGGCTCAGGATGGCGCTCTCGGCTGGGTGTCGGAAGTTCCACGCGTTCATCGAAGGAGGGGAGGGTCTCCCTTACCATGGTCGGAACGCACGAGAGCCGCTCACGGGAAGTGAGCACCGGTCGGGTGGAACGGGAGCGCCAAGCGATATGCCCCGGGACTTCCCTCGGCCTCGGTGTCGCCCTCGGAACCGACGGTCGACGTCCGTCGACCGCCTCGGGAGTTCGATGCGCTCATCGACTGGTTCGAGCGCGTGAGCTACCGGCTCGTCCTGCTCGAGGAGTACCCGCTAGACGCCCTGCGGTCGATGGTCCGCGCGGTCGACGATGCGGTGGCCGATCACTGCCGGATCGAGGAACCGCTCCTCGCCGCGATGCCGGTCCGAACTCCCGAAGAGCGAACTCTGGCCCGCGTCCTTTCCGCCGACCACGCCTGGTTTCGTACCTCGACGGAACAACTCGATTGGTTCCTGTCGGTCGTCGTCGGCGAGGACCACGGAGGGAACCGCCAGGCGCTGGGGCAGTACGGCCGTATCCTCGCCGAGTCGCTCCGCCGCCACCGGGCCGACGAGGTTCGCTTCGCGAACGAGGTGTGGGCCCGCGGGCGGTCCGGACCGACCCCGGCGGGACAATCATAATTAGGGACCCCGCAAGACCGCGGCAGGAGGTCGATGGCCGGCAAGACGAGCGAGGCGGTCTGGGTCGAAAAGTACCGACCCGCGACCCTTTCCGAAATGCTCGGGCAGGAGGCGATCGTCCCTCTCCTCCGGGCGTACGCCGAGAAGCGGTCGATGCCGCACCTCCTGTTCGCCGGACCTCCCGGTACCGGGAAGACCACCGCGGCGCTCGCCCTTGCCCGCGACCTCTACGGTCCGGAATGGCGTCAGAACTTCCTCGAGGAGAACGCCTCGGACGCCCGCGGGATCGACACGGTGCGGACGACGATCAAAGAGTACGCGCGCACCGCCCCGCTGGGAGACGTCGGGTTCAAGATCCTCTTCTTGGACGAGGCCGACAACATGACCGCGGAGGCGCAGGCCGCGCTCCGCCGCATGATGGAACGGTACTCCGGCTCGTGCCGGTTCATCCTCTCGTGCAACTACTCCTCCCGGATCATCGAGCCGATCCAGTCCCGATGCGCGGTGTTTCGGTTCCGTGCCTACCCTACGGCGGCGGTCCGCGCCCAGCTCGAAAGGGTCGCGAAGGGGGAAGGGAAGAAGGTCTCAGGGGAGGCGATGGAGACAATCCTCTCGGCGAGCGGGGGAGACATGCGTCGGGCGATCAACCTCCTTCAACTCGCCGCAACGCACGCCGACACGGTCACGGCCGAGACCGTGAAGGAGTATGCCACGGTCCCGCTGCGCCGAGAGGTCGAGGGGATGCTCGGAGCGGCGCTCTCGGGTAGCTTTTTCGAGGCCCGGGACCGGCTCTACCACCTCTTCTCGGACCGCGGGACCTCCGGGGAGGAGATCCTTCGGGCGATCCACA
>JASHTB010000069.1 GCA_030040775.1 Thermoplasmata archaeon | reverse complement strand
CCGCGAGCGGTTCGTTCACGCTCGAGGCCGGTACGCCCGAAAAGGTCTCGGTCTCGTTCGTGCCTGAGGCGACCCTGACGTTCCGCGAGACCGGCCTTCCGATAGGAGCCGCCTGGACGGTCCACCTCACCCAGGGCACGACCACGACCAACGTGAGCTCGACCGGCTCGACCCTCGAGTTCAATGTCTTCGACTCGGTCGACGGTCCGTACACCTTCCGGGTCACTGCGCCTGGATACCTCGCGAGTCCGTCGAGCGGGTCGGGCTCGCTGCCGGCAGACAACAGTCAGTCGGTCGCGTTCACCTTTGAGCCCGGTCACCTCCACCTCCTCCTGGCCCCGGTCTGCGCGAACGTCTATCTCAACGGGAGCAATGCGGGGCTCGCCTGCGGCGCGATGAACTTCTCGCTCGCCCCGGGGACCTACCCGATCGAGGTGACGGCGTCGGGCTTCCTCGCCTACTTCAACAACGTCACGATCGTCGCAGGGGGGAACGTGACGCTCAGCGTGAAGCTCGTCGCGCAGCCGAGCACGAGCTCTGCGGGCATCGGCTCGCTCGGCTGGGACCTCATCGGGGTGCTGGCCGGGCTCGCGGTCCTCTTCCTCATCACTACGCTGGTTCTCCTTCTGCGCCGTCGACCCCCCCGGGCGCCTCCGCCGGCGCAGCCCTGGTCGGAGACTCCCCAGACCTCGCAGACTCCGCCCCCGTCCTCGGCCCCGGCGGAGTCTCCGACGCCCCCTCCCGGGGCCAGCGGCGGCTCCCCGTAAGGAGCCGGGCGCCAGCTCGGGATCGTCGATGGCAAGACGACGTGCCTCCCCTCGGCAACGCGGGGGCTACCGATGCTGGGGGTTCAGGGGGAGAGGAGTTCCGTCAGATAGTCCGGAAGCGGGATCCCCGCTCGCTGGACGACCTCTCGGCGGGCGGGACGCCACTCCGATTCGAGCGACCCGCACGGTTTCCCTTCGGCCGACCTCGTCTCGGCGCGGACCATGAGGTGTTCGGGCTCGCGACGGACGATCCGGGCGCGTGACTCATAGGGACGACCTACCCGCGGGAGTCGGTCGGCCGTATAGCTCACGGGGCCGACGCTCACCCAGAGCTTGCCGGCGAGGGTCAGCGCGGCCCAGTACGAGGTTTCGTACAACACCATGAAGTGGAGGCCGTGATGGAACAAGGTCGGCCAACCGATCTCGTCCGGCTTCGGGACGAACGTCGTCCTAACTTCCGCCCGGGCTGGGTCATCGCCCACTCTTTCAAAGCGGAGGCGGAGTCCGCGCGGGTGGGCCGGTCCGCAACCAAAGCATGGGTTCTCGAGGGGATTCTCTAGTTCCTCCATGCGGGCCCGAGGGCGGGTTGTCGTTTCCACTTTTCCACACCCCGCGATGCGTCCGCCTCGGACGCGAGCCCCTCCCGCTCGAGGGCCCAGTGCCTCACGAGCCACACGGCGAGGGCCGAGGGGCCGGCGCCGGCTTCGAAACGACTATGCTTCCGCCGTCTCCGGGGAAGGAGCCGCGGGCGCGAGGTTCGCGAGCGACTTCGCTCTCGTCACGGGCTCGGACCGAACGGGAGCGCGCACGCGCTCAGCCTCCCGCCAGAGGAGGTACTCAGCAAGCTCCGCCTCGTCCATGTCGCACATCGAATCGGTCGAATCGAAGCGAGCTACAAAGACCTTCGCTCGGCCTCGGCTGCCTCCCCGTCCCGCCGCCCGAGGGCGAGGAGGAAGGAGAGAGCCGCTCGGATACGGCGAACGGGGCTACGGCCCTTCGGGCGGGGGGCGCTCTTCAGGACCCAACCGATCGAATCGTTCGGGTACTCCTGCGCCGCCCATCTGCGGACGTCGTCGCTCACATTTCCCGATCCACGGCCGACCCATTGCTCCGCATTCAGCAAGGACATAGACGTTCACCTCGCTCAGGGAGGGCGCGACCGGCGATGGCGCGATGCCCGCCATAGACGGCCGTCGTACGACGGGACAACGGCTTTGGTCCTCGTCGGATTCGTGAGAGCATGGCGCTCTGGGAAGCGGCGATGAAGGCGTCGTACGACTACCCGTTCGTCCACCTGTCGCGGGCGGTTCCCGATACTCCGATCTCGATGTGGTGCCTGTGGAACCGGGAGCTGCTCCAGGTCCCGAGCCGGGACCCGGCCGTCCTGCGGACGGTGGAGTCGACGATCCGCAAGACCGGCCACGTCGTCGACCGATGGGTCGATGCCGAGTCGGCCCGTCTTTTCCTTCTGGAGTGCACCTGCTCGCGCTACAACAGCCTCTGGAACATCATCGATTCCCACGAGTGCTGGGACGACCCTCCCGTCGTCTATCGCGACGGGTGGGCGAACTTTCGCGTCATGAGCTTCGAGCCCGACCGCTTGAAGGACCTCTACGACGACTTCCGTCGCCAGGGAAGCGCGGAACTCGTTCGCAAGCGCGAGCTCTCCTTGAACGTCCTACCGACCAGCGTCTGGACCCACGTGCTCTTCGAGAACCTGACGGCCCGCCAGGCCGAAGCTCTCCTCACCGCCCACCGGTTCGGCTACTACACGTCTCCCCGACGGGTGAAGACCGAAGAGATCGCCTCGAGCCTCGGAATCGGCCGGACCACCTACGAGGAGCATCTACGCAAGGCAGAGAACCGCGTGATCTCGGCTCTCGTCCCCTACCTCGAGATCTTCTCGACGGCGGACCGGCCGGCCGAGAAGGTTCCTCTCCGGCGGTCGGAGTGAGCCTCGCCCGAACGGCGGGTCGACGC
>JASHTB010000068.1 GCA_030040775.1 Thermoplasmata archaeon | reverse complement strand
GTGGACCGCCCGGATGCAGGGCTGCGTGGAGCGGGGAGCCGAGTTCTTTCTCGAACGACAGCTCCACTGCCAGGGAGACCGATACAAACCTTGGTTCCGGTTCCACTATCCGATCCACTACTACTACGACCTTCTCGTCGGGCTCGACCTCCTGACGGCTCTCGGGTACGGGAACGACCGAAGGTTGCGGTTCGCGCTCTCCGTTCTCAAAAGGAAACGGCGGACGGACGGGCGGTGGAACCTCGATGCCGTTCACCCGGACGTGGAGGGCGGGATGGCACGGTGGTACGATCGACACCCTTCCCAGCGACCGACGCCGCTCCAGTTCGAGCCGGTCGGCCGGCCGAGCAAGATGGTCACGCTCCGCGCGCTGATGGTCCTCTCACGGCTCGACTGACCCGCGACCGCTCCTGGGCCGCTTCACCGCGGTCCGAAGAGGCGGCGACGGGACCCCAAGTCGCTCGCCCGGAATCTTCAGCCGACTCGTGCGACGGACTTTCTCCTCCATCGCAGGGCTTAATCGGCCTGCCGGTCCGTTCTTTCGCTCGAGGAGGAATCCGCCTTGACCGTCAACCTCCGTGTGAGTCTCACCGTTTTCAAAGTTGGGTTCGCGGTGGAAGCCGCGGGCGGCTTCGCCGCGCTGTTCACTCAGTCCTCCCAACTTCCGCTGCGCGGCTACCTCCTCCTGCTCAGCCCCGCGTTCTCGGTGGTCGGAATCTTGTTTCTGTGGGTCGGACGGCACGAGCTTCACGAACTCCACCGAACGCGCGTCGGGTATGCGACGGGGGCGTTCGTCGTGAGCCTTCTCGCGATAGCGCTGGCGGCCGCGCCCGTCGCGTACCTGGTTCTGGTCGGAGGGCCGGCTCCTCCGTCCTGGCTGCAGTTCGAGTTCGGAGTAGCCATCGCGATGATCTTCGGGACCACGTTCGTCATGTACGTGTTCGTCGCGGGACACCTGGCCGGGCGGGCCGGCACGGTGGCGATCTGGGCCGGACTCGCCTGGTCGTTGATCGTCTCCGCCCTGATCGGCCTCGCCCTCGCCTCTCAGCTGTTCCCGATCGTTCACGACGTCGTGGTGCGTTCGATCGCTGTGAACTCCATCGCCCATCCGATCACGTTTCTCACCGGACTCTTGAGTCTCAGCTACGTCGCGTTCTTCGTGGGGTTCGCGGAGGCCCACTACAGGGTGGCGAAGGGGGTCGTCTCGCCCACGGGTTGAGCGGCCCGCCCCCGCGTGGGCGGGCCGGTCGACGCCTTCGGAAGCGCTCGGCCCGGGTAGCGACGGTCGCGGTCGTGCTCGCGAGCGCGGGTATCCCTCGCGGACTCGAGGGGGAATCCGATAAGCCGTCTCGATCGCTCCGACCACGCCCCGGATGCGACTATTCGCGACGACGTCGTCCTTCGGTGCCCGATTGGAACCGGCCGGGGTCGAACGGGGAGAGCTCCTGCGGGACCTCCTCGCCCGCCAGAAGCCTGGAAACGATCTCGCCCAGCACGCTCGTGAACTTGAAACCGTGACCCGAGCACGCGCTGACGACCACCACGTTCGGATGGCGGGGATGCGGACCCACCAGAAAGTGATGGTCGGGAGAGTTCGTGTAAAGACACGAAATCGATTCTGTCTCGCGAGGCACCAGTCCCGGGAGGCGTTCTCTCACAAACGCTCGCACCGGCTCCGCGTCCTCCTCGCGTAGGGATCGGTCCGCCTCTTCCGGGGTCGGAGCCACCTTCCCCTTCCAGGAGCCGACCTTCACGCCGTCCCCGAGGTCGGGGATCCCGTACGTCTCCGCTTCGGGCCTCGCGTCCCAGAGGAACACCGGCATCCGTCCGGGTCGGTACAAGTCCGGATCCGACGGCGGGAACCAGAAGACGAACTGCCGTTCGACCGTGAGCGGGAGCGCGAGGTCGCTCACCACGCTCGGGGTCCAGGGGCCTGCGGTCAGCACGAGCGATCGCGCGCGGTAGTTCCCCGCCTTCGTATCGACCTCGACGGAACCCGACCTCGCGGACCAGCGGGTGACGGCTTCGCCGTAGTGGAGCTCGGCCCCGCGCTCAGCAGCGCCAGCCGCATGGGCGCGCAGGCAGTTCTCGGGAAACAGGACTCCTGCGTCCGGGTCCCACAGTCCGACCTCGCTCCCTCGGATCGAGAACTGGGGAAAGCGAGCCCTCACTTCCTCGGGTGATAACATCTCGTGGGGCAGCGCGAAGGCGGCCGCGCTCCGACGGGCTCCTCGGACGGTCGGCCCGTCGGGGCGACCGAGAGTGAGGCCACCGGTCCTCTGAATGATCCGCTCTCGCGCGAAGCCCTGTAGCTCATGCCAGAGTTGCTGCGCCCTCCGAACGAGGGGAACGTACGCCTCCCCCTCGAAGTACGCCGTCCGGTAGATCCGTGTCCGACCGTGAGATGAGCCTCGGTCGTGGAGCGGGCCAAACTGCTCGAGACCGAGAACCTTCAAACCGGCCGCCGAGAGGTGGAAGGCGGCCGAAGACCCGGCCCCCCCTAACCCGACCACGACGACGTCGTACCGGCTCACGCGCTGCTCCTTCCGAGGTCGGCACGGTGGGTGTCGGAGGGGGTTCGGATGGTACGTCGGAGGTACGAGCGAGGGCGCGCCTCGGCTCCGAGTTCGCGGACGGCATCCCGGTGGGATTCCGGTGGGTCGGCTTCGGGTTTCAAGAGCCCCGAGGGATTACGGGCGAAGTAGGTGAGCTTAGTGCCGCCGGCAGCCAAGCGGAGTCAGACTCAGAGCCAGAGGTCCGGGCGCAGAAACTCGCTGACGGTTCGGGACAATCGAACCGCCCGGGAATTCGAACTCTCCATCGACCGGGGGGCCGTCCGAGCGATGGACCTGAGGCAGGTCAAGACCTCGGAGGCCGATTTCGGCCTTCTCAGCTACGACCCTTCGTTCCAGAACACGGCCCCCTGCCGCAGTGCGATCACGTACATCGACGGCGATGCCGGTGTCCTTCGGTACCGCGGGTACCCGATCGAGGAGCTCGCCGGGCGGAAGAGCTACCTCGAGGTGTCGTACCTGCTCATTTACGGCCACCTCCCGCGACCGAACGAGCTCGCCGAGTGGCTGCACAACATCACCTACCACACGATGGTCCATGAGAACGTCAAGAAGTTCATGGACGGCTTCCATCACGACGCGCATCCGATGGGGATGGTGGTGAGCACCCTCGCGGCGCTCTCGACGTTCTACCCCGAGGCCAAGCAGGTTCACGACGAGGGTTCGCGGGAGCGACAGATCCACCGGCTGGTCGCCAAGATACCGACCATCGCCGCGTTCTCCTACCGCCATTCGGTCGGGATGTCGTACATCTACCCGGACAACGACCTCTCGTACACGGCGAACTTCCTCGCGATGATGTACCGTCCGTCCTGGACGGCGCACTATACCCCCAACCCGGTGCTCACCCAGGCGCTCGACACGCTGTTCGTCCTTCACGCGGACCACGAGCAGAACTGCAGCACGAGCACGATGCGGATGGTCGGCAGCTCCCTCGCCGACCCGTACGTCTCCGCTGCGGCCGCCGCGGCCGCCCTCTACGGGCCGCTGCACGGAGGCGCGAACGAACAGGTCGTCCGGATGCTCCAGGAGGTCGGGTCGAAGGACAAGGTCCCGGCCCTCATCCGTCAGGTGAAGTCGGGAAAGCGGCGCCTGATGGGATTTGGCCACCGGGTCTACAAGAACTACGACCCCCGCGCCCGGATCATCAAGGAGGCGGCCGACTCCGTTTTCGCCGTGACGGCGCGCAACCGTCTCATCGACATCGCGCTCGCCCTCGAGCGAACAGCCCTGTCCGACGACTACTTCATCAAGCGGCGTCTCTACCCGAACGTCGACTTCTACTCGGGGATCATCTACCAGGCGATGGGCTTCCCCATGGACATCTTCCCCGTCCTCTTCGCGATCCCCCGGATGTCCGGTTGGCTCGCCCACTGGCAGGAGATGATGATGGACGAGGAGCAGAAGATCGCGCGTCCGCGCCAGGTGTACATCGGCCCCGGCGAACGGCATCTACCGGAGCCCACCGCCGAGAAGAGCTAGGCCCCCAGCCTAGGCGCACTTGATTTCGCGCAATGGTCTAAGGCTCCGATTGCGGACGCGCCTCGGGCCCGGGCACCGGAATCTCGTAGGAGGGGGGTCGCTCCTCTATGGGACGGGCTGGTTTATCCCCCGTTCCGGCTCACCTGGGACATGCCGTTCGTCCTGGTTCGGATTCGGGTGGCCGACTACACTCGCTGGAAGCGCGTCATGGAAGAGCACGTGACGAAACGCACGGAGCTCGGTTCGAGAGGGACTCGGATCTTTCGCAATGCGGAGACGCCGGACGAAGTCGTCTGCCTCACGGAGTGGAGAACCTTTGAGAAAGCGCGAGAGTTCACGAGCTGGGGCGACCCCGAGGAGATCCGTACGCGTTCGGGCGTGCTCGGCTCGGCGGACGTCCTGTACCTCGACGCCATCGAATCGCTGCCGGCGTAATCCGACGCGAGCTCGGGCTGCTCGGCCCGAGACCGAGCGGAAAGGTTGCGGGTTCGACCGGTTCACCCTGGGACCGGCTGCCGAAAGCGTTCGTTCGGATCGGCCCGGGCCGGAGGCCGGTCCCGAGCGGCCTCCGACATCGCTTGGAGGTAGGCGTAGACGCTGTGGACGTCGCTGATGAGGTCCGGGGAGCCGGCACCCTCCAGAACCTCCATCGCCTCCAACAGGTAGGCCCGAAGGCACCGGGGAGTGCAGAACGCCTGGCTTTCAAGGAGGCCCCCGACGGCCTCCGGCACCCCATGGAACTCGTAGCCACGATCCCCGGCGGAGATTCGGGTACCACATCGGCACCTCTGGTCTTTCGCAGCGACCCGCTGCTCGAGCTTCAGGCTCGTCCAGTCCATGGACCCGAGACCCACACCGTCCGTCACTCGATACACTGCACTGTCTAATATTCTATCGAGCGACATTCGGCGTCCTTTCACTCGGTCGAATCAGCCTGTCCACCCGGCGGGACGGCGACCTGCCGCACGGCCAGGGCCGCGCCGGCTGAGTCCGCTCAATCGTGCCCGCCGGTCGTAACGTCCTTCGGCTCCGACGTTTGCGGATCTTCCTCGCCCGCCCGTTCCACGTCCGGTAGCGTGCGGTGGATCCAGACTCCGAGCACCGCAAGACCGGCGGCGAGTGCGACGAAGACGAAGACGAACAGCAGGTCCGGCCAGGCGAGGAGCGCGAGAAAGACGAGCACAACGGCGCCTACGAACACCCAACCTCGTAACCGTCCGCGGTTCATGTCCGCGAGCGTCTCTCCGCGAAGGTTCGTTACAGCAAGGGGAGTTCGCCCAGTAACGCCTGCCATGTACTACCGTCATCAAAAAGCTCCTTGGGCCGCTTAAGTTGTCCGTCGGCGGGACCGATTCCGCCGGGAAGGTCCCAGCAGGAGGACGGAGCGTCGGAAAGGGAAGCTGTGGTCGTGCCCCCTACTCAGGACCCTTCCACGAGATACGTTCGCCACTCTCCGTCGACGCCCCGCAGGACGTGCGCCCCCCGGTCCTGGAATCGAAGGTCGGAGCCTACCGAGAGGTCGCGTACCGTGCCCGACACGAGGACCTCACCCGGCCCGGCCTGCTCACTGACGCGCGAGGCGATGTGAACCGCGATGCCGAGCACGTCGTCTCCCCGCAGCAAGCATTCTCCCGAATGCAATCCCACCCGAGTCTCGAGGGCGAGACCCGCGGCGCGGTCCCGTATCGAGCACCCGCAGCGGACCGCGCGGGTCGGGCCATCAAAGACGGCGAGGAGACCATCCCCGGTCGATTTCACCATCCGCCCCCGGAGCCGGGCGTGCTCCCTGCGGGCCGCGTCGAAGAATTTGTCGAGAAGCTGACCCCACGCCTGGTCCCCCATCTGCGAAGCGCGCTGGGTCGAGCCGACGATGTCTGCGAACAGTACCGTGGTCAGGATCCGGTCGGATTCCGGAGCGCCGGGTAGCGAAGCGACGAACTCCCGAACGGCAGCGACCAGCGTGGCGGTGGGCTCTGGATTCACCCAGAGGAGGTGGTCCGAAGTCGGGACCTCGAGGAACTTTGCCCCGGGGATGTTCTCGGTGAGATACCGTCCCGCCGCCAGGGGGAGCGACCGGTCTCCTGTCGCGTGGACGACGAGCGTCGGGCAGTGGATCGGGGAGAGGACCGGGCGAACGTCGATCTCCATGTTCATCTTCGCGAGGGCCTCGCCCTCGGCAGGAGACGCGCCGCTGCGGGTCAGCCGCTTACGCCATCGACGAAACTCTGCGTCGCCGAGCCGGCTCGGCGCCAGGAGGGAGGTGATACGGTCGATGTGGGAATCGCTCCCCCAATCGCGTTCGTCCTGGCGCATGAGAGCCTCCTGCTGTTCTCGAGTGGGCGCCCAGGGATAGTCGGGGGCCCAGAGCCCGCGCGCGACCCGCCCCAAAGGATCAGTCCCGAGGTCCGCGCGGGATACGTCGCGGCGAAGAGAGCGGTCATCGGAGCGCCGTCCGCCGTTCCGAACAGAACCGCCTGGTCCGAGCCGACCGCGTCCAGAACGGCCCGGATGTCGTCGATCCGGTCCTCGAGCGTGGGGACGCCCACGTGGCGGTCGGATAATCCGGTCCCCCGCTTGTCGAACAGAATCAGCCGGCTGAACGAGGCAAGGTCGCGAAGGAACCGAGCCATCGATGGTTCCTCCCAAAGCACTTCGAGGTGGGAGATCGTCGTCCGCACCAGCACCAGGTCGACCGGCCCCGAACCGACGGTCTGATAGGCGACGTGGACGTTTCCGCTCTTGGCATACCGCACCTCGGGAGCGTCCATTCGGGGCCGGGTCCGACCTCACCTCACGTCGCGCGGTCGATATAGACACGCGGTCGGGGGAGAGCACTGCCCGTCGAAGGTCAAGTGGGACAGAACCTTCGTCCTTCTCGGCAAACGATGGTGTCCACGAGCGAGCCCTTTGCCTCGGTCCGTTCCCGTGGCGAGGGCCCTGCGAGCGCAACGTACTCTCGGTCCGGGAAGGCGCGAACCCTCCTCCGTACAGCCCTCGGGCTGCTCCTCGCCTACCACGTCCTGATCCTGGTGGGAGCGTTCTTCCTGATCGTTGGAGCCGATAGCCGCAACGGCCTCTGGGAGTGGGTCGGCGTCGTTCTGGTCGTCGGGGGGATTACTACCGTGATCGCTGTCCTGTGGTGGACCGCGACCCTCGCTCACCGCGGCTCACCGACTGTTGCTGGCATCCCGGGAGAGCTCGAAGCAACCGTGCCTCCCCGACTTCGCTCGGTCTGCAGCGGGTGCGGCTGGATCGGCATCGCTCAGACCGCAACGTGCCCCCGGTGCCGGAGGCCGCTCATCCGGTTCAGCTGACCGTACGTCCGGAGCGTCATGAACCGCACCCGGACCAACGGCGGTGCGCACCCAGGGGCGGGCCGACCCGCTCCGGGAACTCCTTCGTGGACGACCACCCCCGGCGGGGTGGTCGGGCCGTGGAGGGTTTCCCGTTTCGCTCAAGCGGCCTCCCCTCGGCCCGACCCCCGGTTCCTGCTTCGTTCCTACGGTTTCGCCGGCCGGCGGGGTAGGCTCGCCGACGTCGGTCGGTAGGGTTTCGACCGGTGCGCGTTCGGCAATCGCGCCGGGAGCCCTCGGAGGGCGGCCGGAGGAGTCGATCTATCCCGCGCTAAGGGGTACGTCTATATGGAACGAGTCGATGGACGGCCCATGCAGACCTACATCGTCCTCGGCCACCTCACCGCCCAGGCAAAGCGGAACCGTGCGGAGTCTCTCAAATCGCGGGACAAGACGTGGAGCGAGTTTCAGAAGCAGGGCATGAAGATCACGGCGTACGACACGCTCGGACCGTACGACGTGGTGATGATCCTAGAATCTCCCTCCGAAGAGATAGCGCTTCGATTCCTGTCGGCCGCGGGCGCCTCCGGCAACATCGAGACCACGACCCTTCGGGCGTTCGGCGACGCCGAGATGGCCCGGATCCGCTCGGCGTAGCGCTCGCCCGGCCGACCCGGTCGGCGTGGAGACCGGCGCGTCAGCGCTCGGGGGGTGGTGCCTTCTCGACCCGGCCGGTCCTTCCGAGCGAGACCTCGGGTCGTCCTTTGTAGTCCTTTACCCAGCCCTCGACGATCCGTACGTTCTCTCCCTCGGAGACCAGGTCGACCTGGTCGCCCCAGAGGACGAAGGCGATCTCCCCGGTTCGGTCTCTGAGCACGCCGTTACGGACCTTCTGCTTGCCACCAGCCCGCTGTTCGACCTCGCGGACCGGGTCCAGTTTCGCCACGGTGACCTCGATGGTTGCGACCCGACCGGGTCGCAGGTCGGAGATGAACGTCTTCGGAGGGACCCCCGTAGTCATTCGAAGGGCTCACGCATTCGGGGAGAAAAGACCCTTTGCTCGGGAGCATGCGCCGACCGCTCGACACCGAGATACGCGCCCGACCCCGCGCCTGGGGGAGAGTCCTCGCTCAGGGTTAATCCCGAGCGCGTCATGCCGGTACGTGGATCGAGCCCCACGGGTCGATGCGATCCTGATCCTGGTCATCCTCATCGCGGTCGGGGGCGCGTTCGCCCTTTTCCCCTTCTGCGGTGGAGGCGCCTCTCTCGGGCTGTTCGGAGCCGCGGTGGCCGTTCTCGGCTACACGCTCGGTCGCTCGGGCGCGTGGGCCACCATCATTCCGGTCGGGATCGTTACCCTCACGCTAGTGCTCGCCGGATGGTACGTTGCAAGCTCGGCGGGTTGCGTCGGATTCTAACGGCCGGGCAGATCGCGCGTCCGAGGTGGCCGCGCGGGAGCGATCGACCTAACCCGGTGGATGACTCTCTCGGCTCGCGGTACGTTCGCCGATCCTCGCCTCCCCCGCCGTCCCTGCGCCCTAGAGGCTCGTGCGAACGTTATCGGTCTACAAGGGCCATGCTCTCGAGAGAGTACCGGGCGCCGGCGGCCGACCCCTTTGGAAACGCGGCTTCGATTCGGGCGAGGTCGTCGGTCGAGAGGGAGAGGTCGACCGCGACCACGTTCTCCTCGAGGTACTTCCTGCGCTTGGTACCGGGAATCGGGACGATGTCGTCTCCCTGCGCAAGGACCCAGGCGAGCGCGAGCTGGGCCGGGGCGCACCCGCGCGCTCGAGCGACCTCGGAGAAGCGGTCGATGAGGTCGAGGTTACGGCCGAGGTTCTCCGAGCCGAAGCGGGGGACCCCGCGTCGGAAATCCTCCGCCGGGAGGCCCTCGAGACTCCGGACCGTGCCGGAGAGGAAACCCCTCCCGAGAGGGCTGAACGGGACGAACCCGACGCCCAGTTCACGACACGTCGGCAGGATCGCCTCCTCTGCGTCCCGAGTCCACAGAGAGTACTCGCTCTGGACCGCGGTGATCGGGTGGACCTTGTGGGCACGCCGCAGGGTCCGGGGCCCGACCTCGGAGAGGCCGAGATACCGCACCTTTCCTTCCTTGACGAGGGCGGCCATCGCCCGCACGCTCTCCTCGATCGGCGTACGGGGGTCCACGCGATGGAGGTAGTACAGGTCGATCGTGCGCACTCCTAGGCGGCGCAGGCTCGCGTCGCACGCTTGGCGGATGTGTTCGGGACTTCCGTCCACGGGGAACCCCTCGGTCCCTGAGCGGGGAACGAGGCCGCACTTCGTAGCGAGGAAGACCTCGTCCCGTCGTCCCTCGATCGCGCGTCCGACCAGCTCCTCGTTCGTGAACGGCCCGTAGATATCGGCCGTATCGAGGAACGTGATGCCGAGGTCGAGCGCGCGACGGAGGGTCGCCGTCGACTCCTCGTCGTCCGGCTGGCCGTAGGACTGGGACATCCCCATGCAACCGAGACCGATCGCCGAGACACGGGGCCCGTTCGGACCGAGCCGGCGAAACTTCACGTCTGGGTCAACCCCGCAGGGTTATTTCGGCGTTTTCGCGAGGTCGAACGCGCAGGGCTGCGGTCGAGCTAAAGCTCAAGAGAGGGACCCCGGATTCGGTCGACCGAGAGGCCCTCGCGCGCCCCCGGCGAGCGCTGGCCCTCCGAACGACGATGACGGCCCGGTCCAAGTACCGCATCGGACTCGTGCAGATGGCCTGCGGGCCGGACCCGGAGGAGAACGTGGGGAAGGCGATGAAGCGGGTCGGAGAGCTCTCCTCACGGGGGGCTTCGGTGGTCTGCCTACCAGAACTGTTCCGAACACAGTACTTCTGCCAAAGGGAGGACCACTCGCTGTTCGACGAAGCCGAGCCGATTCCGGGACCGACGACCGAGCGCGCGGCGGCCGTCGCGAAGGAGCACCGCGTGACGATCCTCGTTCCGATCTTCGAGCGCCGTTCAGCGGGGGTCTACCACAACACGACGGTCGTCCTCGGTCCCGACGGTACGGTCCTGGGTCGCTACCGGAAGATGCACCTTCCGGACGACCCGCTCTACTACGAGAAGTTCTACTTCGCCCCGGGGGACCTCGGCTTCCCGACGTTCGCTCTCCCCACGGGCCGAGCCGGGGTGCTGATCTGCTGGGACCAGTGGTACCCCGAGGCCGCGCGCATCGAGGCGCTCTCGGGCGCGGAGGTCCTGTTCTATCCGACCGCGATCGGATGGCATCCGGCCGAGAAGGAGGAGTTCGGAGCGGCGCAGCACGACGCGTGGGAGACAGTCCAACGCGCCCACGCGGTCGCGAACGGGTTGTACGTCGCGGTCCCGAACCGCGTGGGCCTCGAGCACGGCGATGTCCGAGGGAACCGGGTCGACGGGCCCGGGATCGAGTTCTTCGGAGGCTCGTTCGTCGCCGACCCGTTCGGTCGGGTGATCGCGAAGGCGTCCCACGACCGGGAGGAGCTCCTCGTCGCCGAGGTCGACCCTCGGGAGGTCGAAACGGTGCGACGCTTCTGGCCTTTCCTTCGAGACCGCCGAGTCGACGCCTACGGACCGATCACCCACCGATTCCTCGACCCGACGTGACCGCGCCCCGAG
>JASHTB010000067.1 GCA_030040775.1 Thermoplasmata archaeon | reverse complement strand
CGGTTCTCCCGCTCGATCCGCAAGAAGCGTCGACTCGAGCGAGAGGGAGGGGTCTAGGCGATGCCGAGGGCCCGTCGCGCGAAGAAGGTCGAGGCCCGGCGAAAGCGGGAGTTCACCTATCGCGGCCACACGCTCCCCGAGCTCCAGGCGATGAGCCTGGAACAGCTCGCTTCGATCCTGACCGCGCGCGCCCGGCGCTCGATCCGGCGCGGGTTCAATACGGAGACGAGCGAGTTCTTCGAGCGCCTCAGGTCGACGCCGAAGGAGAAGGTGGTCCGCACGCACTGCCGGGACGCGCTCGTCCTGCCCGACCACGTCGGACGACGGGTCGCCGTCCACAACGGCAAGACGTTCACCGAAGTAGAGATCCGGCCGGAAATGATCGGGCACTACTACGGGGAGTTCTCTCTCACCCGGCGGTTCGAGAAGCACTCGGGCCCGGGCGTCGGCGCGACGCGCTCGTCGAAATTCATGCCGCTGAAGTGAGGGGGGGACGGCGACGATGCGCGGGTACACCTATCGCGACGAACGGGGCGTGAACGTCGCGCGGGCCCGGGGCATCGAGGTCCCGATCTCTCCGAAGAAGACCTACGAGGTCCTGAACGCGATCCGGGGTCGCTCGGTCGAGGAGGCGCGCACGATCCTCGAGGACGCCGTCGCGCTCAAGCGCGCCGTGCCGTTCCGACGCTACAACCAGGAGACCGCCCACCACCGCGGCGTCGGACCCGGCCGCTTCCCCGTGAAGGTGGCGCGGAACGTGCTGAAGGTCCTGTCGAACGCCGAGGAGAACGCCGAGTACGATGGCCTGGACGCCGAGCGCCTCTACGTGAAGGTCGCCGCGAGCGGGCGCGGTCGGATCCTCAAGGCGACCATGCCGCGCGCCCACGGACGGGCGACCAACTGGAACGAACAGACGACGAACATCGAGATCGTCCTCGCCGAGCGCAAGGAGGAGGCGTGAGCGCCGAGCGCAAGGTCATTCAGGAGCAGATGCGCCGGGTCCTGCTGAAGGACTACCTCGTCCAGGAGAGCGCGCGCGCCGGCTTCGGCGGGCTCGAGATCACCCGGACACCGATGGGTACGCGGGTCACGCTCATCTGCGAGCGGCCCGGAATCCTGATCGGCCACCGGGGCGAGCTCATCAAGAGGCTCACCGACGACATCCAAGCGCGCTTCCAGCTCGACAACCCCCAGATCGAGGTGCAGGAGGAACGCCAGCCGAGCCTGAACGCCCAGCTGATGAGCGAGAAGCTCGCCTCGACGCTCGAGCGCGGCTGGCACTTCCGGCGCGCCGGTCACTCGACCGTGCGGCGGATCATGGAGGCCGGGGCCCGCGGCTGCCAGGTGATCCTCTCGGGAAAGCTCACCGGCGAGCGACACCGGACCGAGCGGTTCAAAGCCGGGACGATCAAGTACTGCGGCGAGGCGGTCCACCTCTGGATCGACAAAGGGTTCTACCAAGCCCGTTTGAAGCCCGGCGTCATCGGGGTCAACGTCTGGATCATGCGCCCGACGGCGAAGCTTCCGGACGAGATCGTCGTGAAGGGCGTCGAGGAGCGGCCGAAGCCGGTCGCGGCCGAGGTCCCCTCGGTCGAGGAGGCGACGGTGCCCGAGGCCGAGGGTCCGAGCCCGGAGGTTTCGTGACGCTTCTCCGCATGAAGGAACTCCGCTCGCTCTCGGACGACGAGCTGCGTCGCCGGATCGCGGAGGTCGAGAACGACCTCTTACGGGAGCGCGGCGTCGCGGCGATGGGAGGGGCCCCTCCGAGCCCGGGGCGTATGCGCGCCCTGCGCACGAACGTGGCGCGGGCCCTGACGGTGCTGAGCGAGCGATCCGCCGGGACCCGGGGGAGCCGCCGTCCGTAGGGGGCGACGAGGTGAGCCGATGCCGAAGGGATCCGGTGCCTCGAGACCGCTCCCGCGCGTCGAGCGCGAGGCGCTCGCGGGGGAGATTCTGGGGGCATCGGTTGCCCTCGAGGCTTCCCGGGCGCTCGCGGCGCCGGTCCGGGGCACCCTCGTCGACGAGACCCTCTCCACCTTCCTCGTCCGTCTCGAGGGTCGTCGGCGCACGGTGCGTGTGCCGAAGGCCGGCCTCACGGGGACGATCGTCCTCGCCGCGCGAGAGTTACCGTTAAGAGGCGACACCCTTCGCGTGCGGCCCGAGGACCGCACCAAGCGTCTGCTCGCGGGCGGCCCGAAGAGGTTCCGATGACTCCCGTCCGTACGCCGCGTGCTCGCCGGGGCCGGGACGTCGGCCTCGACGTCCGCGCGCCGAAGGCGACGTGCGAGGACCGGCACTGTCCGTTCCACGGACGCCTTCCCCTCCGCGGTCAGGTCCTGGAGGGCACGGTCGTCTCGACCGCGATGCAACGGACCGCCGTCGTCGAGCGGACCCTTCTTCATTACGTCCCGAAGTTCGAACGGTACGAGAAGCGCCGGCGTCGCTATCTCGCCCACGCGCCGCCGTGCCTGAACGTCCCGGTCGGCCACCGGGTCCGCATCGCGGAGACCCGCCCGCTCTCGAAGCTCGTCTCGTTCTGCATCGTGGAGGACCTCGGAGAGGCGACCCACCGGGTCCGCGGTGAGGAGGCGGTGCCGGCGGTTGCGGCGGCCCCGCCCGAGGAGGCGCCGTGAAGGGACTTCCCGGCCGCCGCGGTCGCGGCCTCCCGAAGGGAGCCCGTCTCGAGTGCGTCGACAACACCGGAGCGAAGGTCGTCGAGATCATCAGCGTCCGCAACTGGCATGGGACGCACCGCCGCTACCCCCGCGCCGGGATCGCCGACCTCGTCATCGTCTCGGTGAAGAAGGGGACCCCCGAGATGCGCCGTCAGGTCCTGCACGCGGTCATCGTCCGCGCGCGCTCTCCGATCCGTCGCCCGGACGGCACGCGCCTCCAGTTCGAGGACAACGCCGCGGTCATCACAACCGAGACCGGCGAGATCAAGGGCTCGCAGATCAAGGGGCCGGTGGCGAAGGAGGCCGCCGAGCGCTGGCCGCGGATCGCGGCCGCCTCGTCGATCATCCTGTAGGAGGGAACTCGATGCGTCGCTCTCCCCGGTCCCCGCGGCGCCAGCGCAAGGCGCTCTACTCGGCGGACACCTTCGAGCGACGACGCCGCATGACGGTGCCCCTTTCTCGGGAGCTCCGGGCGCGGTTCCACCGGCGCGCGCTGCCGATCCGCAAGGGCGACACGGTGCGCGTGCTTTCGGGCAGCTTCGTCGGTCGGGAGGAACGGGTGGCCCGGGTGAATCGCCGGGACTACGCCGTGACGCTCGACAACGTGACGCTGAAGACCGCCGACGAGAAGCTGAAACCGCTCGAGCTGAGGCCGAGCCACCTCGTCCTCACGCGGCTCAACCTCTCCGACCCATGGCGCCGCCGGGCGCTGAAGGTCTCCGAGGAGCAGGTCACCCCAGAGGAACGGGGCGAGGCGCCCGAGGCGGAAGAAGCACCCGTCGCGCCGAGCGAACCGACCCCGGCCCTGCCGGCCGGCGCGCCGGCTCCTGCCGAGGGGGAGCCGCCGAGCCCCGAGCCAGAGCCCGAGGCCGCGGAGCCCGAGACGAGCGCGCCCCCCCCGTCGCCCGAGCCTGACGAGAAGCCAGCTCGACGGCGTCGCCGCGCCCGCCCCCCGACCGACCAGCCGACCGAGGACGCGGAGGAGCCATGACGTTCCGGCTGAAGCGCCGGGCGGCGCCCCGCAGCTGGACGATCCCTCGGAAGGGAACGAAGTGGTTGAAGCGACCGGGTCCCGGCCCGCACGCCCAGGACCAGTCGATCCCTCTCCTCCTCGTCCTCCGCGACCTTCGGCGGGTCGTCCAGTCGGCCCGGGAGGCGCGGATCCTCGTTCGCTCGGGTTCCGTGCGCGTTGACGGTTCGGTAGCGAAGAGGCTTGACCGCGGTCTCGGGCTCATGGACACTCTTTCGTTCGCGGCCCCGCTGGACGCGCACTATCGCGTCATGAAGAACCGGCGAGGAAAGCTCGCGCTCATCCCGATCCCGTCGACCGAGGCCTCGGTGAAGCTTGGCCGCGTCCGGTTCAAGCACGCGGCCAAGGGCGGCCGGGTCGAAGTGACGCTGCATGACGGCCGGAACCTCCTGGTCCCGGCGAACAGCCCCTTCCGAGTCGGGGACTCGGTGAAGATCGCCGTACCGGACCAGAAGGTCGTCGAGCATCTCCCCCTCGCCCCCGGCGCCCTTGCCTACGTCTCGGGCGGCTCGCATGTCGGGGAACTCGCCCGCGTCGACCGGGTTGAGGTCCGAAACTCCTCGGCCCCGAACCTTGTCCACTTCAAGGAGGGGTTCTCCACGATCAAGGAGTACGTCTTCGTCGTCGGCCAGAACGCGCCGACCGTCACCGTCGCGGAGGGGGTCGACCGATGAGCGCCCCTCCGTCCGCGGCCCCCTCTGCCGCTCCGGCCCCTCGGCCGGGGAACCCGCTACGGACCGTCCGCGTGATCAAGGTCGTCGTCAACATCGGCGTCGGGGAATCGGGCGACCCGAGGACGAAGGCCGCGAAGGTCCTCGAGATGGTGACCCACCAGAAGCCCGTCTCCACCCGCTCTCATTCGACGAACCGCGACTTCGGGATCCGCAAGGGCCAGGAGATCGGCGCAAAGGTGACGCTCCGCGGCGAGGTCGCGGTCGACTTCCTGTCGCGGGCGTTGGAGGCGAGGAACAAGCAGCTCGATGTCGACTCGATCGACCGGAACGGGAACTTCTCGTTCGGGATTGCCGACTACACCGACTTCTCGGGGATGAAGTACGACCCCGCCATCGGGATTCACGGAATGGACGTGGCGGTCGAGGTCGGCCGCACCGGCTTCCGAGTGCGGCAGCGTCGGGTCCAGTACCGACCGATTCCGAGATCGCTGCGCTCGACGCGAGAAGAGACGCGCGAGCTGCTCGTCCGGTCGTTCGGGGTGACGGTCCTCGAGTGAGACGATGAAGCCGAAGAAGCATTTTGGGCGGAAGGACGGTTGCCTGCGGTGCGACCGCAAGCGCGGAATCGTCCGCCGCTACGGCCTCCACCTCTGCCGTCAGTGCTTCCGGGAGGTCGCGATGGACCTCGGCTTCCGCAAGTACCAGTGAGGAGAACGAACGATGCAACAGGACCTGCTCAACGACGCGCTCGTCTCGCTCCGGCACGCGGACCTGGACGGAAAGCCGTCGGTGGAGATCGCCCCGACCTCGAAGCTGATCGCCGAGGTGCTTCGGATCTTCCGGGAGCACCACTACATCGACGAGTTCACGTTCGTCCCGACGGGGAAGGGCGGGAAGTACGACGTGAAGCTCTCCCGCCGGATCAACTCCTGCGGCGTCATCAAGCCCCGCCTGGCCGTTTCCTACGAGAACCTCGAGCGGTTCGAGTCACGGTTCCTTCCCGCGCAGGATTTCGGCATCCTCGTCCTTTCCACCAATCTCGGCGTCGTCTCCCACCAAAAGGCGCGCGAGCTCAAGATCGGAGGTCGGCTGCTCGCCTATGTCTACTGACGAGGAGAGGGGCCGGGAGGTGGTGGAGCTCCCGAAGGGGGTCCGTCTCTCCCTCGCCGGGCGGGTCCTCTCCGCCTCCGGACCTCTCGGCACGGTCGTCCGTCCGTTCCCGTCCGACGCCCTCGCGCTCACCGTCACCGAGGGGTCGGTGACTCTCGAGCTCAAGGTCAGTTCTCACCGCAAGCGCTCCCGGGCGCTCCTCAAGACCTGGGCCGCCCACCTCCGCAACCTCTCGGGGGGTCTCACGCGAGGGGTCGAGGCGCGGATGAAGGTCGTGGCGGCGCACTTCCCCATGAAGGTTCAGGTCCGAGGCGAAGAACTCGTCATCGAGAACTTCCTGGGAGAGAAGTACCCCCGCTCGAGCCGCCTCGTCCCCGGCACGAAGGCGGTGGTCGAGGGGGACATCGTCACGCTCTCCGGCCACGACGTCGAGCAGGTCGGCCAGAGCGCCGCGAACATCGAGCGCGCGACGCGGATCCGCGACTACGACCCCCGCGTCTTCCAGGACGGCATCTACCTCATCGAGCGAGCGCACCTCAAGGAGGCGAGCTAGTGCCGGACGAACCCAGCGCGTCAGCAGCTCCCGAGCCCGAGGCCGCCCCGCCGTCCGAGACGAAGCGACCCCCTCGGCGCCGCGCCTCCGAGTCAACGGCAAAGGCATCCGCCCCCGAGTCCGCGGCGCCGCCCTCCTCCAAGAAGTCCGCGGAAAAGCCGATGGAGAAGCCGGCCGAGGCGGGCCCTCGGGTCCCGAAGCAAGCGACCCTTTCCGAACGGGACCGCCGGCTCCTCGTGGCCCGCCGCGCCCTCGACGGGCGCCGGCCCGTGTTCGGCCGCCAGGCCGAGAACCGCTACGAGCGGGTCGGCCGGGACGGCTCCTGGCGCCGTCCGCGGGGCCTCCAGTCCAAGCAGCGTCGGCACTACGGCTACCGAGCCCGGGTCGTCCGGGTCGGCTACCGGTCTCCCGCCGCGGTCCGCGGACTCGTGCCGAGCGGCTTCAAGCCGGTCCTCGTCCGGACCACCTCGGACCTGGAGCGGGTCCAACCGACGCGGGAAGCGGCGGTCATCGCCCGGACGGTCGGCACCCGCCGGCGTCTCGCCCTCGAGGAGGCCGCCCGCGAGCGCGGCATCCGGGTCCTGAACCCGATCGTGAAGTCGGAGGCGGAGACGTAGAACGATGCCCGACCTCTCGAACCAGCGCCGGCTCGCCGCAGCGATCCTGAAGTGCGGAGAAGGACGGGTCTGGATCGACCCCGCCAGCCAGGAGGAGCTTGCGGACGCCGTCACCCGTTCCGACGTTCGCAGCGCGATCAAGGCCGGTGTCATCCGGCGCCTTCCCGTCCGCGGGACCTCTCGTGCGCGGGCTCGCCGCCATGCCTCCGAGGTGGCGCGGGGGCGCCACTCGGGACCGGGCTCCCGCCGCGGGACGCCGAGCGCTCGCGTGCCGCACAAGGAACGCTGGATGCGGCGGATCCGCCCCCAGCGCGCGCTCTTGAGGGAGCTGCGCGAGGCGAAGAAGATCACCCCGGCGGTGTACCGGGAGTTCTACCGACGGGCAAAGGGGGGGATGTTCCGCAGCCGGGCTCACCTGCTCGCGAACTTAAGGCTCGGAGGCCACCTTCCCGAGGAGAAGCGATGAGCACCGGTCCGCGTTATCGGGTCCACTTCCGCCGTCGGCGCGAGGGGAAGACGGACTACCGGGTCCGGCTCGCTCTGCTGAAGTCCGGGGTGCCCCGGGCGGTCGTACGGCTCTCGGAGCGACGCGTCCGCGTCGCCATCGTCTCGTTCGACCCGGTCGGCGACCGGGTCGTCGCCTCGGCCGACTCCGGCGAGCTCGGCGGGGTCGCGTTCCCCCGGACGAGCCTCGCCTCGACCCCTGCGGCCTACCTCACCGCCTACCTCGCCGGTCTTCGGGCGAAGTCGGCGGGCACCTCGGGAGCGGTGCTGGACGCAGGGCTGCGCCGTCCGACGGTCGGCGGGCGCCTCGCGGCGGCGTTGAAAGGGTTGCTCGACGCGGGCATCGAGGTCCCCCACGGCGAAAGAGGGTTCCCGACGACCGACCGGCTCAACGGAACGCACCTTCCGAAGCCACTCCCCCAGCCTCTCGAGGTCTACAAGACGAAGCTTCCGGGGCTCGTCGCGAGGCCGGAGGCCGCGCGATGAGCGCGGCGGTCCAGGGGCCGGCCCCGCCGGGCCGGGTCGCGGCGGCTCCGGGGGCTCCGGCGCCGGCGCCGTGGGTCCCGAAGACCGAGCTCGGTCGACGGGTCGCCGCCTCCGAGATCACGACCATGAGCGAGGCGCTCGCGAGCGGACTTCCGCTGCGGGAGCCCGGAATCGTCGACAAGCTCCTGCCGAACCTGCACGACGAGGTCCTGGACGTGAACATGGTCCAGCGGATGACCGACTCGGGACGCCGGTTCAAGTTCGCGGTCACCGTAGTGGTGGGGAACGGAGACGGGTTCGTCGGCCTGGGGCGGGCGAAGGGCCGCGAGGTCGGCCCGACGATCCGGCGCGCGATCGACCGGGCGAAGCTCGAAGTCGTCGAGGTGCTCCGCGGCTGCGGGAGCTGGGAGTGCGGGTGCGGTCGGCCCCACACGCTCCCGTTCCTCGCGCGCGGGCGCTCCGGCTCCGTGGTGGTCGCGTTCAAGCCGGCCCCTCAGGGCGTAGGGCTCGCGGTCGGCGACGTGGCCAAACCGATCCTCCGATTCGCCGGGATCACGGACGCGTGGGGATTCACCGAAGGCCACACGAAGACGACGGTCAACTACGCACAGGCCGCCTACCGCGCCCTAGTCGAGCTCGCCGGGGTCAAGGTGCCGGCAGAGGACGCCCGACGCCTCAAGATCGTGCGGGGGCCGGTCGGAGTGTCGATCCTCCCTCCGAAGGAGGAGGGCGGCGCCCGTCCGGTCCGGGGCGGACGGGGTCGCGGTCGGGGAAGGGGTCCCCCCGGGCGCGGCCCGGGTCGCGGCGGCCCGGGCGGTCCCCGGTCGAGCGGAGGACCCCGCTCGAGCTCGGGCGGGGCGCGGAGGTAACGAGGGATGGCGTGGCTGGTGGTTCGCGTGCGGGGAACGATCCATGCTCGGCACGACGTGGTCGAGACCCTCCGCTACCTTCACCTGACGAGAGCGAACCATGCGACGGTCGTGCCCGAAGCGAAGTCGTTCGCGGGGATGCTCCACCGGGTGCAAGGCTACGTGACGTGGGGCGAGGCCGACCCCGAGACGGTCGGACTGATGCTCCGCGAGCGGGGCGAGACGGTGAGCGGGAGCCGCCTCACTCCCGAGACGATTGGAGAGACCCTTCGGGCGAAGGACCTTCCCGACGTGGCGCGAACGGTGAGCGAGCAGGGACTGACGCGGGTGGCCGGGCTGAAGCCGCTTTTCCGCCTCAAGGCCCCGAAGGGAGGGTGGCGGTCGACCAAGCGCCCGTTCGCCCTGGGCGGTGCCCTCGGATACCGCGGCCGGTCGATCAACGACCTCGTCCGTCGGATGGTGTAGGAGGGTCGATGCCCAGTCGCACACGGAAGTTCCGGGGCCTGCGCACCCACGGTCGAGGCATCAAGGCCGGACGCGGCGCGGGAAAGCAAGGGGGCCGAGGGAACGCCGGGCTCCACAAGTACAAGTTCAAGTCGATGCTCCTCTACGCGCCGGACCACTTCGGTCGCCACGGTTTCAAGCGCCCGTCCGAGGTCGTGGAACGCCCGACCACCGTGAACGTCGGAGGACTCGAGTCGCTCGTCCCGCTCCTCGAAGCCGCCGGAGCGCTCGCGCACGAGGGCGACGCCTACGTCGCGGACCTCACGAAGCTCGGGGTCGACCGATTGCTCGGGGGAGGCGAGGCGAGCCGGGCCTGGAAGGTGCGCGTCGCGCACGCCTCCAAGCACGCCCGGGAGAAGGTCACGGTCCTCGCCGAGACCCGGGAGACCGCCGCGCCGGCTCCTCCGTCGGCCGGCCGCCCGCAGACTATATAAATCGGCCGTCGGCTCCTCGACCGGTTCATGGCCGAAGAGGAGATCCCGCGGGACCGCCGCTGGGTCGTCCCGCTCATCGTCCTGGGCGTGATCGTCCTCACGGTCGTCTGGTTCTGGACCTCGCCGACTTGGATCGCCTTCGGCGCCATCACGGCCGCGGTCGCGGCGATCCTCGGTCTTCTCTACCTCGGGCTCTCCTACAACGGCTCGCGCTCGAGGCTGTACGGGTTGAAACCGCTCACGACGCGGATGCCCGCGATCGCTCAGCCGAAGGGCCACGTCCATTTCCGGACGAAGCTCGCCTGGACGATCGGGATCCTCCTCATGTACTTCCTGCTCACGAACATCTACCTCTTCGGCGTCGACCAGTCGACCGTCATCGACCTGTTCGCGAGCTATCGCGCGATCCTCGCGGGCGCGCAGGGCACGCTCATGGACCTAGGGATCGGCCCCATCGTCACGGGGTCGATCATCATGCAGCTGTTCACCGGCGCGAAGATCATCAACCTTGACCTGACGGACGACGAGGACAAGGCGACGTACCAGGGGACCCAGAAGGTCGTCGTCATCGCGATGATCTTCATCGAGGCGATCCCCCAGGTCTTCGGCTACATCTCCCCGTCGGCGTCGCTCATCTCCTCGCTCGGCCTCGTCTCGCCCGGGAACGGCCCCTTCCTCGCGGACACGATCATCATCGCCCAGCTCGTCTTCGGCAGCTACCTCGTCTTCCTCATGGACGAGGTCGTCTCGAAATGGGGGATCGGCAGCGGGATCTCGCTCTTCATCGCCGCCGGCGTCTCCCAGCAGATCATCCAGGGAACGCTCAACTGGGTGCCCGAGACCCCCGGTTCCGCGGTCTCGTATTCGAACCCGCCGAGCGGGACGATCCCGAAGACGATCTACTTCCTGACACACTACACCGCGTCCCAGATGGCCGGCGGGGGCTGGGAGCAGGTCCTTCTGCACGCTCCGAACCCGATCGTCGCGCTGGTCGGCACCGCCGTGATCTTCTTCCTGGTCGCGTGGACGGAGTCGACCCGGATCGAGCTCCCGCTCTCCCACGCGGAGGCACGGGGCGCGCGCGGGCGCTATCCGCTCCGCCTGATCTACGCCTCGAACATCCCCGTGATCCTGATGTCGGCCCTTCTCGCCAACGTCTCGATGGTCACGATCCTTTTGTGGACGAACCCGACGCTCATCCACTTCCCGCTCCTCGGCCATCAGTGGTGGGTCGGGTCGTACCCGTCGGCCGCGCAAGCGACCGCGAGCGGCATCAGTCAGACGACGCCGTTGACCGGGGGCGCCTACTATCTTTCCCAGGTGAACGGGCTCGAGTCGTGGCTCCTTCCGATCCTGAACTACGGTCAGTACGGCTCGTTCCTGGTCGGGCACACGTGGTGGCAGGGTCTCGTTCACGTCGCGGTCTACTTCGGAGCGATGGTCGGGGGTTCGATCCTGTTCGCGAAGTTCTGGATCCAGACGACCAACATGGGTCCCGAGGCGGTGGCGCGGCAGATCGAGGCGTCCGGTATGCAGATTCCTGGGTTCCGTCGAGAGCCCCGGGTCCTCCGCCGGGTCCTCGAACGGTACATCCCCGTCATCACGGTCATCTCGGGCGCGGCGGTCGGGGCCCTCGCCGCCGGGGCCGACCTCATCGGGACGCTCGGGAACGCGAGCGGCACCGGCGTGCTCCTGACGGTCGGGATCATCATCAACCTCTACGAGGCGATGGGTCGCGAGCAGCTGATGGAGATGAACCCGCTCCTCCGTCGGTTCCTCGGAGGCGAGACGTAGTGAGCGACCCCGGCGGGACGCCGCTCCCCTCCTCGGGCGCGAGCGAGGAGGAGGCGCAGGCCTGGGAGGCCGAGGCGAAGGGCGGCGAGCCGGTCGAAGAGGAGACGCCCGAGGAAGCGACGGCGCTCCCGGCCGGAAAGCCGGCGCCGTCCCCGGTCCCGCGGCCGACGTTCAAGGTCTCGACGTTCCTCTATGTCTTCCTCGGCCTGGTCGGTCTCTGGATGCTCATCGACACGGCGGCGCGGAACGCGATCGCCTGCTCGCTCGGGACCTATCCGTCGTCCATCCCTCCGCCGAACGGGAACTGCAGCTATACGGGGGGTCCCCTCTACCTTCTCCTCGGGTTCGGGTCGAACTACCTGCTCCTGACGATGGCCCTGGTCGGGGCGATCGAGATGGCGATCACGACCGCCGCGTACAACTTCACGACCGACTGGGTGAAGCAGGCGCGGGTCCAGAAGTGGAGCTCGGCGTTCCGCAAGGTCCAGATGGAGGCGATCCGCTCGGGCAAGAAGGACCGGATCGCGGCGCTCAAGCCGCACCAGGAACGTCTGACCCGCCTCTCGGGCGAGATCTCGATCGCGCAGTTCAAAGGAATGGCGATCACCTACTTCCTCCTGATCCTGTTCTACACGTGGGTCGGGCTCGTCATCGCCGCGGCGACCACCGCCCAGCAGACGGTCAACCTCGGGGGGACCCTGATCGACCTGAACTCCAAGATCGGGAACCTGATCCCGTGGTGGTTCGTCATCTTCAGCCTGTACACGGTGCCGACCTCGATGCTCTTCCGCCGGGTCTTGAAGCACCTGTGGCTGCGCCGCTACGCGCGGACCCACGACCTTGCGCCGGCCCCGCCCGTCTCGGGAACGCCCGGGAGCACGGCGTGATCCGGCGCGTCGTCACCGTCGGCGGGCCTCCCGGCAGTGGGAAATCAACGGCCGGACGCCGGGTCGCCGACCGGCTCTCCCTCGAGTACCGGTCGGCCGGGGAGATCTTCCGGGCCGAGGGCACCCGTCAGGGGATGACGGTCGAGGAGTTCAATCGCTACGCCGAGTCCCATCCCGAGGTCGACCAGGAGCTCGACCGGGCGATGCAGGCGCTTGCGACGCCCGGTCGCCTCCTGGACGGACGGATCCAGGGCGTGCTCTGCCAGCGGAACGGGATCCCGGTCCACGCCGTCGTCGTGACGGCCTCGGAGGGGGAACGGGCCCGGCGGCTCGCCTTCCGGGACGGCCAGTCGGTCGCCGAGGCCCGGGCGCTCCTTCGGGAACGGGAGGAGAGCGAGCGCCGGCGCTACCGGCGCGACTACGGGATCGACCTCGAGCGAGAGAAGGGCGACTTTACGGTCGACTCGACCTCGCGGGGACCCGAGGCGGTCACGGACGCGATCGTCACCTACCTCGAAACGCGCGAGAAGGCCGAAGCCGCATGAGCGCCGAGCCGGCGGACCCGGTCGCCTCCCGGATCCGGGCGGGCGCGTTCCTTCTGCTCGACAAACCGCGGGGCCCGTCCTCGCACCAGGCGACCGCCTGGGCACGGGACCTCCTCGGCGTCGACGTCGCGGGCCACGCGGGGACCCTCGACCCGAACGTATCCGGCCTCCTTTGGGTCGGCGTCGGTCCCGCGCTCAAGCTGATCCCCCTCGTGCTCGAATTCCCGAAACGGTACGTCGCGTCGGTCGTCCTCCATGGAGAGGTACCCCACCGGGAGCTCTCCCGCGCTCTCGCGGAGTTCACCGGCCCGATCTACCAGACTCCTCCCGTGCGCTCGGCGGTCCGGCGGGAGCGGCGCGTTCGCACCGTCCATCGCCTCACCCTGGTGGAGAGCGCAGCGCCCCGGTTGCTGCTCGACATCGTCGCCGACTCCGGGACGTACGTCCGCACGCTCGCGGTCGACCTCGGCGAGGCTCTCGGCGTCGGGGCCCATCTCGACGAACTGAGGCGCATCGCGACCGGTCCGTTCGAGGAGCGGAGCGCGGTCCCCCTGACCGTGCTCGCGGACGCTGTCGCGGCCCGGGCCTCGGGCGACCCGAAGCCGCTCCTCGCGCTCCTTCACCCGATCGAGGAGGTCTGGGCGGAGTTTCCCCAGATCGTCGTGCGAGACGGCGCCGCGAGCGCCCTCGCCCACGGGGCCGGGCTCGCGAGAGGCGGGGTCCTGTCGGTCCGTCGACCGTTCGCCCGCGGGGCCCACGTCGTCCTCCTCCACCGGACCGGCACGCTGATCGCTACCGGGGTGGCCCGGTACGACGCGCGCGACCTCACCTCGGTGCGCCGCGGCTGGGTCGTCGGAGAGACTCGGGTCTTTGTGGACCCGGCCGCGTTTCCCCCGCTCTGGGGCCACTCCGTGGTCCGCGCGGCCGAGCCGGATTCCGCTGCCGGACGCTAGGGTTATCTCACCGGCCTGTTCGATTTTACCGTGAAACATCCTCGGGCGAGCGAACGGTCCGGAGGGGCCCGGTGGTTCGCTCTACTCGGCCGCTTCATCGTACGTCATCCGTGGTACCCGGTCGCGTTCTGGGTAGCGCTCCTCGTCGTGACCGTCCCGTTCCTTCCTCTCCTCGGCTCGGTCACCACCAACTCGGCGACATCGCTTCCGTCGAACTCCCCGAGCGCCGCGGCGGACGCCGAACTGGCCTCCCTCTTCCCGCACGAGGAAAACCCTTCCTCCTCGATCCTGCTCTTCTACGGACCGAACCTCACCGACGCGAACGGCCAGGCCGTCGTCCAGAACGTGACGGCCGCGCTTGATAGCGACCGTTCGCTCAGCGACGTCGCTTCCGTCTCGAGCGTCTACACCGAGTACGCGGCGTACCTCGCCGCCGAGGCCGAGCTCTCCGGGGGAGTCCTCCACGCGGTCATCTCGGGGCCCGGGGCGCTCCCCTCGGCCGTCAACGCGTCGGCGAGCCTCTTCTGGCAGCCGCCGGCGCTCTTCGTGGAGGACTGGCAGGCGCTGGTGAAGAACGGCACAGCCCCCTCGAGCGCGAACTACCCCGCCTTCGTTCAAGCGAACACGACGCTCGCGAACGCGACCGCTTCGCGCGTGCTCTCCGCGTTCTACGCGCTGTTCAACGGCTCGGCCGCCTGCGCGGCGAATCCCGCGACGGTCGTCGCCTGTGCGGATGCGGCCGCCCGGACGGCCGAGGCCCCGCTCGTGTCGGTTCTCCTGCCGCCCCCGGCCCAGGCCGTTGCGAACGCCACCCTCCTCGGACTGGGAGTCGAGAACTTCACTGCGTGGCCGGCCGTGCAGGCGGTCGTCGTAGGGGTCGTCGGCCCGTCCGAGGGAATCCCGCCTCCGTTCCTCTTGACGGTCTGGACCGCGTTCCCGACTGCCGTCGTGGCGGCCGGCGCCGCTTCGACCTGGGCGAACGCGACCGTCCTGGCGACGACCCTCGCCCGTGAGCCGCTCCCGGTGCCGCTCGCCATCTCCTCCGAGTTCGTGAACGGAGCGGGAACCGCTTCGATCGTCTCGGTCGGGTTTTCGGTGAGCGACGACGCGACCAATGCGAGCGGGGCCGACCCGGTGTATGCCGACCTGAACCGGATCGATTCCCTCGTCCCCGGGGTCGTGCGGGCGCACGACTCGACGCTCACGATCCGATTCGTGCAGACGGGGACGGCCCCCCTCGACCTCCTAACGCAGACGTCGACCAGCTCGTCCATCGCGCTCGTGCTCCCGCTGACGGTCGGGCTTCTTCTCGTCATCGCGATGGCATACTTCCGCTCCCCGCTCACCCCGCTCGTGACGTTCGCGGCGCTCGGTATCGCCCTCGCGCTCGGCCTGGGAGGAACGGTTCTCATCGGGACCCTGGTCGGCCACGTCGACACGACGTCCATCACGCTGGAAGAAGTGTTCGTCCTCGGCGTCGGCACCGACTACTCGATCTTCCTCGCCGCGCGCTACCGGGAGGAGCTCGTCCAGGGCAAGACCTCGGACGACGCCGTCGTCGGGGCCGTGACCTGGGCCGGCCAATCGGTGGCGACCAGCGGCTCCACGGCGATCATCGCGATGGTCGCGCTCGCGTTCAGCGGAGTTGCCCTCCTGAGCCAGTGGGGCTCGGTCCTCTCCCTCGCGGTCCTCGCGACGGTCCTCCTTTCGCTGACGATGATCCCGGCGCTCCTCAAGCTGATCGGGCCGCGGATCTTCTGGCCCCTCAGCGGGGACCGATTCAGCCGGTACGCGACCCGCCTCCGCTCGCGCCTCAAGGCCGAGGACACCTACTTCTACCGCGCGGGCCGCCTGACCGCCCGGCGACCTGTCGCCGTCGTCCTGGTCGTCGCCCTGATCTCGATTCCGCTCGTGGCGGTCGCCCTCACCACGCCTGTCTCGTATGATTTCTATGCCCAGCTGCCCTCGGGGCAACCGGCGACCAACGGCCTAAGCGAGCTCTCAAGCCATTTCGGTCCTGGGTTCGCGGTCCCGTCGTACGCTCTCGTCACGTTCGCCTCTCCCCTCGTCGTGTCGAACTCCACCAACGCGACCGAGTTCAGCGACCTCGCCACGCTGACCGACCGCGCCAGCACGACCTCGGGAATCACCGCCGTCCGCTCGCCGGTCGGACCGTACGGAGCCCCGCTCTCGCAATGGCTCAACCTGTCGACCCTCCCTCTCGCGACCCGGTCGAACCTCGTCGGCACGCTCTCGGGGTTCGTCGGGACGGACGGACGCACCGTTCTCCTCGACCTGGTCCCCAGCGACGCCGGCCTCTCGGTCGGCGCGGTCAGCGCGGTCTCCTCCGTCTCCGCCTCGTTCGCCGGATACGCGTCGACCCATCCCGAGGTGACGGCGGTCGCGTTCGGCGGGGGCGCTCCGACCATCCGCGACCTCGCCGACCAGACGAGCCGGGCGACCGAGATCCTGGTCGTGGCGGTCAGCGTCGGCCTCGTCGTCGTGCTCCTCGCCGTCCTGCGCTCCTGGATCATCGCGCTCATGGCCGTCGCGACGATCGGTCTGTCCATCTCCTGGGCCTGGGCGGTCACCTACCTCGTGTTCGATGAGCTCCTCGGGTTCCCGCTCTTCTTCTACGTTCAGACCCTGCTGATCATGCTCGTCCTCGGCCTCGGGATCGATTACAACATCTTCCTGTTGACCCGCGTCCGGGAAGAGCGAGGGTACGGTCGGCCGAGCGGAGAGGCCGCGGTCGAGGCGGTCTCGCGCACCGGCGGGATCATCACCGCGGCGGCCGTCATCCTCGCGAGCGCCTTCGGCGCTCTCCTGGTCGGGTCGTTCACGCTCATCCGGGCGATCGGCTTCTCGGTCGCGGTCGCGGTGATCCTCGACTCGATGGTGGTGAGGACCTACCTCGTACCCGCTTCGCTCAAGCTCCTCGGCGACCGGGTCTGGACGCTGCTCGGAGGGCGGCGGAGAGCTGCTCCGCCGATTTCCCGCGGACCGCCGGCCGGCGTCGGCGGGGGCCCCCCCGGTCCCCCTCGGTCGGCCGACCGGCCCGACTAGTGCGTCAGGTAGCGGGCGCGCGCGCGCTCGAGGTGAGGGTCGGGGGACGAGGTGTCGACGACCTCCACGACCTTTCCCTGCTCGTCCAAGAAGAACGAGACCCTTCGGGCGTTCCCGCGGGGACCGAGGACGCCGAACTTCGTCGCGACCGCCTTCGTCCGGTCGGCGATGAGGGGGAACGGAAGGCCGTACTTCTGCTGGAAGGCCTTCTGCTCGGGGCAGTCGTCCGTGCTCACGCCCACGACGCGGACCTTCTTCCCTTGAAACTCCTGATACCGGTCGCGGAACCCCTTCGCCTCGATCGTGCATCCCGGCGTGTCCGCTTTCGGATAGAAGTACAGGATCACCGGCGCCCCCCGCAACGACGACAATCGGAAGGGGCTCCCATCTTGGTTCGGCGCCTCGAAGTCGGGCGCCAACTCTCCCACCGCGACCATCGAGTCGGGGAGCCCCTCGCCCCTATTTGACGGCCGACGAGGGGTCGAGCGGGACCGGTCAGCCGGTGGCGACCGTGACGAGCGTCTCGGTCGACTTGATGCCCGGAATCTTCCGGATCTTGTGCACCACGGTGTCCAGGGCGGCATTGATGTGAGGCGCTTCGACCTTCACGATGAGGTCGAACGGGCCCGTGACCGCCTGGACCTCGGTCACGCTGGGCACGGCTTTCACACGCTTCAGGACCTCGTCGAGCCGGCCAATCTCGGTCTCGACCAGGAGGTAGAGGGTTTCCATCCGATGCCTCCTTCGCCACGGCCGAGCGGTCTATTCAATCTAGCTGACACCCCCCCCGAGGGGGACTGGACCGCCGGACGGGCTCCTGGCCTGGCGGGCCGCGCCCTCGGGCGGCGGTGGGGTAACCACCCACGAAGCCGTTAAGGGCGGCGACGCGCCGCAACCGCCGGATGACCCTCCGGCTCAACGACACGCTCACGGGCCGAATCTCCCCGCTTCGTCGCCGGCCCGACCGTTCGCTCGGCATGTACGTCTGCGGCCCTACGGTCTATGCACCGGCGCACGTCGGCCACGCGCGCACGTACCTCTACTTCGACGTCGTGCGTCGAACGCTCAACGCAGAGGGGATACCGGTCCGCCACGTGATGAACATCACCGACTTTGAGGAGAAGATCGACCACCGGGCCGACGCCCTCGGGATCTCCTGGCGAACGCTTGCGCGGCGCGAGGAGGCCCGCTTCGTTCGGGACCTTGACAAGCTCGGGATCCTTCGGCCCACACGGCGACCTCGGGCGAGCGACTTCATTCCTCGGATGGTGCGGGTCGCCGCCGCTCTCGCGAAGACCGGGCGGGTCCACCGCGCGGGAGATTCCTGGTACTATCGGCCGCCGGAGCGTCCGCAGGAGCAGAACTTCCCGGTGAGCGCGGAGCTTTCCCGCCATGCGGTGTTCGAGCCGGGGCACCCGTTCCCGAAGAGCGAGGCGACGGCGGGCGAGTTCATGGTCTGGCAACGCCAGGAGCCGCCCCTTCCGTCGTGGAGGGGACCGTGGGGACGGGGGATGCCGGGTTGGCACCTCGAGTGCTACGCCATGGCGAACCGGTACATCGGAATCCCCGTCGACCTCCACGGAGGCGGTCTCGACCTCGTCTATCCGCATCACCACGCCGAGAACGAGATCGCCTTCGCCCTGGACGGCCGTCCGTTCTCCCGTCACTTCCTACACACGGCGTTCGTCCTCCAGAACGGAGCGAAGATGTCGAAATCGACAGGCAACCTCGTCACGATCGGGGATGCGATCGCGGACGGTTCGGCGGCGGGGTTGCGCTGGTACCTCCTGCGCCCTCGCTACTCCGAACGGCTCCCCTGGTCTCCCATCGGATACGCGGAAGCGAAGGACGACTACGAACGCGTCATCCGCTCGATCCGGCGATGGCTCCTGGGCGGAGCAGGAGGCACGGTGGGAAGCGCGGATGCGCTCGCGCTGGCCCGAGGCGTTCGGATGGACCTCCTCGACAACCTCGCGACCGACCGCGCGACCGCTCGCGTCCTCGAGTTCGGGCGCCTTCTGGACGCAGCCGCAGCCCCCGGGGTACCTCGAGGGGAAGGTCCGGCGGCGAGGAAGGCCCTCGCGGAAGTCGAGGGGCGACTCGGGATCCCGATCCACTAGCCCGAAGGTCGCTCGACGATAGTGCTGAGACCGTTGCCCCCGCCCATGCAGAGCGTTGCAAGGCCCCGACGCCCGCCCGAGCGCACGAGCTCGTGGACGAGGGTGACGACGATCCGGGCACCGCTCGCTCCGATCGGGTGACCCAGGGCGACCGCGCCGCCGTTCACGTTGAACTGCTCCTCGGAGAACCCGAACGTGCGCTGCACCGCGATCGAGGCCGACGCGTAGGCCTCGTTGTGCTCGACCCGGTCGAAGTCGCGGGGGGAGAGACCGGTCTTTTCTAGATGGCGCCGAACGGTGGGGATCGGAGACTCCATCACGTCCCGCGGGTGGACCCCACTCTCGCCGATCGAGTGGACCCAAGCAAGCGGTTGGGCCCCCGTCCGACGCACCTCGCGTTCGCTCGCGAGCACGAGCACGGCCGCCCCGTCGGAGAGCTTGGAGGAGTTGCCCGCCGTCAGGACCCCGTCCGGGGCGAACACTGGCTTCAGGCGCGCGAGCTTCTCGAGCGTCGTGTCGGCCCGAGGCGCCTCGTCGTGGTCGAGACCGGCGCCCCCCGGCGTCATCTCGGCGGGGATCGGGACAAGCTCGCTCGAGAACGTACCGTCCGCGACCGCCCTCGAGGCTCTCAGGTGGCTTCGGAGGCCGTACGCATCGACCTCCGCCCGAGTGAGACCGAGCTTCTTCGCGATCCGCTCGCCGGTGAGCCCCATGATCTCGTGCTCTCCGTAGGCATCAAGGAGCGCGTCCCGCTGCATGGCGTCGTCCATCGTATGCGAGCCGGGGAGGCTTCCCCAGCGGAGTCCGGCGGGAAGGAGATACGGAGCGTTCGACATGCTCTCCATCGCGCCCACGAGCACGCGGTCGAAATCGCCCGCCCGGATCGCACTGAAGCCGAAGTGGAGCGCTTTCATGCCGGAGCCACAGACCATGTTGATCGTCGCCGCGCCGACGGCGTCGGGTATGCCCGCGCCCCGTAGGACCTGCCGGGCCGGGTTCTGCCCCGCACCGGCCTCGATCGCCTGGCCGAGCAGGACCTCCTCGATCGCGTCGGGGGCGAGGCCCGACCGTGCAATCGCGGCGCGCGCCGCGTGGATCCCGAGCGCGGTCGCCGGCACGGCCTTCAGAGCGCCTCCGTACCGGCCGATCGGAGTTCGGACCGCGGAGAGGATCGCGACCGTCGGCGAAGAGTTCGTCGTCATGCTCGAGCGACCGGGCCCGGATTAAGAAGCTGACGGAGCGGGCGCTCGCTTTGCGGGACCGCGCTACGGCGGCTCGAGTCGGGCCCTACTCCTCTTCGACCCGCGGCGCCAGGAGGTATCGGCCCTCGCCTCGTCCGCCGCCCATCGCGAACTCGACCTTGAGCGGGTACTCGTTCCCGACGTGAAGCGTCGCCTCTTCGGCCGCGATCGACTTCACCATCGCGGAGAAGAAATCGAGAGGGTACATGCTCTTCACCGGCTCCTTCACGTCGAGGCGGCTCAGGCTCTCCTTGGGGATTCGAAGGTCGAGGCGATCCGTGTCGCCCTCGGAGTGCATCGTGAACGCGTCCGGTTCCAGCGTGAGGGTGATGTGGTCGGTGAAGCTTTCGCTGCCCCGAATCCCTTGTCGGATGTCGTCGGTCTTCACGGTCACGCTCGCCGGAGGGTTCACGTTCGGAACCTTCGGGTCGGTGATTCCGGCCGGGTCGACCACCGCCATCTGACGTGTGAGGCGGCCGACCGACGCGATCAGGCGGTTCTTCCCGTCGAACTGAAGGTCGAGGACATCGCCGGGTTTCGAGAGTCGCAGGACCTCCTTCAGCTTCTCCACGTCGACGCCGATCTCGGTCGGTTCCCCGGTGAACTCCTCGAAAACCCCCTTCTGGAGGTTCATCACCAGCATCGCTACATGGGACGGGTCGACCGCGCGCGCCTCGACGCCGTCTTTCGAAATGCTCAGTTTGACCTCGCTGACGAGAGTGGAGACGACCTCCACGAGCTCACGGAGATTCTCCATCTTGATGCGAAGTTTGAACACTGGGAGCGCCTCGGCGCGACACATCGGCCCCCTCTAAAAAGGTTCCTCCGATGCCGGACGGTTCGCAAGCGACTTCTCTTTCGTCGTGGTGGTTTGGGCGCTGTGACCGAGCTGGCGTACCTGGCGGACATGCCCTCGGCGTACGTCCGTTCGTTCCGCGCCCGGGTGACCGCGCTTCCCCCCGGGTCGGTGGTGCTGGACCGCACCTACTTCTATCCGGCCGGCGGCGGCCAGCCCAGCGACTTCGGAACGCTCACGCTCGCCCCGGGCGAGACCCTCGCCGTCGTCGAAGTGCGCAAGGCCGGGCTCGCGGTGCTCCATCGGGTGCGGGGTTCGCCCGGAGTGGTCCGCTCCGTGACCGTAGGGAGCGACGTCGAAGGCACTCTCGATTGGGAACGGCGCCACCGTCACATGCGGCTCCATACCGCGCAGCACTTCCTGAGCGCCCGCATTTTCGTTCGCACGCGCCTACGGACGAGGGCGGCAAACCTCGCCGGGAACGCAGCCACCATCGACCTCGAGGGCCCGCTCCCGCAGGGAGAAGTGGACCGGCTCTCGGACGACCTGGTTGAGGCCGAGGAGCGTCCGCGCACGGTGTCGATTCGAATGGTTCCCCGGGCAGAATGGGACCGGAATCCCACGTCGGAACGGTCCGGGCTCGTGCCGCTCCCGGCGCAGGTCGACCCGGTGCGCATAGTGGAGATTGAGGGGAGCGACCTTTGTCCTTGCGGAGGGACCCACGTTCGGTCGACCGGCGAGATCGGACCGATTCATCTCCTCCCGCCCATCGAGCGGCCCGACGGAAGCTCGAGGCTCGTCTTCAGATTGGAGGGGCCCGCGCCGCCCACTCCGCCCGCGTGACCCCGTAGAACCGGACATCGTGCCAGCCCCCGTGGTGGAACAGAGCCGAGCGCATCGTTCCCTCCCAACGGAAGCCTAGTCGCTCCAGCAGGCGGTACGAGGCCTCGTTCTGGACGTCACACGTCGCGCCGATGCGTTCGACCTCGGTCGAACCGAACAGGTGGTCCACGAGGAGACCGACGGCTTCCCGGCCGAGGCCGTGGCCCCGGGCCTCGGGGTCCCCGAGGACGTACCAAATATCCAAGAACTCGAGCACCGGATGCGCGCGATAGTACCCCAGGACGCCCACGACGTCCCCTTCCTTCCTTCGCTCCACCACAAACCGAGGCGCGAGTGACGTCGGGTCAGACGCCGCCGACTCGACCTCGTGCACGAACCCATCGAACGAGTCGACCGAGAACCGGTCGAACGGCGCAACGATGTCCGGAGCGTTGTACCACGGGAAGACGCGAGAATAGTCCCGGTGCTCGAGGGGCCTCAGAAGGACGGACGGCCCCTTCAGGACCGGCATGGCGGCCTACGGCCCGCGAGCAGGACGGCCAGAGCTCAGGCCCGCCGCGTCGTTTTCCGTCGCTGCGGACCTCCGCGTTTCGCCCTCGGGTTCTAGGGAGCCGGCCTCTTCTCGACGAACCTCGAGCGCTTTGCGGTATCCGCTCCCGGTGAGGGAGAAGACGTGTTTCGGCTCGGAGTATCCGACGACATACTGAGTCCGGCGGTAAATCATCCGGGACATTTCGAGATCGTGCAACGCCTGCTTCAAGTCCCCCGTGTCCTCCTTCGCGAACTTGCGGAAGATGCCGAACTCGGTCGTCCACTGCGAGGCTTCGAACCGGATCTGCTGGCCGCGGTGGTCGAGGAGATGCTGGAGCAACATCCGTTCGAGTCGGTCCAGGTTCTCGCGGGGCATGGTCCCCTCCGTCGTGGGTTCAGGAAATCGTCGTGATTTCGTAGCTCACGTCGAGACCCTTCAGCCGTTCGTGCATGTCGGTCATGAGACGGAGGACATCGTCGAGGGTTGCTTTCTCCTTCCATTTGTAAACGAAGTCGTGCATTCCCATTGATTCCTCGAATCCCAGGGTCCGCATCGCCTCGAGGACCTTGAGCGGATTCGCGCCCTCGGAGTGAAACGTCATCCGGACGTAGGTACGCATCGTCCTCTCGACCGTAACCGCCGACGCGAAGTTTACACGACCGTCGGTTTATATATGCTTCCCCGACTCGCCGCCGTCGATGCCTGCTCAGGCCGACGGACCGGCGGTGGTGACCGGCGGCGCGGGGGCCATCGGCTCGGTGCTCGTCCGCTCGCTCCTCGCCCGAGGTCAGGAAGTCCGGGTCATCGACAATCTATCGAGCGGCCGACGCGAGCACCTTCCGTCCGCATCCGGAAGCCAGCGGATCTCGCTCACGGTCGCGGACCTGCGCGAGCCGGCGCGGTACGCGGACCTCTTCCGACAGGCCTCGGCGGTGTGGCACCTCGCGGCCAATTCGGACATCCGCCGCGGCTCGGCGGACCCGCGCCTCGACTTCGACCTGGGAACGGTCGCGACGTTCGAGGTCCTGGAGGCGGCTCGGAAACACGACGTCGGCCGGTTCCTCTTCGCCTCGTCCAGCGTCGTCTATGGCCTTCCCAGCGTCCTGCCCACGCCCGAGAGCTACGGCCCGCTCCTGCCCGAATCGCTCTACGGGGCCGGGAAGCTCGCCGCCGAAGGGATGGCCTCGGCGTTCGCGCACAACTACGGAATTCGGACCTACCTCTTCCGGTTCGCGAACATCATCGGTCCCGTAATGACCCACGGGGTCCTCTACGACTTCTTCGAGAAGCTGCGCCGCGACCCGAGCCGGCTCGAGGTGCTCGGGGACGGCCGACAGTCCAAGAGCTACCTTCGAACCGAGGACTGCGTCGACGGGATGCTCACCGCCCTGGACCGGGCGGCCGACACGGTCAACCTCTTCAACCTCGGAACGACCGACCGGATCTCGACCCGCGAGATCGCGGAAAAGGTCGCCGCGGCCCATGGGGGCCGGGCACGCATCGAGTACACCGGCGGAGAGCGAGGCTGGACCGGGGACATCCCGCAGCAGCTCCTCTCCATCGAGAAGATCTCGAAGCTCGGCTGGCGTCCGCGCTACTCCAGCGCCGCCGCAGTCGACCGGACCATCGAGGAGATGGCCCGTGAGCGGGGTCTATCTCGCTAGCTTGGGCGCTGCGGGGCACGGTCCGGAGGCGAGCCGGACGGCTCGGCTACGGACCGATAGATCGCGATGTGCTGCGCGGCAATCCGGGGCCAGGAGAAACGGTCCTGTGCGACCCGTCGGCCGGCGTCGCCCATGCGACGCCGGAGGGCATCGTCGCGGGCGAGGTCGACCGCGTGACGGCGGAACTCCTCGAGGGGCATCCGGGGCCCCTCGGGGACGACCCAGCCGGTGAGGCCCTCGTCGACCACCCCGCGGACCGCCTCCCCTCCGATGACGGGGAGCCCTGCCGCGAGGGCTTCGAGCACCGTGGCCGAGAGGACCTCGACGGCGCTCGGGTGGACAAGGAAGTCGCTCTCCGCGAACAGTCGTTCGAGCTCCTCGGGACCGACTTCGCCGAGGAGCTCGACCTCGGAACCGCTCTGACGGACCACGGCGGCGTACGCCGTAGAGACGATCGGCCCAGCGATGCGAAGGGAGAGGCCCGAGCTCTTCAGCGCGGCCGCCGCGACGTGCCATCGCTTGAACGGGGCCACCACCCCGACCCCGAGCGCCCTCCGACCCGTGCGGCGTTCCCACGCCGGCGCGAAGCGTCGGTCGTCGACTCCGAACGGGACCACCGTGACCGGGGGTAGCGGCGGTCGAACCGTCGAGCGCATCGTCGCGGCGAGGGGCTCGGTGAGCGCGATCACGGCTCGGGCATGACGGACGGCTCGCCGCTCGAGCCAGTAACCCCAGCGATGGGACAGCCGCTCGCGGTAGAACCAGTGACGGGAATGCGAGGTATAGACATACGGATAGCCGTTCCACGCGAGGCGGTTCGCGACGACCGGAGTGTTCGCATGGAGCACGTCGTATCGCTCCCGCTCGATCAGGCGGGGAAGCTCCCACGCGAAGGGGTACTCGTCGCGCATGCGGCGATGACGCACCCGATTGACGACAGCGACCTCCTGCCCGGCGGCCTCGAGAGAGACCTTCAGGTCGGCGAGGATCTGCTCGACCGCTCCGTACCCCGTCGGAGGGATCGGCTGGACGCCCCCTCCGAGGAGGAGAACTCGCACGAGCGCCCTAGCGGCCTCTCAGATTAAGGACTTGGCGCGTTGAGGGGGTCGGACGTCGGCCGGAGGCTCTCGGCCGCTGTCCGGGTGCTCGGCATGGCGACGGTGGAGGTCGAGGTCGCAGTTGGGAATGACCCCCGGCTCCCGGCCGCGGTCGCTTCCCTCGAGCAGCAGCGTCGACGGCCGGACCGCCTGCTCATCGTCGCGGCGACCACGACCCCCCAGTCCCTCCTTACCGAGGCGATCGGTCGGGCCCCATCGATCCCGGTCGAAGTGGTCCGCCACCCCGGGGGGGTCGTCGCCGCGCGTGCCGCGACGCTTTCCCACCTGCAAGGTGAGGTGACCGCGTTCCTCGACTCGGATGAGGTGGCTCCTCCTGAGTGGCTCGACGTCCTCGTTCGGCCCATCGAGGCGGGAGCCGCGGCGTTCACCGGCGGCCCCACCCGGCCGATCCGCCCTCCGGCGCACCCGATTGAGCGTTACTACGCTCTGCTCGAACGATCCATCTACGAGAATCTCGTGCCCTCGAGCCCGGCCTACCTCCCACTCCAGAACACCGCGTGGAGAACGGAGGTGCTCCGCCAGCTTGGGTTCGACCCGAGGATACCGTTCGCCGAGGACCACGACCTCGAAACCCGGGCGACAGCCCTCGGAATGCGCGGGGTCTACGTTCCCGAGGCGTGGGTGTACCACGACAAGGTCTCGGAGACGAGCTACGTCCGGTGGGCCCGGAAGCGATATCGTTACCTGGTCGCGATGGCGATGTCCCTCCTCAAGAACGACGCGCTGAAAGGACGGCTCCAAGAGCGGCGGAACCGGGTCCCCCATCCCCTGGCGTACGTCGAGGCGTTGATCAAGCCGTTCGCGCTCCTCCAGGCGTTGGTCCGTTGGCGACGGCTCTCGGGCTCGCCCCCCGGTCGATGACACCGGCTCCTCGAGAAAACGTTAAGCGAGCCCCCGGTTCGGCGGGGCCATGCCGCCCGAATCGCATCCCACCCATACGTCCGGGGAGCTCACGAAATCGGGCGACCTCGTGCGGATCGAGTACGACCTCTGGGCGGAGATGGGCGGTAAGACCGAGCTGCTCGACACGACCCACGAGGACGTCTTAGGAAAGGCGAACGTCCCGAAGCCCGAGGGGTTCACGTTCGGTCCGAGACCTCACCAGATCGGCGGGGACCGGTTCCCGGCCAGTATCGAAAACGCCCTGGTGGGGCTCAAGGTCGGGGAAGAGGCCGAACGCGAGTTCACCCCGGCTGAGGCCTTCGGGGAACGCGACCCGAATCTCATCGAACTGTTCTCGATGCACGAGGTCGAGCGCCTGCCCGAGATGCGACGAGAGAACGCGCACCTCGACGTCGGGACCGTGCTCACGATCGAGGGACGGCGGGGTCGCGTCGTCTCCCTGACCGCGGCGCGGGTGCGGGTCGACTTCAACCCGCCGTTCGCCGGTCGGAAGATCCGAGGGAAGTTCAAGGTCACGGAACAGATCGTCGAGCCCACGGCGCAGGTCCGCGCGATCCTCGAGCTCCAGTACGGCCGGTCCGCAGAGTTCGGGGTCGAGCACCACGACCAGACGGTCACGCTGAAGGTTCCCGAGCGGTCGAAGTTCGACCTCGCTTGGATGGCGGCTAAGCCACGGGTGGTCGACCGTCTCCGAAGCCAGCTGCACCCGAAGGTGATCCGGGTCGTCGAGGAGTACGTTACCCCCGTCCCCGAGAAGAAGGAAGCGGCGGGGAAGGAAGCGGCCGCCCCGCCGGAGAAGAAGCCCTCCGAGAAACCCGAAGCGCTCGCATCCAAGGCTGAGACAGAGAAGGAGGCGGCCAAACCCTCCGGGAAGTCGACGAAGAGCTCGGGACCGTCGGCCAAGGAAACGAAAGACGGCTGACCGGTCCGCCCGGTCGGCGTTTTGCACGAACGACGGGCACTTGAACCCCTGAGTTCCTTCCGAGGTCCGTGGAGCCCGCCCCTCCCGATACCCGAGTGCCGCTCTCCTTTCTGATCGGCACCTTCGCGGTAGCGATCGCGGTCGGAGCCGCCATTATCTACCTCGGGGTCACGGGTCAGATCGGCGCCGGAATCCCTTAGGTCGAGGTCCGGTTCGTATCGAACTGACTTAAACCGTGAGGGCGGTCCGGCTTCCCGTGCCCGAAGCAGCGACCGCTGCGCGCGAGGTCGACCGGACGGATTACGTCGGATGGGCTGCGGCCGGAGTCATCGTCCTCGCCGTCTTCGCCGTGATGGCGTTCTTCTGGTTCAGGTACCACCCGTAGGGCCTGCGGGGGCGGCCCCCGACTCTCGCGCGGCCGGCCAGCGGTACAGGTAGACGTCCGTCTCAGGGTCGTACTCGTCCGCGACCCAGCCGGGGACCGGGTGACAGTGGCTTACGAGCCGAGCTCCGGGGGCAAGCTCGGCCTCGAGCTTCGGTCGGAGGCGTGTCATCGCCCCCGGCCACAGAAAGGCGGTGACCACGCTCGCGTCGCGGAAGTCGAGGCGAAAGAGGTTCCCCCAACGAATGGTGATTCGGTCCGAGAACGGTCCGAGACGTCGGCGCAAGCGGAGGATCGCCACGCGGAGCGGCTCCACCTCGACGCCCACGACCCGGGCCCGGTAGATTCGGGCAGCCCGGAACACGATCGCCCCCGTCCCGGCTCCGAGGTCGAAGACGGTGTCGCTGGGTCCGACCTCCGCGTAACGGAGCATCCGCTCCACCGCGCGGCGGGGCGTCGGCTCGTAGCCGGCGCCGAACAGGAAGGAGGCGAAGACGAAGTAGGCGGCTCCGATCCCGACGGCGAACAGGACGAGGGCGAGCGCGACGGCGAACGCGACCATCGGGGCTCACCGGGCTCGGCGGCCGCGGATGAGCAGCTGCTCGGCCGCCGCTCGAGGGTCGAGCGAACGGGCCACGACCCGGTCGAGGAGCGACCGAAGCTTCGGGTCGGCCTCCAGGCGCGCGGTGAGGTCCCGGCCGACGCGGTCGCGGACAAGGCCGACGATCTCGTTCGCGAGCCGGCGTCGCTCTCCCGCGCGTCGCTCGCCAGAGTCGTCCAGGAACTTCTCGTGGGCCTCGACCGCGCGCCAGAGCCCGTCGATCCCCATCGGCTCGACCGTCGACGTCAGAACGATCGCCGGGGCCCAGCGGCCCTCGGCCCTCCCGAGCGACACGAGGTCGGCGAGGTCCTTCCGAGCGAGGTCGGCCCCGGGGAGGTCCGATTTGTTCACGCAGAAGACGTCCGCGATCTCGAACATGCCGGCCTTCAGCGTCTGGACCTCGTCGCCCAGGTGCGGGACGAGGACGACGATGCTCGTGCTCGCGATCTCCCGTATCGCCACGTCGACCTGCCCGCTCCCGACCGTTTCGACCAGAACGAAGTCGAAGCCCGCGGCGTCCAAGAGGCGCGCGATCTCGAGCGTGGCCGCGGCGACCCCGCCCGCGGCGCCGCGGCTCGCCATCGAACGGAAGTAGATCCCCGTATCGTCCGCCGGACGGTCGAGACGGATGCGGTCCCCGAGCACGGAGCCTCCCGAGAACGGGCTCGAGGGGTCCACGGCGACGATACCGACCGTCCGCCCACGGTCTCGCAACAGCCCTACGAGGGCATTGATCAGGCTCGACTTGCCGACGCCGAGAGGCCCGGTGAATCCCACGACCGGGATCCCCCGGGTGCGAGGGTAGAGCGACCTCAGGACCGGCTCGGCGGCCGAGTCCCCGTTCTCGATCGCGGTGATTGCCCGTGCAAGGGCCCGACGGTCCCCCGCCACGATCGCCCGTGCGGCCGTGGACAGGCGGCCGGCCCCCGTCATGAACGGGCGCGGGCGAGCTTCTGAGCCGTTCGGACGATCTCCTCGAGCGAGCTTCCCGGACCAAAGATCGCCCGGATCCCCGCCCGACGCAGCCGGCGCGCGTCCTCGTCCGGGATGATGCCGCCGGCGAAGACCGGCACGTTCCCAGCCTTGTTCCGCTTGAGGAGCGCGAGCACGCGAGGAAACAGCGTCATGTGCGCTCCCGAGAGGATTGAGAGACCGATCAGGTCGACGTCCTCTTCGAGCGCCGCCCGCACGATCTCCTCCGGAGTCTGGCGTAGTCCGGCGTAGATCACCTCCATCCCCGCGTCCCTGAGCGCCCGGGCTACGACCTTCGCCCCTCGGTCGTGACCGTCTAGACCGGGCTTTGCGATGAGCACGCGGATCGGATGGGTCCGTCGCGCCCGGGAAGCCGAGGGCATAGAGTGCGCCGACGAGCGCCGCGGAGAAAAGCTTTCGGTACCTGTTCCCCCGGTTGAGGGGCCTTCGAACGCGTCCTCTCTCGTTCCGGTGGACTGCTACGCTTTAGGTGCTTGCGCTCACACGAGTGCGATGAGGTCGACCACGAGGTTTCCCACCAGGAGCGCGGTGAGCGCTCCCAGCGCCATCAACACGAGGAACGGAACCTGCGGGGTGACCCAGACCCGAGAGACCCCTCGGGCCGTGAGCTCGTTCGCGATCGCGATGCGCCGCTGACGGTCCTCTTCGCTCGTCTCTGCCGGTTCGTCGTCCTCAGAGAGCGGAGGCACGGCCGGGTCGCGCACCCAGACGAACCGTTGGGGGAGTTCTGAAACCGGCATCGAATAGCCGGTGAAGCCGCGGACTGACCGGAACTCCCCGCGCGCGAGGTTGCGGACCGCGAGAGCGAGTGGAATCACGACCGAGATCAGGGCTGCGTTCATCAACAGGTCGACCGCAAAGGGAACGACCGACGTGACGGGAACGAGCGCGGACGGCGACCAGAGCCAGGGTGACGGGAACAGAGGGACCAGAATTCCGGCGATCATCAGCGCCTTCGCGTCCGCCCCACCGTAGAGCGCCCCCGCCTCGAACAGCGCGCGCGCGAACAGCACCGTAGCCAGCACGGCCACGATCGTGAGAGGGACGCCCGACGAGCTGACCCCGACGCGCACTGCGGCGCCGGCCACGATTGCGACGACCGCGACGTACGCGACGAGCTCGAGAAGATTGGCGTGGTGCTCCACCCAGCCTCCGAGACGTTCGTCCCAGGCGAACATGTGCTCCAGGACCAGGGCTCCGACTACGATCCAAAGTGCGAGAGGAAGTTCGCCCCCGGGCGCTACCGCGAGCGCCCCCACGACGAGGCCCAGGACTCCGAGGACCTGCCAGAGGAGGTCGGTCACTTCGCGGTCTCTAAGGTCGGCGACCGCAGCGAAGCCGAAGCCACCCAGGAGCAGACCGACCCCGACGTAGAGGAGCTCGTTCTCGAGACCGACCACGCCGCTTCCCGCCTTCTTCCCTTGCGACGGCGAACCGCCCTCATAAGTCCGTGTGCGCACCGCGGTGCGTAGAGCCGAAGGAGGCGCCTCGACACGGCCGCGCCCGAGAAGCTTTTTAAACGACCCTCCCCTCGGCGGCCGCTTCAGGATAGAAGGATGGTCGAGTACAAGCTCGTGATCTCCGAGGCCGCGAAGTCGCTCGCCCGGACGGTCGGCGACCCTCAGGCCGCCGGCTTCCTCGGTAAGCGGATCGGCGAATCGATCGGAGGGGAGCTCATCGGAGCGAGCGGATACACCTTCCGCATCACCGGAGGTACCGACAAGAGCGGCTTCCCCCTTCGGCCGGACGTCCCGGGCGCCCGTCAGACCCGGCTCTTCGTCGGCCGAGGGTTCGGCTTTGAGGCCCCGCGCGACGGGATGCGACGACGGCGAACCTTTCGCGGCGGAACGATCAGCGAGGACACCGTCCAGATCAACCTCGTGGTGGAACACAAGGGTCCGAAGTCGCTCGCCGAGCTCTTCGGCGCGTCATGAAGGTCCCCCGTCAGCCCGAGGTCAATATCGGCCTGGTCGGGCACGTCGACCACGGCAAGACCACGCTTACCCAGGCGCTCACGGGCGAATGGACGGACCGGCACTCCGAGGAGCTCAAGCGGGGGATCTCGATCAAGCTCGGCTACGCGGACGCGGCGTTCTACCGCTGCCCGAACTGTCCCGAGCCGTCCGGCTACTCGACCGAGCCCGTGTGTCCGGCCTGCGGCGGGGAGGCGAAGTTCCTGAGGGCCGTCTCGTTCGTGGACGCGCCGGGCCACGAGACCCTGATGGAGACGATGCTCTCGGGCGCCGCCATCATGGACGGGGCACTCCTTTTGGTGGCGGCAAACGAGCATGTCCCTCAGCCCCAGACCCGAGAACACCTCTATGCGCTCGACATCATCGGGGTCCACAAGGTCGTGGTCGTCCAGAACAAGATCGACCTTCTTTCGGCGGAGGATGCGGAGGCGAACTATCGGGAGATCGTGGAGTTCCTCAAAGGTTCGCCGATCTCCGCCGCGCCGGTAATCCCCGTCAGCGCGAACCATAAGGTCGGGATCGACGCGCTGATCGGCGCGATCGAGCAGACGATACCGACCCCCGTTCGCGACGCGGCAAAACCCCCGCTGATGTACGTCGCCCGGTCGTTCGATGTGAACCGTCCGGGCACTCGTCCCGGGGGCCTGCGGGGGGGAGTGCTGGGAGGCTCTCTCCTCCAGGGTCGAATCCGCAAAGGAGAGGAGATCGAGATCCGGCCGGGACGCTCCGGGGCGACGGGAAGCGCTGGCGAGTCGCTGACGACCGCCGTCACGTCCATCGTTTCCGGCGGGCAAGAGTGGGACGAGCTGCACCCGGGGGGCCTCGCCGCGCTCGGCACCGGGCTCGACCCCGCGCTCGCCAAGGGAGACGGTCTCACCGGTCGGCTGATCGGGACTCCGGGGACGCTGCCGGCCGTGAGCCAGAAGATCCGTTTGAAAGCGACGCTCTTGGACCGCGTGCTGGGGGCTCAGCGGGAGATCAAGGTCGAGAAGATCCGTACAAGCGAGCTCCTCGCCGTGACGGTCGGCACGACGGTGGCGAGCGGGAAGGTCACGAGCGCCCGCGGCGATGAGGTCGAGCTAGCGCTCAACCGTTCGGTCACCGTCTTTCCCGGAAGCCGCGTCGCGATCTCGCGTCGGCTCAACGCCTGGCGCCTGATCGGGTTCGGAATCATCGAGGCCGGAGCCAAGGGATGAAGCCGGACCTTCTCGAGATCCTGCGCTGCCCGGTCTGCCGGGGCGAGCTGACGCTCGCCGAGCGTCGGCGCGAGGGCGAGGAGATCGTCGAGGGAACCCTCAGCTGCCCGAAATGCCGGGTCGACTACCCGATCGAGGACGGGATCCCGGACCTCCTGCCCCCCGACGAGCGCGACTAGGCCCCGGCGTCCCGCTCGGACTTGGGCCGTCTCAGCGGAGGCGGGAGTAATAGTAGGCGAAGATACCGAGGAACATCAGCGCCGCCACGAAGACCGAAGGGACCATCCAGCGGATCGTCCCGCGGCTGCGAGCCTCCACGGAGCTACCGACCGTCACCACCGGGATTGCGAAGGCGAGCCAATAGCCGCTGAGGATAGTCTCGTAGAGGGCCCACGAGGTCGCGTTCCCGTCAGGGTCGCGAAGGACGAGAAACACGACCAGCGCCACGCCGAAGACGAGAAAGGCGAGGCTCACCCCGGCGGCATCGAGGTACCCCTCGAAGCCCCGCTTGCGGTTCGGGTAGTAGCTACGCAGGACGAGAAGCATCACGACGAACAGTCCGAGCACGGCGACCAAGAGGTAGAACGCCGGCGTCGCGAGCGAGAGCGGGGCCGACCCCGCGCCCGGTGGTGCGGGCGGCATGGCCGTCCGTCAGGGCCTGCGCAGGACGACCCGCGCCGGGCCACCGTCGCCACCGCGAACCCGAATCGGTAGGCAATCGAGCTCGTACTCTCCGGGAGGCACCTCGGCGAGGAGGAGCCCCTCGAGGATCAGCGCCCCGTTTCCAAGGAGAAGGTGGTGCACGGGGAACCGGCCGGTCGGGTCCGACTCGACCGACAGCGAATCGATGCCGACGAGCCGAACCCCTCGGTCGAGGAGGACGCGCGCTCCGGCCTCGTTCAGGGCGACGTAGTCAGGAAAGAACGCGAGCTTCTCCTTCCAGCGAAGAGAGTTGCGGGTCCGGAAGAGCACCCGAGTCGTCGCCGACGGTACTTGGGTCGCCTCCTCCGGGCCGACCGAAGGAGCCGCGCCCGGGATCTCGACCACGCGACACGGACCGTTCAACCGGGAGAGGTCGAGCCGGTCCACGGTCTCTCCTCCGGCGACGAAGTGGCTCGGCGGGTCGACGTGGGTGCCGGCGTGAGAGCTCATCGTGAGCGCCGAGACGCTGTACGCATCGCCGTGGTCGACCGACCGGACGGACCGGGCGTCGAACGCAGGGTCTCCTGGAAACGCAGGCATGCCCGGAAAGAGCGGCATCGAAACGTCGAAACGGTGCATGGGGTCCTCCGGGGCGAGCTCTCCCTCGTCCGGGGGCGACACCGGACCTTAAGAGTTCGCGTGTCGCTCTCCCTCGACTCCCAGGGCACGATCCGCGCTCGTGCCCGTCGAGCCGAAGGGTTATGCGACCCTTCGGGCAGGCATCGAGGATGGTTCTGCCTCACCGGCCGTCCCGGTCGGACGACGAAGATCTTGACGACGAGGACGAGGAGGAAGAGGAGGAGAGCTACCGGCGGGCGCGACGGCGCCGACCCCGCCGGAACCCCTCCTCACGTCCTCCTCCTGTTCGACGGTGGAGGGGACCCGAGGACGACGAGGACGAGGAAGTGGATTCCGAAACGCCGCGGGCCGGGGCGAGGCCTCACTGGCTATCCCGGGAACGCCACCCGGTGTTCTGGCGGGCCCGTGACTCGCTCTACTTCGAGCCTCTGGTCGCGCTCGCGGTCATCGTGGTCCTCCTCTCCGGTCTCTACGCCTACACCCAGAACTGGCCGCCGGTCTATGTCGTCGAATCGGACAGCATGCAGCACGGACCGAACGACATTCTTGGTCTGATCAACACGGGAGACCTCGTCCTCGCCGAGAAGGTCGACGCGAGCACCATTGTGCCTTACGTGGTGGGACTCCAGACCAGTTACTCCACGTACGGCGAGTACGGCGATGTCGTTCTCTACCATCCCAACGGCGGAGGGGGGACGCCCGTGATCCATCGTGCGATCGTTTACCTCTCCTGGAACCCGAGCTCCTCGAGCTACGATGCGAGCGAACTGAACGGACTTCCGTGCGGCTCGGCCTCCAACGCGGTCTACGCGACGCCCGGGACCCTGAACGACTGCGGCACGACGAACCTTACCGGCACGCTCGACCTCTACCACATCGGATGGGAGTCCGCGAACGTCGCGCTGGACCTATCGTCCCCGGCGCTCGGAGACCACTCGGGATTCGTGACGATGGGAGACAACAACGTGGTATGCACCCCGGGACGCGGCTGTACGGGCGAACCCGACCAGGAGGCCGGAACGACCCCGGGGGGGCCCGCGATCAGCGAGCTCGTTGAGCCGTCGTGGGTGATCGGGGTCGCGCGTGGAATGATCCCGTGGTTCGGTTCCCTCAAGCTCCTCTTCGAGGGGAACACCGCCGAGGTGCCTTCCCAATCGTGGGAGTTCATGGGCTTGACGATCACGGGCGCCATCCTGCTCGCCTTCGGGGTCCACTATGCCCTTCGCGTAGAAGGGATCGAGACGCCGCTCAGAAAGGAGGAAGAGGACGAGGCCGAAGGTGCGAAAGAAGGGTCGTCGGAAGGCCGTGGCCGAGCGCGCCAGGGTTGGGGGTCGCTGCGTCCGTGGCGTCGGGAACCCGAGGACGAGGACGAAGAGGAGGGGCCTCCTCGACGTTCGCATCGCCGGGTCCCGCCGAAGGAACCGGACCGGGGGGCCCACCGCGGGCGACCCCGCCCCCGAGTCCGCCGGTCAAAGAAGTCCGCCCCGAAGGCCAGCGACGACGAGCTGTGAGGCGAAGACCGCCTTCCGCTGCCGCTCCGGTCCTTCGCAACAGAGCAAACTTTTAGTTCGAGACCCCGTCCGCTCGACAGGAGCGCCGTCGAATGCACGTCATCGGGGGGACCGCCTCGACTGCTCTCGCCGAGCGGATCTCGCGGGAGCTCGGTAACGCCCCCTTCGGTATCCCGTTCACGAAGCGCTTCCCGGACGGAGAACTGTACCTCCGGGTCGGAGGACGACTCGAGGGCGACGACGTCGTCGTCGTCCAGTCGACCCGCACCGACCAGGACCTGCTCGAACTTCTGTTGCTCGAGGACGCGGTGCGAGAGGCGGGAGCTCGGCGGACCCTGGTGGTGGTCCCCTACTTCGGTTACGCACGGCAGGACCGCCGGTTCTTTCCCGGAGAACCCGTAAGCGCTCGGGCGCTTTGCCGGCACGTGGAGCTCGATGCGGACCTCGTCGTCACCGTCGACCTCCATTCTGCCCAGACCCTCGCCCACTTCACGAAGCCGGCGTTCGAGGCGAGCGGCATCCCCGCCATCGCCCGATTGCTTCGGGAACGACCCACCGATGTCCTCGTCTCTCCGGACAAGGGAGGGATCGACCGGGTCCGCCGGATGGCGCAGCTGTTGGAGAAACCGTGGTTCGCCCTAGAGAAGAAGCGGATCGACAGCGAGCGGGTCGAGCTGTCGATGCCGGCGAACCTATCCGTGCCCATCCAGGGCAAACACGCCGTGATCATCGACGACGTCATCACCACGGGCGGCACGATCGTCGAGGCGGCCAAGCTCCTCAAGAAGCAGGGAGTCGGGGCAGTCAGCGCTGCGTGCACGCACGGGCTGTTTCTTCGCGACGCGTTCGAGCGGATCAAAGCGGTGACGGACGAGGTCTACTCGACCGACACCTTAGGCAACCCGGCCGAGAAAGCCTCCGTGGCTCCCGATATCGCGCAGATCCTGCAGCGCGAGTCTCCCTCGTGAGCGGGGGAGGCGAACGTGGACGCTCCGCGGTCGACGCTCGGCGCTCCGTCGGAGGAGCTGCTCGAGCTCGCGCAGCTCCTTCGGCGTGCGCTCGCGAACCGGGAGGAGTCACCGACCGGCGCGTGGGTGGAGGAGGTCGCCGCCGACCTCACCGCCGGCCGTAAGACCGGTTGGTTCTACCCTACGTCGGAAGGCGGCGGCCTGGCGTTCTACACGGTCCGAGGGGCCGAGGGCTTCGGCCATGTGCACGTCGCGGGAGCTGCTGGCGCAGAGGACCGGGCGTTCCGGCTCGCGACCGTCCTTCTCGAGAAGACCGCGTCCGACCTGACCTCGGTCGACCTCGGCTTCACCGGCCTACCCCCCCAGGAGGAGCGACGCGTCCTCGAACGGCTCGCGACCCGACCGGGGTCGACCGTGATCGAGCGGGACGCGATGGAACGGACCCTCGGACCGTCCGACGCTACCGAGGGAAGACCCCTTCCCCCGGGCCTTCGGCAGGTCCCCCTTTCCGACGTGACCCTCGAGGCCCTCGCCGACCTCGACCATCGCGCGTTCGCGGGGACGACCGACGAGCTCCTCATCGGACGCTCCTCCGAGGACTACGCCCGGATTCTCCGCGCCCTCATGGACGGAAGGCTCGGGCGGTTCCTCCCCGAGGCGTCGGCCGCCCTCGTCACGACCGAACCCTCCCGTCTCGTGGGCGCGATCCTGTCGGCCGAGCAGTCGGCTCGCCGTGGAATCTTCCTCGACTTCATGGTCGACCCGGCCCACCGAGGTCGGGGACTGGGCGAGCGTCTCCTCCGCTGGGGAATGCGAGCGCTCTGGGCGCTCGGCTACTCGAGCGTCCATCTCTGGGTAACCCGGTCGAACGAGCAGGCCCGCCGGCTCTACGACGCGAACGGCTTCCGGACCATCGCGAGCGCGACGATCTACCGCTGGGAACGCCCACCGGCCGAGTCGCACGCGCACTCGGCTCGGTAAGGGCAGGCGGCGAACATCCACGCCGGACACGGAGTGAGCGCGAGGGGGGTCCGCGCGCGGACTGCCTCCTCCCACCGGTGGCTCCTCTCGCGCCACAGCCGAGAGAACGTGCTGATCGGCGAGAAGGCGAACTCGACCACGCGGACCTCTCCCGCGCGGCCGGCGACCGACTCGAAGCCGACGATCGCTCGGCCCGACGAGTGACCGGTGGCCACGCACCGGAACCCGAGCTCGAGGGCATACTGAGGCGACCGGTCGAGCAGCTCCTCGGCGCTTCGCGGCGCCTTGGCCCGGGAGGCCCGGAGGAGGAACGGCTCACCCCGGAACCCCCCGACCTCCTCTTCGGGTTCATCTGCGAGGGAAGGAAGACGGGTGACCTCTCCGACCGGACCACCCTCGAACGCCTCGAGGAGCCGTCGGTACGATTCCCGTCCCGCGGCTCGTTCGGGGCTGGCCGCCTCGTGGACCGGGGGAATCGGCCGGGTCTCGTCATAGTACGCTCGGCGGGGATAGATCATGTCCCGGAAACGACGGACGACAGGGCCCGGCGCCCCTCGAGGAACGGCGCGGAGCCGTGGTTCGAGATCGGCATCCACGTCGGGCCGCGGCTCGATCTTCTCGACCTGCTCGAGGACGAACGAGGAGGTCTCCGGTTCGTTTCCCGTGCAGTCGCAGGTCCCCTCGATTCGGTACTCGCAGCCCAGAGCGAACCATCGGCATCGGGGAAGTCCGGCGGCCCGGCCTAGGCCGAGGCTTTCTCGCAGCCGGTCCGCCCGCCGCACCATCTCGCCGCGGATCGCCGGAAGGTCTCGGTACGCGATGTCGCAGGTTCGGACTCCCTCGACCGAACCGGAGGGCGTGGCCAGAGCGACGAGGCGGCCGACCGGACGGTCGAGGAGGGCACAGTACATCCCGAGCTGCTCGACCTGGTCCGGCCGGTCGGCGACGAGGGACTCCGGCTCCACGACGCGGGAGGACGTCTTCAGCTCGATCGGACGGTCGGTGAGCGCGTCCACACGGCCGACGAGGCCGTCCCGGCGCACTCGAACCTCGAGCGCGCCGTCCGGCGCGACGACTCGTTCCAGCTGTCGATGCAACCGGCGACCGGCCTCGATGCGCGCCTCACGCTCGGGAGGGATCGGAACCGGAGGACCGGAACGCCGCCAGAACGCCCGCCGGAGCGCGACCAAGTCGGTGACGCCCACGGCCGGTTGCGGGCTCGCCCGAGCCAGCCGCTCGGTAAGCTCCGAAGCAAGGGCGGAGTCCTCCCGGACGCGTACGGCCGACCGCCAGTCCGGCTCCGAGTTCACCGACTCCACCGCCTCCGTCGCGCATTCCGCTCGCAACATATAGAGCGCGAACCCAGCAGGAGAAGTTGCTATACCGACCGATCCGGTCCGAGGCGCGTGACGGACGGCGCCCGTCGGCCGCTCGTGATCGGGAGCGGCATCGCCGGCCTCTACGTCTCGCTCCGCTGCCGCGAGCTCGGCCTCAAGCCCACGATCGTGACGAAATCACGGATCGAGGAGTCGAACACCCGCTACGCCCAGGGGGGTATCGCCGCGGCGATTGGACCCGACGACTCTCCGGCGCTTCACCTCGCGGACACGATCCGTGCCGGGGACGGCCTCGTCCATCACGAGGCGGCCAGGGTCCTCACTTCCGACGCGCCGGCCCGAATCGCCGACCTCGTCCGGTACGGCGTTCCGTTCGATACGGTCGAGGGCCAGATCTCCCTCGGCCGCGAGGCCGCGCACTCCCGCGCCCGAATCCTCCACGCCGGCGGGGACGCGACCGGCCTTTCGATCGAAGAGGCGCTGAAACGGCGCGTCCTAGACGCCGGCATCGACGTCCGGGAGCGGACGGTACTGCGACGCCTCGAGCCGAGGGACCGGGAAGGTCCGAAGGCCCATCTGACCGACGCCGAAGGGGGTTCTCTCGAGGTCCTGGAGCCTCGCCCGGTTGTGCTCGCGACCGGCGGCGCCGGCAGCCTCTACCGTCAGAGCTCGAATCCTTCGATCGCCACGGGCGAGGGCGTCGCGGTCGCGTTCCGAGCGGGAGCGCTCCTGACCGACATGGAGTTCATCCAGTTCCATCCGACGGTCTTCTGGAGGGAAGGGGCCCCTCGATTCCTGATCACCGAAGCGTTCCGCGGCGAAGGGGCGGTGCTGGTCAACGCAGCGGGAGAGCGGTTCATGGTCGGAGTGCACCGGGACGCGGAAATGGCGCCGCGCGACGTCGTCGCCCGCGCGATCGACCGGGAGATGCATCGGACCGGGTCGCCGTGCGTCTACCTCGATGCTACGGCCATCCCACGCGACCGCCTGTTCATTCGCTTCCCAACGATCTGTCGGTTCCTCGCCACCTACGGGCTCGACCCGTCCCGGGACCGGATCCCGGTGACTCCGGCCGCTCACTTCATGATGGGTGGCGTCACGACCGACCTGGACGGCAGGACGAACCTTCGGGGCCTCTACGCCGCGGGCGAGGTTGCGTCGACCGGGGTCCATGGGGCGAACCGGCTCGCGAGCAACTCGCTGCTCGAGGGAGTCGTCTTCGGGGAACGGGTGGCGCGCGAGCTCGTCCACCCGGTCGCCCGGGCCCCGAACCCTCCCGAGCGTCTTATCGAGATCCCGTGGGCCGGAGGTTCGGGACGGCGGGCGGAACCGTCCCTCCAAGAGGACGTGCGCGACCTCCTCTGGAACGACGTGGGGATCGTTCGGACCGCAGTCGGACTCCGATCGGCGATCGAGGAGCTCGAGCGGATCGCCCGAACCGTCGAGCCCGGAGGAGAGGACGAGCTGCCCGGGGCGGCCGCGAACGCCTGCCTCACCGCGTCGCTCATCGCTCGCGCGGCGCTCACCCGGACCGAGAGCCGCGGCGCCCACTACCGGGCAGACTTCCCGCGCTCGCGGCCGGAGTGGCGTCGGCACATCGGCCTCCTCCGGGCGAGCCGACCGTCGAGTCGCGGGGCGCGCCGCCGATAACCGTTATGCCTCGGTGGTCGTCCGGCTTCGCATGGACCCAACGCTCTCCGAGGAGGAAAAAG
>JASHTB010000066.1 GCA_030040775.1 Thermoplasmata archaeon | reverse complement strand
CGTCGACGACGAGGATCGCGAGGTCGGCGAGGGCCCCTCCGCGCCGGCGCAGGGTCTCGAACGAGCGATGGCCGGGGGTATCGACGAACAGAAGACCGGGGACGACCAGCTGGTCGACCTTCAGGATCCCTTCGCAGAGGTGGCGGACGGTCGCGCCCGGGACCTCGATCGCCCCGATGTGCTGGGTGATCCCCCCGGCCTCCTTCGAGGCCCGGACGCTCCCTGCGATCCGGTCCAGGAGCGTCGTCTTGCCGTGGTCGACGTGCCCGAGGAGGGAGACGATCGGCTCGCGAAGCTCGACCACGGGCCGGCGGACGACCGGCGAGCCATTAGTTTTTAGCTTGGCTCCGCACGGTCCGGATTGGCGGACGTTACCGGGCGGGTGGGCATCGTTTGGGAGAAATCGAACGCGCCCGAGGCCGGGGGCGAAGGAGCCGCGGTGACCGCCCCACAAACGACGAACACCCCTGTCGCCACGGCGGCCGCCGGGGCGACGGCCGCGTATGGTCGGTCCCCTCCCGGCGTCACCGAGGGGCTGTGGGGCGATGGGATGGAACCTTTGCTCTCAAGCAGGCGCGAACGGGGTCCGGCCCTCGGGAACCCGGTCCGAACGGGTACCGTAGTTCAGCGAGCCGCAGGGATAGGCCCTCCGGAGCGTTCGAGCGCCGCTCGGAACTGTTCCGCCGCGGACTCCGGCGAGACCGGGTTCACCGAGATCCCCCCTCCGACTTCGAAGCCGTCCGCGCGGACCAGGCGGGGCAGGAGGTCGAGGTGCCAGTGGTACTCCTCCGCCCGAGGTCGGCCGGCCGGCAGGGCGCGGCTGACGAGATTGTACGAGGCGCCGGGCGCGACATCGTCCAGCGCGCCCAGAACGGCCGGAAGGAGGCTCGCTAGTTCGTCCAGTTCCCGGTCCGTAGCCTGGGCGAACGAGCTTTCGTGGCGCCGAGGATGGATCCGTACCTCGAACGGGTGTTCCGAGGCGAACGGCGCGAACACCGTAAAATCGTCGGAGTCGCGGACCATCCGGGAGCGGTCGACCCTCTCGGCCGAGGCGATCGACTCGTACCCGCAGCGACCCTCGTGCGCGCGGGCGAACCGAGCGAGACCGTCGACCTCCTCTCGAAGGAGCGGGGGTATCTCGGGCAGCGCGACGATCTGCAGGTGCGGATGAAGCAGGGTTCCTCCGGACTCCGGTCCGGAATTCTCGAACGTTACGCACGCCTCGACTCCGTTGGTGGTGAGGAGGACCCGAAGGCGCTCTCGGACCATTCGGAGAAGGCGTCCCGCGGCCTCGGGCGTGAGCTTCGCAAGGGGGGTTGAGTGCTCCGGGGTTGCGATGATGACCTCGTGGAAGCCCCAACCGGGACGGATCGGACCCTCGGGGTTCTCGGTCGCTCCCCTCGCAGCGCCAGCGTCCGCAGAGAGCGTGGGGAACTTGTTCGGGATCGCGCGGACCCGCCAGCCGGGTCCGTTCGCGGGAAGTCCCGCCGGCCTGGCGGCCCCGACCTCGGCCGGGGTCCACGATTCGTGTCCCTCACAGAACGGACAGTTCTCTATGGAAGAGCTCGGAGGTCGGACCGGATACTCGGTGGGTCGAGCCGACCGGCTTTCGGCGACGATCGCCCATCGTCCGGAAATCGGGTCCTGACGGAAATCCGACACAGATCATCCGAGAGAGTTCCTTCCGCTCATATCATCCCGGACGACCGCTCTCACCGAGCTCGTCCATCGACCCAACGACCAGAGGGACAACGAGCTCCGCCGGGTCGAGCCCTCCGTGGGCCCCCGAGAGGTACCGAGCGCGAGGCGGGCTTCCGGGGATGCGATAGGTGATTCCCCCCGGGCTCGGCACGAAGACAAGGAGGTCGCCGAGGCGCGCGCCGATCTCGGGGTGGAACGGAGGGGGTCCGAAGAGCCCGACCTCCACCGCTCGGGCCATCGGAACGATCTGGTGCCCTGGCGGAAGCCGAGCGGAAAGGGCGGCGGTGAGAGCTTCGACGTGGCCGGGCCGGGCGGCGAAGAACGCTGCCCTTCGGTCCCCGGTCGGCGGGTGGAGGAGGTGCGTGACGATGGAAGGCTCCTGGTCGATCGCCACGTCGGCGGCGCGCTCGGTAGGGACCTGACCGTGGTCGCTCGTGAGAAGGATCGTGGTCTCCCGGGCGCGGGTCGATCCGAGTCGCCGACGGGCGGCCGAGAGGATCCGGGCGACCTGCCCGGCCTCGAACTCCGCGAACTCCGGGCGCGGGCCTCTCAGGTGCTGGACGGAATCCAGGTCGTCCCAGTAGGCGAACAGGAGCGGCGGCGGGGTCGGCCGTTCAAGGATCTCTCCGAGCAGATGCGCGAAGTCCGCGGCGGTGCTGTACCCGGAGAAGTTCGCGCCATCGTAGATGAGACGAGTGAACGCCTCGTGAGCGAACCGCTCGCGCGAGAGCACCTCGCCGGGCGCTCCTCGGCGAAAGACCGTCGGAACCGCGGAGATGAGGGACGGGTTCCACTCGGGGTCGGCGAGCGCTTCCGATTGATGGACCCCGATCGGCGACATCCTGAGCAGCTCGACCACCGCGCCGAACGAGGGCAGGAACATCCGGTGTCCCACGACGCCGTGGCGGGACGGCGACTCGGCCGTCGAGAGGCTCGTGAGCGCGACCGTGGTCGTGGTCGGGAAGACCGAGGTGATCGGCCGAGCGCGGGGGCGCCAGGCCGGCGGAACGTCGTCCGGTCGCGCACCGAGGCCGGCGGGGGGTCCCCACCCCAATCCGTCGACGAGGAAGATGACGACCGGACCCTCCGTCCTCCTTCCGCGAAACGGGTCGAGGTCCGGCTCGAGGGGCGGGAGGAGCGGGGGTTCCCCGGCGAGCTCGACCCCCAGCGCACGAAGCGCCGAGCTGGTCACGTTGGGGAGCGATCTCCCGCCGTAGGCGGGAATCGGGACACCGAGCTCGGGGTCGGGCCGAAGGAGGTCACGGACCCCACGGTCAGCCTCCGGGGCGTTCGAGCTCTCCACTCAGGTCCCTCCGGCCGATGGACCCGGGAGAAGCCGGGCTCCCCTACATAGCTCCGCGGGACCGGTTCGAGCGGGGCTCGAACTCATCGAGTGAAACCTGGCGTTGGGTGCGTTCCGTGAGGCGCTCCACCCGAACCGACACGGTGCGCACCGGGCGACGACGCCCCGCTCGCTCGGCCTCCCACAGCTCGTGCGCGAGGCGGACCGCTCGCTCGGAGAGGGGGGCGGAGCCCTCTCGGGCGGCGGGGAGGGCGCGAAGCCGCTGGGTTCTCGAAAAATCGGCCCACCGGAAGGCGACACCGACCGCGCCGTAGCGCAGCTCCTCCCGGGCGAGGGCGTTCGCGAGTTCCTCCGCGAGCGACCGGACGGTCGGCTCGAGCTCCTCCCAGCGCTCGACGTCGAGAGCGAACGTATGGTCGGTCGAGCGCGACCGAGGGCCCCCGGAGGGCTCGCTCTCCTCCGCCGGTCGGCCCCGCGCGAGCGCGACGAGCTCGACCCCGAACTCCCCGAGCCAGCGACGGACCTCGGAGGCCCGCTGTCCGGCGAGGTCGCCCAGGGTCGAGACGCCGTGGCGTTTCAGGAGCTCCTCGGTCTTCGGACCGACCCCCGGGACGACCCGGACGGAGAGCGGCGCGACGAACGAGACGACCTCTTCTGGCGGGACGACCAGGATTCCGCCGGGCTTCGCTTGGTCGGTCGCGATCTTCGCCACGACGCGTCTCGTCGCGACCCCGATCGAGGCGGGCAAGGACAGACGGTCCTTCAACGCGCGCTGGATCCGTTCCGCCACGGCTCGAGCGGCCGATGCGTCGCTCGCCTCGATGGCGACCGAGGCCTCGTCGATGCTGAACGGGACCACGTCGTCCGAGAACTCGCGCAGCAGGGTCCGGACGTCGCGGCTGATGCGCTCGTATTTCTCGAAGTCCGGACGGATCCACACGGCGTCGGGGCACATCCGTGCGGCGGCGCCGGCGGGGAGCGCGCTCCGCACGCCGAACGTCCGGGCTTCGTAGCTCGCGGAGAGGACGACCCCCCGGGACGGTCCGTCGGAGGGGGGCGGGCCGACGATCACCGGGCGCCCCACGAGGTCGGGCCGATCCCGCAGTTCGCACGAGACGTAGTAGGCGTCGAGATCGACGTAGAGGACCCACCGGTTGGGGGACGCGGGGGGAGGCGCGGCCGTTCCCCCCTCGTCCGTGGCCATCGAACCCGGGGGCGGCAGCGAGGGCATTGTCGTCGCCAGGCTATCCTGAGCACGACAGCGTACTAAGCGAGCGCCCGCGAAATCCAGGCCGGAGGAAGGACCCTACGGACCGCCGAAGTCGACCGCGCGGGCGTCCACCGCGAGACCGCTCGGTCCGATCGAGTAGGGCTGAACGGTCCGCACGTGGGCGGTTCGCCGCATCTTCAGGATCCGGAGGGAAAGGCCGACCCGGTGCCCGTCCGACCCGGTCCGGTAGCCGAGGAGGACCACGCCGTCTGCCACGTACTCGCTCAGTCCGTCTCGGCTCACTTCGGGATGGATCGGGTCGGCCTCGGCCGTGAGGACGGTCGTCGCCCCGGAGGCGCGGCAGGCGGCCGCGAGCGCGAAGAGCGTCTCCCGGCGGCTCGGTTCGTCGTCGCTCAGCATGTTGAGCAGCGAGACCGAGTCGACCACGATCCGCTGGGCCTTGAGGGCGGCGAGTTCCTTCCCGAGCTCCCCTTGGATGCGATGCAGGCTCTGGCGCGTCTCCTTCGGGTCGATCCGGAGGACCTTGAGCGTCCCGTCCTTGAGCGCGGTGTCGACCGGCCAGCGGAACTGGCGCGCGCTCTCCAGGAGGGGCGCGACGTCCTCCTCGAGCGAAAGGAAGACCCCTTTCTCCCCGCGGGCCGCCCCCGCAAAGAGGAACTGGAGCCCGAGGCAGGTCTTTCCGGTCCCGGGAAGCCCGGTGACGAGCACGACGTGGCCGGCCGGGATGCCCCCTCCGAGCATCTCGTCGAGGCCCGCCACACCGCTCGGGACCCGGGGACGCACGAGCTCAGATACGCTCATACTGAGTGGTCACCAGCCCACTACCGGAGTTGACCCGGATGACGAACCGCCCGTGGTACTCGGCGGGAAGGTGCGACAGCACCGGCATCGACTTCTGGATCAGCATCGAACGCTGTCGGTGCGAGCGATTCTGACTGCTCACCCAGGCGAACCGCAAGACGACGTCGACGGAGTCGATGACCGCCTGCTCGACCGCCGGAGGAGCGACGCCTTCGGACAAGAGGAGGTAGACGATCCCGCCCCAGGACTTTGCGCGCCGGCGCAGCCCTTTGAGGAGGGTGAGCAGGTCGCTCGCGTCGATACCCCGTCGCACGAGCAGGTCGGTGAGCGAGTCGACGATGAGGAGGCGGCGAGGACCTTCCCGGTCGGCGGCGTCGGCCAGAGCCCTCACCGGTCCCAGGTCCGGCGCGAACTGCGCGGGCGGTCCCGAGAGGAGCGGGCTCGGGACCGAGGCCCATTCGCTCGGGACGACCGTGTCCTGAAAGTACGCCGCGGAGAGGTCGCAGAACCTGAGGTGGCGGGAGAGGACCTCGGAGTAGCTCCCTTCGAACGCAGAGCGCATCTCCCCCATCACCTGCTCTTCCGAACGGCTGGTGCTGAGGTAGGAAACGCCGTCCGGGTAGAGGAACGGTCCTTTCGCTTGCCCCAGGTAGAACCGGTGGTGGAGCGGGTCGTCGAACCGGAGCATCAGGTGGGCGGCCGAGGTGAGCGCGAACTCCTGGTGACCGGCGCCGGCTTCGCCCGACAGCAGGACGAGCGAGCCGAGGGGAAGCCCTCCGGTGAGGTAGTCAAAATCCGGTACCCCGGACGGCACGCGAGCCGACCCGTCGAACCGTTCCGCCGGTGAGAACGGGACGGACGACGGGTGCGTGGGGTACAGGTACGGCTTTGGGGACTCGAGCACCATCTCGTCTGCGCTACCGGGGCCCCCTCTCGGGCGGGAGGTATTAGTAAGCTCGGCTCGACCGGAAGGGCCGAACGACGGATCCGGCCCCCGGGACGGCCGCCGCGCGCGTGAGTCTTTTCGAACTCGGCCGCGGAACGCGGTTCCGAGCGGCGCTAGAAGGGGAGCCTACCCTTGAGGTCGGCCGTCACTCGACCGGCGGGGCGGCGGTCGCCCCGCACTTCAGGAACTCGCGCAGCAACACGGTGGCGTACGCCCCTTTCGGAAGGGCGAAGGTGAGGTCTACCCAGGTCCCGTCCGGCCTCATCCCGATTGGCGGAACCGGGAGGAGCACAGCCCGCCAGGTCCCCCGACTGGCGAGCTCGGGAGCCACCGGGATGCAAAAATCTCCCGGCGCGACCTGGTCCTCTCGAAGGAGCGCGGCGAGAAGCGATCCGATGGGGTCGTCCGGGACGACCGTCTCGAACCCTACGAGCGGCCCCGCGACGTACGCCCGTCCGCGCGCGACCAGGTCAGCGCATTCGCGCTCGTTGTCCGGGCCCACCGGAGCGGAGTCCTGGCCCCGTACGGTGCCGTCGCGTCCCAGGCGAAGGATCCGGTCTCCCGGGTACGGTCGGACGAGAGCAAAGCCCGCGGCGAGCCGGCGGCTGACCCAGCGGTTGAACAGGTGCGCTTGGTAGGCGTGGACGAACAGGAGACGGAGGTCCCGGGGCAACGCCCGGAACGCCTTCTCCGGGCTCTGACCCTTTGCCAGACGTTCGAGGATCGTCCTCTCGAACCGGTAATCCGAAGGAAACTCCGTCAGCGCGCGCCCCGGGTCACGGTGCTCGGCGTAGGCGGCACGCGCCGCGTCGCCGACCCCGGGCGTTCCGGCCGAGGGCCGGGCCGTGAGGTACGTTTCGACCGCGGCGGAGAGGTCTCCGCGCACCACCCATCGCCCGACCTCGTGCGTGATCGGCCGGACCTCGCCGAACCGCTGGGGACCGAAGAAGTTCGGAAACCCACCGGCCTCTCGCAACGACGCTTCGGTCCGTCGGAACGTCCGGCAGGCTTCTGCAGCCGGGCAGCGGAGCTCGACGACGCGGACCGCAAAGGCGTTGCCGTAGTGATGGCCCAGGACGAGGCCGTTGCGGGCACGGTAGGCGTCGAGGAGCTCGACCCGAGGCAGGTCGAGGCCGCGCTCGGGCAGGGAGCCTCGGTAGGAGAGCAGGCGGTCGGAGACCGCTCGGCGGTCCTTCGTGCCCGACCAGCGGACGGAGTGGGGAGGGACGCCGAGACGCCGGGCGATCGCCGCGCCGAGCTCGTGTTGTTCCCAATCGCGGCTTGCGACTCGGAGCACGACGAACGCTCCGTTCGGGTCGGGCATCGGGTAGCTCGAGATCTCGCGGACGCGGAACTCCTCGGCCGACGCCTTCAGGCGGCCCGGGACCCCGGGCGTCGGCGACAGATAGAAGCCGAGGCCGATCGACCGGTCCGAGGCCGGCGGCACCGCCGGAGCACTGGCCACGCACCGGCGAGCCCGACCGCAATTATTACCTTGAAGCCGCTTTCGCCCCCAGGGCCCCGATGATCCAGGCGACCGCCCGGGTCCTGAAGAACATCATTGAGGTGCAGGTCGGCGACGACGCCTGGGTCGGCCGCCCCCGGGAAGCGACGGAGGCCGGCCTCGTTCGTCGTATCGCCGCCCTTTTCTCGACCGACTATCTCGTCTACCGTGCCGCCAAACCCAACGAGGTGCACTCAACCGTCACCTACCACGCGAAGACGGACGAGATCCGCATCCAGCTCGGCGAGGAGCTCTGGAGGACCCGTTCGAGCGCGTTCGGTCCGTTGACGATCGACTACGGTGGTGTTCAGTACACGATCAACGAACGCCTCACCGGTCGGTTCGCCGTGCTCCGGGGGGCGGAACCGGTCGGGGTCGGTCAGCTCGGATTCCGCTCGTGCACGATCCGCGACTATCCGGCCGACCTCGAGGTGTTCTTCGGGCACCTCGCGCTCGGCTACGTCATCCGGACGCTCACCTGGGAGGGGCTCGGCTGAAGGGGGTCACGGGCGTCGACCGACCCCCACGAAAGAGGAGGGCGGCGACGCGGCCGGGAGGCTCCGTCCGATCAGGTGGCGGTGCGCCGTGCGGTGCGGCAGCTGGAACATGTGGTACGGGATCGGCAGGAGCACGGCGACGCCGAGGACGACCGTGAGGGCGGCGACGGAGTAGGCGAAGTGGACCCCGAAGGTCGCGTAGAGCCAACCGCCGAGGAGGGTGCCGAGAAGCCCTCCCGCCCCGGCGATGGCGTTGTACAGGCCGAGGGCTCGACCGCGGGCCGACCGTACGACGAGCCGGACCAGGAAGATCGTGCTCGCGGTGCTGATGAACGCCCAGGTCACGCCGAGCAGCGCGTTCAGCAACGTGAGCCAGCCGAGCAGCGCGGGACTCCCGAGACCGAAGAGTAGGTACAAGGGCCCCCAGAGGAACAGGAGCATCAGGACGACGCGGCCCCCGAGCGACTCGACGAAGACCGTTTTCGGAGAGTGCCGCTCCACCGCCTTCCCCGAGTGGAAGAACAGCGCGGTCGAAGCGGCGGCCGCCCCGAGGTAGACGATGAAGACCCCGGCGTCCGTGAAGTGCGCGTTCTGCCAGAGGAAGACGGGGAACGGCCCGTAGAAGATGTCGAACCCGACGCTCATCACGAAGAGCGCGATGAGAAACAGGTACTCCTTCCCGGGGAGGCGGTCCTTGCTCGGCCGGGTCAGGTCGACGATCCCGAGCACGCGGGATCGGAAGTGACGCAATCGCTCGACGACCCCTCGGTGGAGGTGGACGAGGTCGGCGACGCTGCGCCGGTCGACCCTCGCCACGGGCTCCTCGATCCAGGCCCACGCGACCCCGGCCGAGACGAGCGCGAGGACGCCCGACACGAGGAGCAGGGCCGTCATCGCCGAGATCGTCGGCTGGTGGTAGCCGACCACGAACAGCCAGACGAATCCGAGGGCGAGTCCGACCGTCGTGCCGAGACCCGAGATCAGCCCGAAGAGACCGATGTCCTGCGGCCACCATCGTTTGTGGCGGGTCTCCAAGAGAAGCATCGTCCCGATCGGCGCGCTCGCCGCCGAGGCGAGCCCCTCCACCACGTTCAGCCAGAAGTAGGTCACGAGGTCGCGGGCCATCGCGATCAGGATGATGCTCACGCCGGTCGCGAGGAACGAGCCGACGAGGAAGAACTTCCGGTGAGCGATCCGGTCGGAGAGGTTGCCCCAGAGGATGGTGAACGGCACCTGGCTCATCGCGCTCGCCGCGATGATGATCGTCACGGCGAACGCCGTGGCGCCGAAGTGCTGCAACGCGAGAAGTGGGATGAGGGGGGTCGCGATCCCGTCGGAGATCGCGAGGGGAAGGTAGGCGAGGAACCAGAGGTCGCTGGACGACGGTCGGACGACGGTGCGCGCCTTGATGTCGATCGACACGCGCCCGTACCCCGGTGGATACGCGAAAGCCGGGGTCGAGTGGATAAAGCATCGGTTCTTTGGGCAACGCGCGGCGGCCGGGAACGTCTCTTCGAGGCCTTTTCAGGAGCCCGCCCCCGTCAGAGAACCGGGATTCCGAGCTCGCGCAGGAGCTCGCGGTGCTCGTCGTCCGTGATCCACTCGACGCGCAGGTAGTCCCTGAGAAACGAGTTGGGAACGCCGAGCGCGCGCGCCTCTTGGACGACGAACCGGTACGCCTCCACCTCGGTCCAACGTTGGACGTAGCTCACGCCCGGGGGCCAGAGCTCGGCGCCCCCCTGGCGTTGGAGAACGTGGCAGAGCTCGTGGTAGATGTCCATGAACAACACGAGCTCCGGGCTCGTGCGGAGGTGCGACTCGCCGACCACGATGCAGTCCGTGCCGGGGGTGATCACCGGCTTCCATCCTCGACGCGAGAACTTCGGCGTCTCGCGCGGCGCGACGTACATCCATAGGTCCTGGGCCACGAGTTCGATCGCGGTCGCATCGAACAGACGACGGCGGTCCGCCGGGTCCGTCACGAGACGCGTCGCGGTCGGTAGCCGGTCGAGTCCCGGGAACGCCTCCAGTATCGGATGGCGACCCATGGGAATCTCTCGGTCGACCCGGAATCCTGGGGGCGCAACCGGTTCTTCCCGGTCCTTGGCCGCGGAACGGCTCATCGGCGCGAGGGAGCCGCGGGCGGAGATAAAGGCCCGCGGCTTCCAAGTTCCCGCTCCGTCCCGTGGGTACGAAAACCGAGGAGAGCGCGAAAGGGGTGCGTCCGTCGGCACGACACGAACGCGCCCCCGACGGCGTGCGGTCGCTCTCGGTTATACGCGTTCGCCGCGGTGGTGACCCGTGGTGTCGCTCGGCGGGTATCGCGCGGTCTCCCTCGACCTCTGGTTCACCGCGATCTTCCAGGGCGCCGATCTCGACGAGCGCTGGCACGAGGACCGGGTCCGCGCATTGCGGCAGATACTTCGCGCGAGAAATGGGGCCACCCTGCCGCCCGAGGAAATCGCCCGCGGAATCGAACGAACCGAAGAACGACTGCGCAACGAAGGGCGGGGACCGACCACCGACCCTCCGTCGGCCCTCGTCCGAGCGTACGCGGCAACGCTCGACGCGCGCCTCACGCTGCCGAGCGAGGAGGCGGGACAGGTCTACTCCGACGCCGGGCTCTTCGAGCATCCGCCCGAGGTCAACTCCGAGCTCGCGCGCGTCATGACCCCGCTCGAGGAGCAAGGAATCCCCCTGATGGCGATCACCAACACAGCCCGTCAGGAGTCGAGCTGGATGCGGTTTCTGCGCTCTCGCTGTGGACTCCCGTTCCGTCACGTCATCACCTCATGCGAGGTCGGGGCCGCCAAACCTGACCCGGCGATCTTCGAGGCGGCCTCGCGCCAGGTCTCCGTGCCCCTGCGAGAGATCCTGCACGTAGGCGACCGCTGGGAACTCGACGTCGTCGGAGCCGAGCGGGCCGGATGCGGGGCGGTCCTCTATCGAGGGCTATGGTCTCGCTATCCCGAAGGGATGTACCCTCCCACGGACCCTCAGCTCTTGGACGACCCCCGCGTGCGATGCATCGACCGCCTCGATGAGATCCTCGACCTCGAACTGCTTTCCCTGCGGCCCAGAGGCTGAATCGCGGTCGCCGGCGCCCGGTGTCCGCGGTGTTCCGCGCCGGACGACAGCGTTTTTCCCCGGTGCCACCTCCCGAGCCCGTGGCGCCGCGGGCTCCCGACTTCGGCGAGATCCGGGGCCTGCGGGTCGGTCAGGCCGAAACGCCCGATGGGCGGAGCGGGGTCACGGCGATCCTGTTCGACACCGCGGTTCCGGCCGTCGTGGACGTTCGCGGAGGCGCTTCCGCCACGTACGACACGGCGTCCCTTTCGCTCGACGCCACGTTCGGACGTCGTTGGGCGATCTTCTTCTCGGGCGGAAGTCTCTACGGCCTCGACGCGGCCCGGGGGGTCCGAACGAGGATCCTCGAGACCGGCGGCGGCCACCGAACCTTCCGAAACCCGAACCTCGTGGTCCCTATCTCGGGCGCAGCCCTCTTCGACCTACCGGTCCGTGCCGCCGCGGTTCCGGACTACCTTCCGCTCGGATACGAGGCGGCCCGACGGGCGGACCGGGGCCCGGTCGCCATCGGACGCGTGGGCGCCGGGGCGGGCGCGACCGTCGGGAAGTACCTCGGACGGGCTCGGGCGATGCGAGGAGGGGTGGGAGCCGCCACGGACGAGGTGAGGGGGAACGGGACGGTCGGAGTCCTCGTCGCGGTGAACGCCGTCGGGGCCGTCCGGGACCCCGGTACCGGCCGCTGGGTAGCGGGCGCGACCGACCGACGCGGACACGTCGTTCCTCCGCCCTTGGGCTCGCTCGGGCGGGACCGGGTCGCTGGCACCACGCTCGGACTCGCCGTCACCGACCTCACGGTCGACCGCCCTGCGCTCGCCCGCATCGCGGCGATGGTGCACACGGGGATCGCGAGCGCGATCTCCCCGTTCCACAGCGCGACCGACGGGGACGTGATCTTCGCCGTGTCGACGGAGGGGAGGCGGGGCGCCCGTCGAGAGGCACGACCGGGAGAACGAGCCGATCGCCTCGGGGCGCGGGCGGCTGCTCTCGCGGTCCGAGCGGTGCTCTCGGCCGTGCGAGCCTCCGGCGCCGAGCGGTAGCTAGACCGAGGGCCTCTTTCGCAGCGACGTGCCTCGGAGTCCACGGATGAGGTCGGCTTTCGTCACGATCCCCTGGAGCTGCCCCTTCCCCCCTACCAGGACCGCGGGGTACCGACCGAGCAGGGGCGGCAGTAGGTCGGCGGGGAACCCCTCCTCGACGACGGGGTAGGCGGGCTCCAGGACGTCTCGTACGCGGAGCCGGTGGGCGTTCGGTTGCGCCAGCGCACGGAGAAGCGCGGACTCGGAGAGGGCGCCGACCACGTGACCGTCGTCGACGACGGGAAGCTGTGAGAACCCGCCGGACTCCATCTTCTTCGCGGCCGTGGAGAGGGAAGAGGCCGAGTCGGTCGAGATGAGGTTACGGTTCATCAGCTCGGAGACGGTCAGCTTGGGAGCCGTGAGACCTTCCTGGGCCTCGAGGTAGTTCAGGATCCGCTGCACGAGTTCGTAGGACGGTCGGATCTGACCGCGCTCGATGCGAGAGAGCGTCGCATCGCTCCGGCCCACGGCTTCGGCCAGCTCGCCGAGCGGGATGCCGAGCGCGGTGCGGCGACGTCGAATCTCGGTGAGGGTGTCCATCGAGAAGGGGACGTCCGTCGGGGATTTAGCCGACCGGGGCCCCTCACCGAGCGGTCCAGCTACGACCATCCTTCAAGTCGGTCGCCCGCGGAAGGCGGCCCGAGGTCCTTAAGAAAACTAAAGGACCTCTAGAGTCTTGCCCGGTGTCGGTCGTCATGGAGTCGGACCCTCGGCGAATCTCCTGGATCAGCGCGCCGCCCGAGATCTGTACTCTCTGCAAGGAGCCGCTCGGCGACCCCGCTGAGACGAGCTCGTGGAACGGGAATCCGGCCCACCGGGACTGCGTTCGAGTCCACCTCCTGCAGCGAGACCCGGCGTTCCGCTCCTCCGAAGAGTCGGAGGAGCCGACCGAGGATGCGGGAGAGGGGATCGACGGCGTCCTGTCCCGCGACGACGAAGACTCCGAGTTCGAGTAGCCGAGAAGGTCCCCCCTCCAGCACCGTGGCCGCGCTACGCGGGTGGGAGAGGCGATTCGGGGCCGTCGAAACACCTAAAAGGCCCCCCCGTAACTGGTAACGGGGTCCTTCGCGGTCGGTAGCGGAGTCACGTCATGCCGGAAGTGGTCATCACCTGCGACTGGACGATGATGAGCAACCACCACGGGAAGGAGTTCCTGGGGTTCGGCACGACGACGCCGGCCTACGTCTTCCCGGAGTCCGTCTACCAGCGGCTGTTCTTCCCGGTGATGAAGGTCGACGACCACGGCTACCCCCAGCAGGCGCCCTACGGGATGCGGAAGATCGAGGCGTCCCTTCTGGACGCGGGGTTCGATGCCCGCATCGTCCACCCGGGCTACCTCGACCGGTACATGCCGGGGGAGGCGAAGGTCCTCCTGATCTCGGGCCACGACTACTTCGGACTCAACCCGCCGAGCTCGACGTTCGGCGGGGTCATGCGCAAGGAACCGCTCAACTGCGTCAACTTCAAGCGGATGCTCACGCAGCCGGCAGTCGTCGAGGCGCGCAAGCGGGGCCTCAAGATCATCGCGGGCGGGCCCTGCGCCTGGCAGCTGTCCCCCGCGACCCGGATGAAGCTACCCTGGATCCAGGAGTTCCTCGACTCGTTCGGGGGCGTCGACACGGTGGTCGAAGGGGAAAGCGACGTCTTCGTCCGGGAGATCGTCGGGAAGGCGTTGCGGGACGAGTTCCTGCCGCCGCACGTCGTCCTCGCGGCAAAGGAGGCCCCGAAGGTCGAGCAGATCTCCTCCATCCGATTCCCGAGCATCAACGGTCTCGTTGAGATCGGACGCGGATGCTGCCGCGGCTGCTCGTTCTGCTCGGTCACGACCCGGCCGACCCGGTGGTACTCCCTGGAGAAGATCGAGGAAGAACTGCGGATCAACGCGAAGATCGGTATCCGCAAGGGGATCCTGCACTCCGACGACGTCTACTTCTACGGCAGCCCCAACGTGATGCCGCACGAAGAGAAGCTCCTGCCGCTGCTCAAGCTCGCGAAGCAGCATTACGAACAGGTCGGCTGGAGCCACGTCGCGGTCGCCTCCCTGATGACGAAGCCGAAGCTGCTCTCGAAGTGCGCCGAGATCCTCATCGACGAGAAGCAGTCCTGGTGGGGGGTCGAGGTGGGGGTGGAGACGGGTTCCCCGCACATGATCACCGCGGCGATGCCCGGGAAGGTCGCCCCGTTCAAGGCGTCCCAGTGGCCCGAGCTCGTCGTGCAGTCGGCCGGCCTGATGAACGACAACCACGTCTACCCCGCTTGCACGTTCATCGTCGGACTGCCGCAGGAGACGGAGGACGACGTCGCGCGGACGATCGACCTCATCGACGACCTGTGGGACTTCAAGGCGCTCCTCGTCCCGATGTTTTTCGTCCCGCTCGGCCACCTGAAGTCGCGCGACTGGTTCCGTCGGGACCGGCTGAGCCCGCTGCAGGAGGAGCTCCTCAAGCGAGCCCTTACCCATGGCCTGCGCCAATCCAAGACGATGCTGAACGACTTCTTCGACTGGGAGGGCAGCCACACCCGGCTCTACCGCGGCGCCTTCCGCGGTTTCCTCGCCTTCCTTGAGATCATCGGGAAGATGCACGGCCTGTTGAGCCAGCCCGCGCGTCCGGGCCGACCGATCGTCGATCCGAACCGCGCGCCGGAGCACCTACCGATCCCGACGATTCCGGTCCGCGAGTAGGCACCGGCCCTTCTCACGCCTCGTCGGTCGGGAACCCCTCGAGCGGGCGGTCGCTCGGACGGTGGATCGCGCGAGGGCGGTACTCGGGGAGACGGCCTTCCTCGACCGGCCCCCTAGGGCCCTCGCGGACCTCGAGCGTCGTCTCCTGGCCGTTGCCATCGTACGCCCGCCAGGAGCCCGGCCCGTAGGGGGCTCCGAGGATGATGTGCCGGCGGCCCCAGCCGCGGAAGAGCCTCAAGTCGGCGTCCGAGGGGTGGAGGGCCCCGGAGGGATGGGAGTGGACGGTCCCCACGATCGAGAGGTCGGCCGGCAGCATGTAGAGCTGGAAGTTCGCGTGACGCCGGCCCGCGGTCGTCCCCGGAAGCAACAGAAGTTCTCCGATCACCCCCGGGGGGTCGGCGCGCAAGACTCCGCCGAACTCGTTGGGGAACGCCGACCGTGCGCTCGCGAGGGCGCTCTCGAGCGTCCGGCGCGTGATCGCCCGAGGCGTCGTGCCGAGCGGCGCGTCCCCCTCGCGCCGCTTACGGTGGGGACGGAAGATCGGCAGGGCGATGCTCCTCCGAGCCCATCTCGGACCAGGGAAGGATCCTCTTCCCGCGCAGTCGGTCAAAGAACCGGGAGCTGAACCGCACCAGCGTTGCCCGACGCGGGGACCGGTAGATCGTGACCGGCGCGTCGGCCGGAAGGGGGTAAGACTTCTGCCCGTCCGCGATCACGACCGCACCCGAGCCGAGGTCCGCCGACGTGATGCGGACCGTGCGCAACGGGTCGACCGCCACGGCGCGGGCCTCGACGCGGAACGGGGCGATGGTCGTGAGGACGATGGCGTCCAGTCCCGGGTCGACGATCGGCCCGAGCGCGCTCAACGAGTAGCCCGTCGAGCCGGTCGGGGTCGACACGATGACCCCGTCGGCCTGGATCCGCCCGACGACCTCGTCGTCGAAGGCAAGCTCGAAGAGACCCATCTTCCCGACCGCCCCCGCGTGGATGACGTATTCGTTCACTGCATCGGGGAGGGCGCGAGACGATAGCTGACCCCCGAGCTTCATCCGTTCCTCGAGGAAGTACCTCCCTTCGAGCAGCCGGTCGACCGCCCGGTCGAGCTCGTCGGGGCGACGGGCGTCGACCTCCGCGAGGACCCCCACCGTGCCCGCGTTGACCGGAAGGAGCGGGGCGTCGCACCGGTGGAGGGCGTACAGGAACGAACCGTCGCCGCCGATCGCGATCAGAACGTCCGGTGCGAGGCGCTCCAGCCGGACGTGGGGCAGGTCGGGAGCGACCGAGCCGAGCTCTTCCGAAAGCGAGACCTCCGCCCGGCTTCCAATCCGTTCGACGGTTCGGCGCGCGAGGTCGAGCGCCTCCGCCTTCTTTGGGTTCGCGGTGACCCCGACCTTCACAGGTAGCCTCCGTCCCGGGCGGCTTCGAGGCACTTCGAGTCGCCCCAGGCGAAGACGCTGGTCCGGCCTTCGACCGTGAGGGGGAATCGGTCGAGGGAGGCGCCCCGGCAATCGGTCACCCCGCCGCCCGCTTCGGAGAGGATGCGGTACGCCGCCGCGATGTCGGTTGACCGAAGGTTCCGGTGCGCCTCTGCGTTCTCGAAGTAGTAGGCATCCGCGCTTCCCTGCGCGACCATCAACATCTCGAACGAAGCGCACCCGAGAGAGCGCACGCGCCGGCTCTTCTCGGCGAGGCGGACCGCCCGCTCGGTCGCTCGGTGGCCGAGGTTGACGAAGAGAACTTCTCCCCTCGGATTCCACGGTCGGGTGCGGATCGGTCGCCCGTCCACGAACGCCCCCCGTCCTCGTTCCGCCCACCAGGTGGTCCCCCGAACCAGGTCCCGAACGAGGCCGAGCTCGATGCCGGCGAGGTTCTCTCGGCCGAGCGCGAGCGAGACGGTCGAGAACGGCAGGTTCCTGAGAGCGTTCATCGTCCCATCGATCGGGTCGACCACGAGGGAGTCGATCCCTCCCCGAGGGACGACGCCCGCCTCCTCCGAGACGAGGTTCCAATCGACCCCCTCGGCGCCGAGCGCCTTCAGGACCGCGGCCTCGGCGAGGCGGTCGAGCTCTTCGGTCGGAGTGCCGTCCGCGCCCATCGCGACGACGTCGCCCCGGTGGGGGGAGGTCGCCGCGTCCCGCACGACGCGGTGCACCGCGAGGCTCACCCGGTAGAGGACCTCGAGGTCGGACCGGTCCCGGCTGCTCACGGAGGTGGGGAATGGTCCTTCGTTAATGACGGTTCGCGCGGCCGCCCGGCATCCGGACCCCGGCCAGACGTTATCTGGGCTAGCCGGTGGGCCGGCCGATGGACCTCCAGTTTCTCGGCGGTGCCGACGAGGTCGGCTCGCTCGGCCTCGTGGTACGGGACCAGGGACGCACCCTCCTGTTCGATTACGGGATGACCCCTTCCGACCCCCCGTCCTACCCTCGCCCGGCGCCGACGAACGTCGACCTCGCCTTCCTGTCCCATGCCCACCTCGACCATTCGGGGATGACCCCCCTTCTGAGCCGGCTGCCGAAGGCGCGCCTCATCGCCACGCCGGTCACGATCGCGGTCGCCGACCTTCTGACGAAGGATGCGCTCAAGGTCGCCCGACTCGAAGGGTACCTTGCCCCCTACACCCCGAGCGACATCCACGCCCTGCACGCGCGGTTCACCGCGGTCGACCGCCACGGCACGTTCCGACACCGGGGGATCGAGGTCGAGTTCACGCCGGCGGGTCACATTCCGGGTGCCTCGATGCTCCTCTATCGGGGGGAAAAGGACCTCGTGTTCACGGGCGACCTGCAGACCCTTCCGACCCACCTCGTGGGAGGCGCGGAGCCGGTCGAATGCGACGTTCTCGTCATGGAATCGACGTACTCAGGACGGGAGCACCCCGACCGAGCGGAGACGGAACGGCGGTTTCGGGCCAAGGTCGCGGAGACGGTCGAGCGAGGGGGAAAGGTGATCGTCCCGGCGTTCGCGGTGGGACGCGCGCAGGAGGTGCTGATGTCGCTCGCCTCGTCCGGCTTCGAGACGTACCTGGACGGAATGGCGCGCTCGGTGAACGAGATCTACGAGGCGGCCCCCGAGTACCTCGCGGACGCGCGGCGCTTTCGCCGCGCGCTCGAGGGAGTCCACCTGGTCGAGCATCCCGGGGACCGACGGAAGGCGCTTCGGGAGGCCGAGGTGATCGTGACCACCGGTGGGATGCTGGACGGCGGCCCGGTCCTCTTCTACATCGGAGAGCTCTACCGGGACGCCAACAGCTCGATCTACCTCACCGGCTTCCAGATCGAAGGCTCGAACGGCCGCCAGCTCCTCGACGAGGGGACGCTCGTGGTCGACGACACGGTCCTCCGCCCGTCGTGCGAGGTGGTCAAGTTCGATTTCTCGGCTCACGCCGGGCACTCCGACCTCGTGCGCGTGGCGCGGGAGAGCCGGGCCGAAACGGTCGTCCTCATGCACGGAGACCACCGCGAAGCGCTGCGCGACGCGCTCGAGAGCTTCTGCCACGTCGTGCTCCCCGTGAACGGCAAAGTGTTCACCGCGTAGACCGGAGAGCGGCTTCGGGCGGGAGGACCTTTCAGCCCCCCTCCGGCTTCCCCGCGCCCGCCGGCCGTCGGGAACCTCGCCGTTCGCCCGAGGGGGCTTCGCCCACGACCTCTGTCGACCTTTCAGGGGTCTCGGGACTCGTCTCATTGACCGGTGGGGGGGCCGAGGAGGGGCGGAGGAGCGATCGGAGAGCGGAGCGGAGCGCGTCCAGCCCCTCCCCGGTCACCGCCGAAACCTTCGGTCGGTCGGAACTGGTGCGCAGGAGGTCACACTTCGTCTCCACTGCGAGGATCGGTAGGGTGGGATACTCGAGCCGCCAACGGTCGAGCAGCGACTCCTGCTCGGCCAGGGAGTGGCCCGAGGCTTGCGTCGGGTCGAGGACGAAGACGACGACGGAGGCGGCCCCTCGAACCGTGGTCGTGGCCTCGACCTCGGCCGGATTCGCGCGACCCGGTCGTCCGAGGACCCCCGGCGTGTCGACGACCTGCAGTCGGTCGAATCCGAGGTCGGCGTGGCCCACGGAGATCGCGAGCGTGGTGAACGGGTAGTCCGCGACCTTCGGTCGGGCGGAGGAGAGCCGGGCGACCAGCGACGATTTCCCGACGTTCGGAAACCCCGCGACGACGACCGTCGGCAGCTGGGCCTCGAGATGCGGCCGGTCCCGAAGGAAGGAGGCGATCGCGCGGAGGGCCGCGAGGTCGGAGTCGACCTCGCGCACGAAGCTCGAAAGGCGCCCGTAGAATGCCCGCACGAGGGTGGCGAGGCTCTCGGACCCAGAGGCGTGATGAGTCTCTCGCTCGGCGCCCTTTGCGAGGAGGCGAATCCGGTCCTCCGCCCGCTCGATCCGGCCCAGCGCGCGGCCGAGCGTACCGGGACCGAAGGCGCTCGCGACCAGGGAGCGTTCAAAGTCGCTGAGCGGGGGGTGGAGGAACGGTCGTGTTTCGAGCCGAAGGTGCCGCACGACGGTCGCGGAACTCCGGACGACCTTGAGCTCCGCCCGGAGGCGGTTTCGCTCGGCCCTCGTCTTCCCGTGGGGCGCGACCAGCGAGGCGCGATGGAAGGCTCCGTCCAGGATCGCTTCCGAGGGAGGGCTAGGCGTCGACGGCCTCCGAGCCCCCGAGCGCGACCGCGGACGTGTCGGCATCGTCCTCCTTCGAGCGTGCGACGGAACGGGCACGAATACGTTTTCTCTCTCCAAATCGAACGAGCGAACGCGAACCGCTTTATGGCCGAGCCCGCTCCAGCGGTCCCGGGGAAGTTCGGTGACTCGGTGGATTTCGAACGAGCCCGGGGAAGAGGCGGCCCTTCTCTCCGCACTGGGCATCGCGTCCGTGGACGAACTGTTCTCGGACGTCCCGCGCAAGGCCCGCGTGGGGCGCATCGGGATCGGCGCCGGGCGGGACGAGCTCGAGGTCGTTACCGAGGTCGACCGGCTCCTCGCTCGCAATCGCCCCTACTCTCAGTTCGCGACGTTCCTCGGCGGACGCATTGCCCCGCGTTACTCCCCCGCGGCGGTGGACGCCATCGTCTCCCGCAGCGAGTTCTACACCGCGTACACGCCTTACCAGGCCGAAGCGAGTCAGGGGACGCTCCGGATGCTCTTCGAGTTCCAGAGCCTCTGGGTCGAGCTCACGGGGCTCGACGTGGCGAACGCCTCCCTCTACGATGGGGCCACCGCGGCGGGGGAAGCTCTGCTCTTCTGCCGACGGCTTCACGAGGGCGAACGGTTCCTCATTCCGGCGAGCCTTCCGTGGGAGGAGAAGAGCGTCCTCGCGAACTACGCGAGCGGACCGAACCTGCGGGTGGAGGAGATCCCGTACGACGACCGGACGGGTCGCCTCGACCTCGACTTCGTCCGTCGCGCCGTCGGGACGAAGGACGTCTTCGGGGTCCTCGCTGACGTTCCGAACGGGTTCGGACACGTGGACGAGGGCGTCGCCGACCTGAAATCGATCCTGGGTGACATCCCGCTCGTCGTCGCCGCCGACCCCCTATCGCTCACGGTGCTCCAGCCCCCCGGCGCGTACGGCGCCGACGTCGTCGTAGGGGAAGGGCAGGGGTTCGGCATCTCGCCGTCGTACGGCGGACCGCTCCTCGGTCTCTTCGCGTGCCGGAAGGAGCACGTCCGCGCCTCCCCCGGGCGCCTCGTCGGGGCGACGTTCGACGTTGACGGAGAGCGCGCCTATACCCTCACGCTCGGCACCCGGGAGCAGCACATCCGCCGCTCGCGGGCGACTTCGAACATCTGCACCAACGAGTCGCTGATGGCCCTGGCCTTCGTCGTCTACGCGAGCGTGGTCGGACCGCGCGGTCTTGCCGAGCTCCAGCAGTCGCTGGCCGAAAAGGCACGCACTCTCGCGAGCGCGCTCGGGGCCCTGGATGGGCTCCAGGCCCCCCGGTTCGACGCCCCCTACCTCGGCCAGTTCACCCTCGAGCTCCGACGAGGGACCGCTGAGGGATTCCTCGACCGCCTTCGCCGGCGCAAGGTCCTCGGGGGCCACTCGCTCGCCGACCCGCGGCCGGGGGCGCGCAAGGAACCGGAGCGAATCCTGGTCGCCGCTACCGAGTTCGTAGGGGAGAAGGAGATCCAGAAGTACGCGCGAGCGGCCAAGTCGGCGCTCGAAGCGACGAAGGAGGGGTCGTGACGTTCCGCCAGGCCCGGTGGGACGAGCCCGCGGTCTGGGACCTCGGACCGTCGGACGGAGGGGAGGCGCCACCGGCGATCCCGGGAATCCCCGAGCGGCTCCGGCGCAAGTCCGCCGTCCGGTGGCCCGAGCTCTCCGAGCTCGCGGTCGTTCGACACTACACTCGCCTCTCGGAGATGAACTTCGGCATCGACACAGCCCCGTACCCGCTCGGCTCGTGCACGATGAAGTATAACCCCAAAGTGTCCGAGGCGCTGGCCCGGAGGTCGGCGGCCGCCAATCTCCATCCGAACCAGCCCGAGTCGACCGTTCAGGGAGCCCTCGAGATCCTCTGGCGTCTCGAGAGGATCCTGTCGAAGGTCACCGGACTCCCCGAGGTTTCGCTCCAGCCGGCGGCGGGAGCGCACGGCGAGTACTCGGCGCTCCTGATGGTCCGCGCTTACTTCCGTGACCAGGGCGAGGCCGCGGAGCGCACGGAGGTGCTCCTCCCCGACACCGCGCACGGGACCAATCCGGCGTCGGCGGCGATGGCCGGGTACACGACGCGAGAGATCCCGTCCCAGGACGGCTGCGTCAACGTCGCCGCGCTGAAGGCCGCCGTGTCGAGCAAGACCGCCTGTTTCATGCTGACGAACCCGAACACCGCCGGCCTCTTCGAGAGCGACATCCTCGAGATCGCCGAGACGGTGCATGCCGCCGGAGGGATGCTCTACTACGACGGGGCGAACCTGAACGCAGTCCTCGGCGTCACGAACCCGGGTCGCATGGGGTTCGACGTCGCCCACCTGAACCTCCACAAGACGTTCGCCACGCCGCACGGCGGAGGCGGACCGGGCGCCGGGGTCCTCGGAGCGGGAGAAACGCTCGCCCCGTACCTTCCCGTTCCGCGGGTGGTCAAGGAGGGTCGGAAGTTCCGGCTCGATTACAACCGGCCGAAGTCGATCGGGAAGATCCGAACGGGGTACGGGAGCTTCGGCCTCGACCTTCGAGCCTTCGCCTTCATCCTCGCCCACGGTGAGGAGGGACTCAAGCACGTTGCCCGCCGCGCGGTCCTCAACTCGAACTACACCGCCTCCCGGCTGGGTAAGTTCCTCCCGCGCCCGTTCCGTCCCCTCGTGAAGCACGAGTTCGTCCTTTCGGGGGCGCCGCTCAAGGAGCGGGGCGTTCGGACGCTCGACCTGGCGAAGCGCCTCCTGGACGAGGGGGTCCACGCGCCGACCGTCTACTTCCCCACGCTCGTCGAGGAGTCGCTGATGGTCGAGCTCCCCGAGACCGAGAGCAAACGCGACCTCGACCACTACGTCGAAGCGTTCGAACGGGCGGTCACCGACACTCCCGAGAACCTCCACGCGGCCCCGCGAAACCTCTCGGTCCGTCGGGTCGACGAGGTCCGCGCCGCGCGCGAACCGCTCCTCTCGTGGAAGGACCTGAGGGAGCACGCCGCAAAAGCTGAAAGGCGCTAGCGTTTCGGACACGCGATGAAATCCCGCGTCGAGAAGGTCTTCCGCCTCCTCGAACCGAAACCTGACGCGCTTCTGCTCGCGAACGCGGTCGACCCCCACCTCGACCTGGCCTTCTTCTACCTGTTCGAGGCCCCGGCGGGACTCTTCGAGGACTCGGTCGCGATCGGCTACCCCGACGGATCGCTGGACGTGCTCACGGGATCGCTCGAGGCCGAGACGGCAGAGCGGACGGCGAAGTCCGACCCGAACGTCACGGTCCATGAGGTAGACCGCGGCCCCGAAACCGAAGCGCTCGTGAAGAAACTGCTTGGCGGACGCGTACGCCGCGTCGGCCGGAACGACCGGGAGATCACCCACTCTCTCGCGCGACGCTACGAAGACCTCCTCCCCGACGTCGATTGGGTCGACGCGTCCAGCGCCATCCGCCGCGCTCGCGTCGTCAAGGAGCCGGCCGAGATCGCTCGCCTTAGAAAGGCCGCCGACATTGCCTCGGCCGTCGGTCGAGAGATCCCCTCTCTGCTCCGGACCGGCGTCCAAGAGGTCGAGGTGGCCGCCGAGATCGAGTACCGGATGAATCGACTTGGCTCGAACGGCCCATCGTTCTCGACGATCGTCGCGTTCGGACCGCACGGGGCCGAGCCTCACTATTCGCCCGGGACGACCCGCCTCAAGTCGGGGGACTCGATCGTCTGCGACTATGGCGCGCGCTACGAACGATACGCCAGTGACGTGACCCGGTCGTTCCATTTCGGCGCCCGAGACGACGAGATGAAGCGCGTGCACGAGACGGTCGAGAAGGCCCAGGCTGCGGCCCTCGCCACCGTTCGACCGGGAATCCCCGCCAAAGAGGTGCACCTCGCCGCCCAGAAGGTCATCGACGCCTCGCCTTGGAGGGGACGGCTCATTCACGGGGTCGGTCACTCGATCGGGCTGGTCGTCCACGACGGCTGGAAGTACAACGCCCGCTCGGACGACCGCCTCGAAGAAGGGATGGCCATCACGGTGGAGCCCGGAATCTACCTCACCGGACACGGCGGGGTCCGCATCGAGGACGACATCGTCGTCACGAAAGCGGGCTACGAGTTCCTGAGCACGGCCCCGCGCTCGTACGTCGAGGTCGCCGCGTGAAGTTCGGCGTCCTGACCGGCGGGGGCGATTGCCCCGGCTTGAACGCGGCGATCCGCGCGGTCGTGCGGCGAGCGGCCGGCTTCGGCCACATGACCGTCGGCTTTCTCGACGGGTGGAAGGGCGTGCGGGACGACCTCGCTCGGCCGCTACCCTGGGCCGAGGTGGCGGGGATCCTTTCCCGCGGCGGCACGATCCTGGGGAGCTCGCGCACGAATCCGTTCGCGAAAGAATCGGACGGCGAGCGCGTCCTCGAGACTCTCCGACGCGAAGGGGTCGACGCGCTGGTGGCGATCGGAGGGGACGACACGCTTACGGCCGCCCTCGAGCTCTTTCGCCGCGGCGGCCACGTCGTCGGCGTGCCCAAAACGATGGACAACGACGTCGCCGGAACCGACTGGACGTTCGGCTTCCATTCCGCCGCGGCGGTCGCGGTCGATGCCCTCGAACGCCTTAGGGACACCGCCGGAAGCCATCACCGCGCGATCGTGCTCGAAGTAATGGGCCGCCATGCGGGCTGGGTCGCTCTCGCGACCGGTCTTGCGGGCGGGGCGGACGCGACGCTCGTGCCCGAGGAACCGTACGACGAGGAGGCCGTCCTCGCCCGCGTGCGTCGGGCCGTTCAGGAACGCGGCTACGCCCTCGTGGTCGCGAGCGAAGGGATCGACCTCGGGGCGCGTCGAGGCTCCAAGGGAGCGAAGGACGAGTTCGGACACGAGCTCCTCCGCGAGCGGGAGGTCGGAGCCGAGCTCGCGCACCGGATCCAGGAGCGCACCGGGGTCGAGACGCGCAGCGCGCAGATCGGTCACATCCAGCGGGGTGGGGCGCCCGACCTGTTCGACCGGATCCTCGCGACCCGGCTCGGAGCCTTCGCGGTCGACCTGGCGCTCGCTGGCCGCTTCGGCGAGGTCGCCGTGCTGCGGGGCGAGAAGGTCACGGGGATCCCGCTCGGAGAGGCGGTCGGCTCACCGAAGGTGGTGACCCCCGACTGGCTCGAACTGCTCCACACGTTCGACGCGTGAAGGGACTCGATGGCGGTTCGGGCGCTCTGGTATCGGCCCGGCACCCTCTTCGTCCTGGACCAGCGCGCCCTTCCCGAGCGGACCCGGGTGCTCCGGCTCACGCGGGCCCGGGAGGTCGCCGAAGCGATCCGTTCGATGACGGTTCGCGGGGCGCCGTCCATCGGCGTCGCGGCGGCCTACGGCATGGCGCTCGCCCACCGCGAGGGGACCCTGAGCCCTACCGCCGCCGCGAAGCTCCTCCGGTCGACCCGTCCCACCGCCTACGACCTTTTCGTCGGCATCGAAACGGTGCGTTCCGCCTGGGAAGAAGGGAGGGACACCGAGGAGGCGGCCGACGCCTACCGCGCGAAGGTCGTCGAGGAGTGCCATCGGATAGGGACCGCCGGTGCCCCCCTCCTCGCCCGAGCGCACCGGGTGCTGACCCACTGCAACGCCGGGGCGCTCGCCACGGTCGAGTGGGGGACCGCGCTCGCCCCGATCCGCGTCGCACGCCAGCGAGGAGCTCACCTGTTCGTCTGGGTCGATGAGACGCGTCCCTTGCTCCAGGGCTCGCGTCTCACGGCGTGGGAGCTCGCCCGGGAGAGGATCCCCCACGCGGTCATCGCCGACAATGCGGCCGGCCACTATCTATCGACTGGTCGCGTGGACGCGGTGATCGTCGGAGCGGACCGGATCGCGAGGAACGGGGACTTCGCGAACAAGATCGGGACCTACGAGAAGGCGGTCGTGGCGAAGGAGAACGGGGTGCCGTTCTACGTCGCCGCCCCGTGGACCACGTTTGACGCGCGGCGAAAGGACGGGCGGTCGATCCCCGTCGAGGAGCGGGGTGAGGAGGAGGTCCTCTCTCTCGCGGGCCGGCGCGTCGCGCCCGAATCGAGCCACGCTCGCAATCCGGCGTTCGATGTGACGCCAGCCAAGTACGTGACGGCGTTCGTCACTCCGGGCGGCGTCGTGCGCCCTCCGGCGGTCGCCCGAACGCTCGCCCGCCTTGCGCGAGAACGCTGAAGAAAGGGTTCCGGCCCCCGCTCTTCCTGACTACAGGGAGAGCAGGGGCTGGCCGAGCAGATGCTCGGTGCTGCGGAGCGCCGTCCCCAGGGTCGCCGAAAGGTCGATCCCGAGATGGTGCAGCGCGAGCACGAGTCCGAGAACGGCGAGTACCGAGACAAACCAGCTCATCATCGCGCTCATGGTCCGCACCCCCCTTGGGCAGAGGGACTCATCCGGCGACGCGCTACATAAATCGAGGTTTCGACTTGCAAAAGGGGTCGCCGCTCGAGGTGGAAGCCCGCCGGCCGAACGCGAGCGCGCACGCCCGCGCGCCGGCGCGCGAGATGAACGCAGGTGGCCCTTTCCGCGAGCAAGGTTCATACCCCGAAGCGAATAGGCCAGCGAGGCTGCCCTGGTAGTCTAGTGGTCTAGGATGTAGGTCTGTCGAGCCTGCGACTCGGGTTCGAAGGCGCCGGAGGGTCGTCCCCTTCGGCCCGGAACTCCCGACCAGGGCGCCTCCGCCAGACCGCCTTCCCGGGCGGACCACCGCCCGGGTCCCCTTATGCTCGGCGCCGACTTAGACGGGGCGTGAGTGAGCCCGAGCCGCGGCCGCGCCGGGAGGAGACGCCGTACCTATCCCATATCGTTGGCGACGCGCTGCGGGACGTTGCCGAGAAGCGCCTGCTCGAGCTGATCCGAAAGGAACCGGTTCCTCGCCATCTTGCGATCATCATGGACGGGAACCGGCGGTTCGCCCGGGCGGAAGGGCTGAACGTCAAGGACGGCCACGCACGGGGCCGCGACACCCTCGAGGGGCTGCTCGACTGGTGCCTCGACCTCGAGATTCGGATCCTGACCGTGTACGCGCTCTCGACCGAGAACCTCTCGCGCAGCCGGGAGGAACTCGACGGACTGATGGACCTGTTCGACAAGGCGCTCCGTGATATCGCGGTCGACGAGCGGGTCCACCGGCACGAAATCCGCGTGCGCGTAATTGGAAACCGCGAGATCCTGCCTGCCCGGGTGCAGGAAGCGATACGGATCGCAGAGCAGGCGACCGACCACTACTCGAAGTATCTGTACAACGTGGCCTTGGGTTACGGAGGACGGGACGAGATCGTTGAGGCGATACGGGACCTGGCCCGAGAGGTTCGGGATGGGCGTCTCGCGCCGGAGCAGATCGATTCAGCCGAGGTCTCCCGGCACCTTTACACGAAGGACCTCCCGGACCCGGACCTGATCTTCCGTACGAGCGGGGAAGAGCGCATCTCGAACTTCCTCCTCTGGCAGTCGGCCTACAGCGAACTCTACTTCTCGGATGTCCTATGGCCCGGGCTGACCCGGCTCGATTTCCTCCGGGCGATACGGTCGTTCCAGGAACGTCGGCGTCGCTACGGGACGTAGCAGACCGGCACGCTCGCGGGGCGTCGTCCGGCCAGAGCCACGATCACCGGGTCAGGACCCGGACCCATGAGACCCCACAAGCGGAGGGCGAGCGCGCAGTCTCCCTAGCGTGATTCCCGTGGCCATCCAGGCGATGCCTGCCACCAGGACGACCAGGCCGACCTCGGCATCGCGACGATGGCCGTAACCGACGCGGAGGAGTTAGGTGACCCGTACACCGAGACGAAAAGTTGGAATCCGGGCGGATAATTGGGTTATTTTTAAATAGAACCGCATTTTTACCCAGCCCGACTGCCGAGTGCGTTCTCGGAGGGAAAGACGATGCTGACGGGACAGACGCCGATTCTGGTGCTGAAGGAAGGGACGAAGCGAGAGAAGGGACGCGGAGCGCTCTCGAACAACATCCAAGCCGCGAAGGCAATCGCCGACGCGGTCCGCTCGACGCTCGGTCCGCGCGGACTCGACAAGATGCTGGTCGACTCGATGGGCGACGTGGTCGTCACGAACGACGGCGTTACCATCCTCAAGGAGATGGATGTCGAGCACCCGGCCGCGAAGATGCTGGTGGAGGTCGCCAAGACCCAGGACCAGGAGGCCGGGGACGGGACGACCACGGCGGTCGTGCTTGCCGGCGAACTCCTCAAGCGGGCGGAGAGCCTGATCGAGCAGAACATTCACCCCACGATCATCTCTCAGGGCTACCGGCTCGCGGCCCAGAAGGCGCTCGACGTCCTGAAGCAGATCAGCCAACCGGTCGCGATCACCGACCACGACCTGCTCGCGCGCATCGCGGTCACCTCGATGGCGTCTAAGTCGGTCTCGTTCAATCGAGACCTGATGGGCGAGATCGCCGTGAAGGCGGTCACCGCGGTCGCCGAGAAGCGCGGCGAAGGCTACAACGTCGACACCGACAACATCCAGCTGATCAAGAAGCAGGGCGGCACGATCACCGACACCCAGCTCATCGAGGGGGTCATCGTCGACAAGGAGAAGGTCCACTCGGGGATGCCCACGCGCGTCGAGAACCCGAAGATCGCCCTCCTGGACGCCGCGCTCGAGATCAAGAAGACCGAGATCGACGCGAAGATCGAGATCAACGACCCGACGCAGCTGAACGCCTTCCTGCAGGAGGAGGAGAACATGCTGCGGCGGATGGTCGACCAGGTGAAGAAGTCCGGCGCGAACGTCGTCCTCTGCCAGAAGGGGATCGACGACCTCGCTCAGCACTTCCTCGCGAAGGACGGAATCTACGCCGTTCGCCGGGTGAAGAAGTCCGACATGGAGAAGCTCGCGAAGGCAACGGGAGCGAACATCGTCGAGAAGGTCAGCGAGCTCACCCCGGAAGACATCGGGACCGCGGGGCTCGTCGAGGAGCGGAAGATCGGTGAGGACTCGCTCACGTTCGTCACGGGCGCGAAGAAGGCCAAGGCGGTCTCGATCCTGATCCGCGGCGGCACCGAGCATGTGATCGACGAGATCGAGCGTTCCCTCGACGACGCCCTCAGCGTGGTCGCGGTGGCGGTCGAGGACGGGCGGTTCGTCTACGGGGGCGGCGCGTCGGCCGAGGAGCTGGCGATGCACCTGCGCGACCACGCCGCGAAGATTGGTGGCCGCGAGCAGATCGCCTTCGAGTCGTTCTCGGAAGCGCTCGAGACGGTCCCGCGCACCCTCGCCGAGAACGCCGGGCTCGACCCGATCGACATCCTGATCGAGCTGCGCAAGGCCCACAAAGCGGGGCA
>JASHTB010000065.1 GCA_030040775.1 Thermoplasmata archaeon | reverse complement strand
GTGCGACGGGCGTTGGAGCTCGGAAGCTCGGGGGTCCTGGTCTCGAGCGCGGTCACCCGAGCGGCCGACCCACGAGCCGCGATCGAAGAGCTCCTCGCCGGATTTTGACCGGCGTCCTCGCCCGTTCAACGACCGCGCGGGGCTCGCCTTCATCTCCCCCACGCGCCTCCCCTCCCATCACCGGCGGGGAAACGGGGTGGGTACGGACGCATGAGAAAACCGCGGAGAGGGCGTCCGAGCCCGAAGGTTCGCACTCGGGCGGCGCGTCCTCGCCGGACGACGGGCCGCGGTCGCGGCACCCCCCGGGTCCGCAAGCCTCGGCTGCGAGAGGTCGACCGGGCCTCCCGGCTGGACCAGCTCGCCGAGCGTAGGACCGCCCTCGCGCCGCCGGCTGCGGCCGTGACCGTCGTACCGGAAAGCTCGCCACGTCCGCTGCACATCGTGATGGTCGGCTGGGAGTTCCCTCCTCACCACACGGGCGGACTCGGCGTCCACAGCTTCGAGATGACGAAGGAACTGACGAAACTAGGCCACCGGATCACGTTCCTCACTCCGTTCTCCGGACCGTTCACGCCGGTCGAAGGGGTCCTGTTTCGTTACCCGAGCGAGGTAGTGCCGGGGGTCCCGACCCAGTACCCGCCGACGTACTGGTCCGGCGGGTCGCCGGACTCCCCGTTCGTGGACGCCGCCGACGGCTACAACGCGTGGGTCGCCCTCCGGGACGACCTCGGTCCGGTCGACCTCGTTCACGTGCACGACTGGTTCGGGACGGTCGGTGCGCGCGCGCTCGCTTCCCGGCTTTCCGTTCCTCTCGTGATGACGGTCCACTCCACCGAGTACGACCGGTCGCTCGGACACCCGTGGGACCACATCCTCTCCCGTGAGCAGATAGGGATCGACGCCGCTCAGCGCGTGATCGCGGTGAGCCGCCAACTCCGCCGGCAGCTGATCGAACGGTATCACGCCGACCCGCGCAAGGTCCGGGTGATCTACAACGCGGTCCGTCCGACGGAACGCCTCGAGCGCATCGACCCGACCGCGCGGGTCGTCCTGTACGTGGGCCGGCTCGCGGTGATGAAAGGGGTCGACACGTTCCTCAGGGCGGCGGCGCGCGTCGCGCCGGTCTTTCCGGACGTCCTGTTCGTGATCGCGGGGGAAGGGCCAGAATACCCCCGTCTGGTCTCGCTCGCCGCGCGGCTCGAGGTCGGCGAGCGCGTGATGTTCCTCGGGAAGGTCTCCGAGGAGGAACGGGAGATTCTGCTCTCGGGGGCTTCGGTCTTTGTCCTCCCGTCGGTCGTGGAGCCGTTCGGCATCGCCGCGCTCGAGGCGATGGCCGCCGGGGTCCCGACGATCGTGTCGCGTACGAGCGGGGTCGCCGAAATCAGCTCCTCCACGTTCCGCGTGGACTTCTGGGACGTGGAGGAGTTCGCGAGCCGGATCGCCGAGCTCCTCGAGTACCCGACCCTCCGCGCGACGATGGGGGAGCAGGGCCGATGGGAGGCGCTCCGTCAGGGCTGGCCCGAACGTGCCCGCGAGACCGTCGCCGTCTACCTCGAGGCGTTACGGGCCGCGGGGGTGTCGATCTGAAGATCGTATTCTACCTGCACCTCCACCAACCCTGGCGTCTCGCTCGGTTCCGCTTCCTCGACCTCGGAAGCGGCCGGTCGTACTTCGACCTCGACCGGAACCTCTCGATCTTCCGGGGCATCGCGGACCGGTGCTACCGCCCCGCTCTCGACCGCCTTCGCAGCGCGCTCGAAGAAGACCCGGAGTTCCGTCTTTCCCTCTCAGTGACCGGCACGTTCGTCGAGCAGGCTCGTCTCGCCGCCCCCGATGTGCTCGACCGGTTGCGCGCCGTCATTCGAACCGGCCGCGTCGCGGTCCTTTCCGAGACGTACTACCACTCCCTCGCGTTCCTGCTTCCGCCGACCGAGCTCTCGGACGAGGTCGAGATGCATCGGGCGATGCTGAAGGAAGAGTTCGACGCCGAGCCGAGGGTGCTGCGCATGACCGAACTCGCCTATTCGGACGACCTCGCCCGGTTCGCCGAGGCCGAGCGGTTCCATGGGATGCTCGCGGAAGGATGGGAGGGGGCGCTCCACGGCCAGCCACCGACGTACCGCTACTGCGCTGCGCCCGCTCCGACCATCATCCTCCTCTTGAGACACTACCCCCTCAGCGACGACGTCGGATTCCGCTTCTCCTCGGCCGGATGGAGCGAGTATCCGCTCACCGCGGACAAGTACGCCCGCTGGCTCGCCGCGACGCCCGGGGAGGTCGTCGGCCTCTTCATGGACTTTGAGACGTTCGGGGAGCATCACGCGGCGCGCACGGGCATCCTCGACTTCTTGAGCGCGCTTCCGCGGGAGGTCCGGCGCCACCCGCATCTCGGTTGGGCGACGGTGGACGAGGCGATCCAGGGGCCGCCGCGCTCGCCGCTCTCCGTTCCGTACACGATGAGCTGGGCCGACCAGAACCGGGACCTGGGCGCCTGGCTCGGGAACGACCTGCAGCGCTCGGCGTTCGAGGCGGCGAAGAAAGTCGGCATCGTCGTGCGCCAGTCGATCGACGCGGACGTCCTCGAGGACTGGCGGAAGCTCCTGACCTCGGACCACTTCTACTACATGTACGTGAGCGGGCACGGCGCCGACCAGGGAGTCCACCAGTACTTCTCGAGCTACGGGAGTCCGTACGACGCCTACGCCAACTACATGAACGCGCTCACCGACCTGCGTCGTCGAGCCCTCGAGCGGCTCGGAGTACCGATCCTGAAGTAGTCCCCCGTCCCGTTCGGGGTGCGCCCCCCGGGCGCCGGTCTCGCCGGACCTTCCGGCGTTCGGACTCAGAGCGCGAAACCGTCGAGGAAGCCCCACCAGGCGTCGACCGATGCCTTGACGGCTTGGGTCGCCTCGGCCGAGGCTCGCGGATCCTGCCGAAGGCAGCGGCTTAAGACCCGCCGCTCGG
>JASHTB010000064.1 GCA_030040775.1 Thermoplasmata archaeon | reverse complement strand
CCTCGGCGCGGCGATCCCGTCGGTGGTCTACGGGTTCTGGGCGCTCGAGGTCCTGTCCCCGTGGATGGGAACTACCGTCGAGCCGGGACTCGCGCACCTCACCGGGGGAACCGGTCCGTTCTCGGGCCTGCCCCTCGGGAAGGACTACCTCACCGCGAGCGTGATCCTGGCGATCATGATCGTCCCGACGATCTCTGCCCTCTCCCGCGAGGCCCTCCTGGCCGTGCCGCGGTCGCAGCGCGAAGCAGCGCTGAGCCTCGGGGCGACACGATGGGATGCGACGCGGATGGCCGTCCTGGGCCCTGCGACCCCCGGGATCCTCGCCTCGGTCATGCTCGGCCTCGGGCGTGCGATCGGCGAAACGATCGCGGTCGCTCTCGTGATCGGTAACATCTACCAGCTCCCGACGTCGCTGTTCTCCCCGGGGGGGACGATCCCGAGCATCCTCGTCAACGAGTTCGGAGGGGCGATTGGGATCCAGCGGAACGCACTGATCGAGCTTGGCCTCATCCTCTTCGCTCTCTCGTTCTCGATCAACCTCGGGGCGCGCCTGCTCATTCGCCGCGCCGAGGTCGCCAGGAAGGGGCGCTGGCGGCTGCGCCGAGGGCACGCTCGGGGGGCTTCTCGAAGATTCCGCCCTACTGGCCCCGCTCCGAGCCCACTCCAGCGGCCCGCGTGGTGGGACGACCTCGTGCTAAGACAGGCCCGGGTTCTGCGCCGGCGCAAGGCGGTCAACCTCCTCGTGGTGGGCCTCGTCTGCGCCGCGGCGGCCGCGGCGGTCGTGCCGCTCGCGAGCCTGGTCGCGACCGCCGCCTCCCAGGGAGGTCGTGCCGTCGTGACGCCGTCGTTCTACACCTCTGAGCCTCCGCCGTTCTGCCTGCAAACGAACGCGAGCACGTCGTGCCCTCTCGGCGGAATCGGCCCCGCGATCCAGGGGACGCTGATCCTGCTCGGGCTCGCGTCGCTGGTCGGGATACCCCTCGGGCTCCTCACCGGGGTCTACCTCTCCGAGTACGGGCGGAACCGGTTCGGCCGACTGGTCGGTCTCCTGGTCGATGTGATGGTCGGTGTTCCGTCGATTCTCCTCGGGGTGTTCGTCTTCGCGTTCTTCCTGAGGGTCGACCGGTTCGACGCCCAGAGCGCGATCGCGGGGGCCGCGGCCCTCGCCCTGCTGATGGTCCCGATCGTCACCCGGGCGACCGAGGCGGCTATGCGGACGGTCTCGACCGACGTTCGCGAGGCGGCCCTCGCGCTCGGATTCCCCCGCCACCGCGTGACGCTGCGGGTCGTGCTCGGCAACTGCAAGAGCGCCATCGTGACCGGGAACCTGCTCGCGCTCGGCCGGGCCGGAGGCGAGACCGCCGCGCTCGTCTTCACGGCAGGGTCGAGCAGCTACTGGTTCACGAATCTCCACTCGCCCATCGCGGCGCTGGGGCCGCTCATTTACTACAACCTGACGATCACGGTCGCCCCGAACTGGACGGTCGACGCCTGGGGCGCCGCCCTCGTACTCCTGCTTATAATGGCAGCCGTGAGTCTCACCGCCCGCCTTACCCTTCGGACGGGAACGGCGGCCGGGTCGATGTGAATCCTTGCCGTCCAAGATGACGGTGTCGGACCTCGACGCCTGGTACGGGGACCAGCAGGTCCTTTACGGGATTTCGCTCGAGTTGCCGGACCGGGCGGCCACCGCCATCATCGGTCCGTCCGGATGCGGCAAGTCGACGTTCCTGCGGTGTCTCAATCGCCTGCACGAGGACGTGACGGGAGCCCGGGTCTCGGGGGAGATCCGGCTCGACAACGAGAACCTGTTCGACCTCGACCCGGTCGCGGTCCGCTGCCGGGTCGGGATGGTCTTCCAGAAGCCGACCCCGTTCCCGAACATGTCGACCTTCGAGAACGTCGCGGCCGGGCTCCGCCTCCTCGGGGTCCGCGGTCGGGAGGAGCTCGACCAGGGCGTCTACGAGGCGTTGAACCACGCGGGGCTCTGGGAGGAGGTCGAGGACAAGCTCGACGACCCGGCGACGCGGCTCTCCGGAGGCCAGCAGCAGCGTCTGTGCATCGCCCGGGCCCTCGCGGTCCGGCCCGAGGTGCTGCTCCTGGACGAGCCGTGCTCGGCCCTTGACCCGATCGCGACCGCGAAGGTCGAGGGCCTGCTCTCCAAGCTCCGGGCGGAGTACACCCTCGTCATCGTGACGCACAACCTCGCCCAGGCGACGCGTGTGGCCGACCACACCGCGTTCCTGTACCTGGGGAAGCTCGTGGAGTTTGGCTCGACCGACCAGGTCTTCCACCATCCGGCCGAAAAGCTGACCGAGAACTATGTTGCCGGCCGGTTCGGTTGACCGGTCCCCGAACCGCCTGAGCGACGACCGTCCTCCAGGCTAGGCCGGGAGCGTCGGGCCTACCAGGCGCTGCTCCTCGAGGAACCGGAGGATCCGGTCGGTCGCCTCCGAGACGCTGTTCCGGTCCGTGTCGACGGTCAGGTCGGGGTTCAGTGGCTCCTCGAATGGGTCATCGACGCCCGTCAGATGGGCGAGGCTTCCCTGGGCCGCGCGGTCGTAGAGCCCCTTCTGGTCCCGCTGCCGGCACACGTTCACAGGGCAGCGGAGCCAGACCTCGACGAACTTCCCCTCGGCCTGAGCCTTCGCTGCCTGGCGGGACGTTTCGTACGGCGTGATCAGCGCCACCAGCACCGCGACGCCGTGGCTCGCGAGCATGGATGCGACGTAGCTGACCCGGCGGGCGTGGACCTCCCGGTCCCTGCGCGAGTAGCCGAGTTCGGGGGAGAACATCCGGCGCACTTCGTCCCCGTCCAGTACCTGAACCTTCCGGCCCGCTGCGTGAAGGCGAGCCGAGACCGATTGGGCCATCGTGGTCTTTCCCGAGCCCGGGAGCCCTTCGATCCAGACGATGAACCCTCCCCTGGCGTCGACCGCCTCCGGGGCCATCGCCCCCGGGACGACCTCCGGGTAGAAAAGTCAGCGCTTCGGGACTTCCGGCCCCGGTCCGTCGAAGGGCTCCGGGAGGACGCCTCGATCCAGGCTGGTCTTCACCGACCAGATTCGGTGGGCCTCCGAAAGGAGGGCCATGCTGGGTCCAACGGCGCCGAGGGGCGCGCCCTACGGACTTATACCCCGGGAGTTCGCCTTAGTTACGTAGTGGCCACCCGGGAACGGTCGCCAAAAAAGAAGGCGAAAGACCAGCTCCCGCCCGCCTCCGGGACGGGGCGAGAGGGCGATTCTGACATTCCGGAAGATGCCGGCGCCGGGAACCCGTCGGCCTCTCCTCCGGAAGCCGAAGGCCCCGTCGGCGCGAACGCGGAGGGAGGCGCCCCGCCCACCATCCTCGCCCCGCCGGACGAACCGGCCTCGACCCCGTCCTCGCCTGTCGGGCCCCTTGCCCCCCGGACGAAGGAGACGTTCGACGACCTCGCCAAGCGCGTCGCCCGGACCCAGCCGCGTCGCGGCTCGGTCGTGCAGCCTCCTCCCGCCTGGCAGCCGGATGAGGTCACGCTCGGGTTCGCGATGGTCACCGATAAATCGGGGTCGATGCGAGAGCTCTCCGAACCGACGATCCTGGCCACGATCCTCATCGCGGTCGAGACCGACCGTCGGG
>JASHTB010000063.1 GCA_030040775.1 Thermoplasmata archaeon | reverse complement strand
GCGCTCGGACGAGCGCTCTCCGAGGGCGGGCTGCCGCTCGTCGCGGAGGCCGAGGGTTTCACGCAATCCCACCAGCTCCACATCGACCGCGCACGCCTTCGCGCCCGCGCCGGCGTCGGTGCCGGCGCGCTCGCCCGTCGCCTGGAACGACAGCATCTTTTAATCGACCTCGTGGGCAGGATCGGAACGGCCGAGGTTGCTCGCCTCGGACTCGTGCCGGACGACATGCCGCGGCTCGCGGACCTCCTCACGCGGGGCGGCCTTCGCGGGGAACGGGTCGGTCGCGAGGTCCTCGCGTGGCGGCGCACGTTCCATGCGTTGCGGTTCGTTTAGGGCGGCGTCCCGGCCCCACCGGGTCGACCACCGATGGGTTGATTCGGACCCGCGACTCGGACGCCCCGATGGGTCCGCCGATCGCTCTCACCGGGACTCCCGGCACGGGTAAGAGCTCGGTGGCCCGGGTCCTCGCCTCCCGCTTCCGCTCGGTCGAAGTCGGCGAGCTCGCGCTTTCCTGGGGTCTTGCCCGTCGTCGAGCGCAGGGCCTAACGGTCGACCTCGCAGGACTACGTAGGGCGGTGCGGCGCCGGGCGGGTCGGCTTCCCTACGACCTCGTGGTCGGACACCTCTCCCATCTCCTTCCCCTTACGGACGTGATCGTCCTACGCTGCCATCCCGAGGAGCTCCTCCGACGGCTAACGAAAGCCCGCCGGGGGTCCTCGACGGACCGGCAGGAGAACTACGTGGCCGAGGCGCTCGACCTCGTCCTCCTCGAAGCGCTCGGGCCCGGTCGCCGAGTGTGGGAGGTCGATACGACCGAACGGACTGTCGCCGCGGTCGCCCGCGAGGTCGCCCGCCGCGTCCGCGAGAGAGGACGCTCCGACTTTGGAGGAATCGACTGGCTCTCCGACCCGCTCGTGACCGCTCATCTTTTGGACCGAAAGCTGTAACCAAGCCCGATGGTGCTCGAGAACTATCGAGACCGCGTCGCGCCGTACCTGGAGCGGCTCGCGCGGCCGTGGCTCGGCTGGCGGCCGGACCGACTGAGCTGGCTCGCCTTCGGGCTCATGGTCCTCGCCGCGGCGGTCGCAGCGCTGGTGCGGATCACTTCGCCGCTGCTCTTCCTTCCGGTCTGCGCCCTCATCCTGCTCGGGGGTACGTTCGACGTGATCGACGGGGAAGTCGCGCGCCGCACCTCGCGGGTCACGGTGCGCGGGGACTTCCTCGACCACGTCCTCGACCGGTACGCCGACATCGTCCTCGTCCTCGGCATCGCGGTCTCGGGGTACGCGAACCCGATCCTCGCGCTGCTCGCGCTCGCGAGCCTCCTTCTGACGAGCTACATGGGCACGCAGGCCCAGGCGGTCGGTCAGGGACGGCTCTACGCCGGCCTCCTCTCCCGGGTCGACCGGCTGGTCGTGCTCGCGGTCGCGGTCTTCCTCGAGTTCGACTGGTCGCTTCCGTGGCCCTGGGCGCCGAGCGCGCCGTGGTCCCGGTTCCACGCGTTCGGCGTGGGCTTCACCGTGATCGACGTGGCGTTCCTTTACTTCGTCATCGCGGGGCAGTGGACCGCGGTCGCGAGGGCCCTGCGGGTCTACCGGTCGATCCCGCGCTCGTCGTGACGCCGCCGTCCCGAGGTTCTCCCCGGTCGGTCACCGTTCCTCCCCGGAGGCGGTAGTACTGGAGCGGGTGTCGTAGGTACTCCTCGAAGCAAAGCGGGTCCCGCGCCCGGTCGGCCGGCGCGGTCGCGCTCGGGTCTCCCTCCCGTGCGCAGAGTCCGTGGCTGCGCAGAGTGTCGCACTCGGGGGGCTCGTAGCCGCGCCCTCCGTCCCGTTGCGTGATGTGCTCGACCTGGTAGCGGGTGATCGACTCGTCGAAATCGGGGGCGCCCCGGTACGCGTCGACGATGGTCTCCTCATCGGCCCCCGCTCGGTTGAGGAACGCCGCGAGGCAGAACCGGCCCGAGTGGGAGAGGTTCTCTCCGTGCTCGAGCATTCGCTGCATCTTCCGGATGCACGGAGGGAACCGGTCGGGTCGGAGCGCGCCCGGCGCTCCTCCCCGGGCCACCGGAATCGGGATCCGCCGGGCGACCTCGTCCAGGAGTTCTCGCTCTCGATCCCGGACCAAGCGGACGACGTCGTCGGCGAGCGGAATGGGGACCGCAAGACGCTCTCGGACCGCCTCCTGGATCAGGCGGGCGGCCCGGCTCGGGCGGACGACCACGGTCCCGTGGGAGAGCTCCTGGCGGGGCAGGCGGAACTCCGCCTCCCGGATCGGCGTGGCGAGCCGGACGTAGTCGACGAGCGGAAAGCCCACGGCCCCGTCCGTCGGTACGAGGGAGTAGCCGAGCCGCCGGGCGACCTCCGCGAGCTCGTCGACCGGCACCGAGGTGAGTCGGGCGTGGCTCCGCTTGGACTCGGCGACGGCCCACCGCCGCAGGGTCGTTGGGAGCGGCGCGGCGGACAGGACGATCCGGGCGAACAGGAACGAAAGGAACCGTACGCCGGGGTCAGCCCGGTCGAGCTCCTCGAGGTCGCGCGCCCCGCGCGGGTCGTCCGCCGCCGCGCGGATCCGCGTGCGTCCGAGGGAGCGGGCGGTCGAGTACGTTGCCTCCTCGATCAGCGAGCGGACCGAGACCGACTCTCCGGCGAGGAGCGTCTCCGCCCCCGGTAGGAACGGGTACTGCGCGAACAGCGACCGGTCGTCTAGATCAGTCGGGGAACGACGAACGACCATAGGAGCAGGATGAGGACGATAACGGACGAGAGAGCGACGGCCCGTCCGCCGAAGGCGTCCAGCTGGGCGGCGCTCCACCCTCTGCGGACGCGCGCGGCGACCGAGGCCGCAAAGTCCCGGAAGAGAAGGCCCCCGTCCAGCGGGACGAGCGGGAGGGCGTTCGAAAGGCCCAGGAGGAGGTTCATCCAGGCGAGCCAGTAGAGGATGTTCGCGCCGACCCAGAACGCGGCCGGGCTGGTGCCCGAGAACGGTCCCGAAAGGTGGTAGTACTCCGTCGTCGAGCCCGAGATCGGCTCGAGGGTGGCGAACGGCAGAACGAGCCAGTCGAGGGTGCCGGTGACCGGGCCCGCAGCACTTCCGGCCGGCCAGACGAGGGTCTGCTTGAGCTCGGCCGGGGTCAGCGTGTCGACGGCGACCCCGAGGAACCCCCGCCCGTGTACGGTAGGGCTGGGCGCGAGGACGACCGAGGTCGTCACCGTATGGCCGAGATTCGCGTCGTAGTAGCTCACGGAGACGGTCTCTCCCGGCGTGGTCTTCGCGAGTACCGCCTCGAACTGGGTCAACGTCGGCGTGGCCGTCGAGTTGACCGCCGTGATGATGTCGCCGGCGGCGAGGCTCGCGTTGGCGGCCGGTGTGTTCGACTCGACGTAGGCGATCCCGACCCCGTTTGCGTTCGGCTGCACGGCGACCAAGACGAGCCCCGAGAGAGCGAGGAAGAAGACGACCGCAAGCGCGAAGTTCGCGAGGACCCCCGCGGCGGCGACCCGGTCCCGCTGGCGGCGCGAGGCGGCCAGCATCTCCTGATCGTCCTGCTCGACGAACGCCCCGATCGGAACGACGAACCACAGGATGCCGAGGCTCTTCACGCCGATCTTCTGCGAGCGGGCGAGGACCCCGTGCATCAGCTCGTGGAGGACGATGCCGATGACCAGCGCGACGATCCCGTACCCGAGAGGGATGATCGGATTGATCCCGGGCAGACCGACCGCCTCCGTCACCGACGGGGCCTGCGCCGGGGTCAGACGGAAGGCGGCGATGGCGCCGAGGAGGAGGAGAACCACGATCGTGGCCATCGCGATCGCCGCGAGCACGACCCCGAGGTCGCCCACCGCCGACCAGAACCGGCGGAAGCGACCCCAACGGTCGAGGAGCGCGCGGCCCCGCTGGGTCTTGGTCATCAGCGCCGGGCCGAACAGCGAGAGCGGGCGGTCGGGACCGAGCCGGCCCGAGCGGTGGAGGACGTAGAGAATTCCTCCGTAGGCCGCGACCAGCACGAGCGCGATCTCGTAACCGAGGTACGGATTCACGGAGTACCGGTATCGACAGTCCGGGAGGCGGTTAAGAGGTCTTGCGGCGCCGCGAAAGGCGAGTGGGAACGGTCTAGAGTGTTATGCGAGGTGGGCTACCTACAGGCCGGCGAGGAGATCCCGCCGTGCGACCCTGTCCGAACCTCTGGGTCCCGTGGGTTTTGGCGGCGGTGCTCCTTCTCCCCGGCGGAGTCCTCGGCGCGCCTGCCTTGACTGCGTCCCCGCCGGTGACGGCCTCGGCAGCCGTTTCGCTGTCGCCCTCGAGCTCGGACGGGAGCGGGGGGTATGTCCCCGTGACGGTCGCCCCGGCGTTCGTTCCGCCGGCGGGAGTTGAACCGCTCGGTCCCCCGGCCCCCGCTTCCGTCCTCGAGGTGGCTGTCGGGCTCCCACTGTCGGATCCTGCCGGTCTCGCCGCGTACCTGCAAGCAGAGTATGCGGCCGGTTCGCCCACCTACCGGTCGTATCTCACTCCGGGCGAGGTCGCCGCACGGTTCGGGCCATCCGCGAAGGCCGTAGCCTCGACGGAAGCGTACTTCCAGGGCTTCGGTCTCTCGGTCTCGGTTCTCCCCAACGACCTACTGCTCTCCGTCCGCGGGCCGAGCGCCTCGGTCGCGCGAGCGTTCAGCACGACGTTCGAACAGTACCGGAACCCCTCGGGTCGCGTCTTCGTCAGCCACCCGACCGCCGCGGTGCTGCCAGGCTCTCTCGGGGTCTCGGGCGCGTTTGGACTCGGCAATGCCACTCCGCTCCTTCCGTCCGTATCGATGGCGGACGGATCCGCTCCGAGCTCGGGGGCTGCCTCCGCCTGCGGCTACGGTCCGACGGGGGCCATCGC
>JASHTB010000062.1 GCA_030040775.1 Thermoplasmata archaeon | reverse complement strand
CCTCCCCCGCCACTCGGCGCGCCCCACGGGGCCCGGGGCTCCCGGAGGGGCCGGGGGTCCGCTCGCCCCGGGCGGGGGCGCGCTCCCGTCCGGTCCGCTCGCCGGGGGTCCGGGGTCGGTCGATTTCTGCATCTACTGCGGCACGACCCTCCCCGCGGGGGCGTCGGTCTGCCCGGCGTGCGGCCACGGCCGCGCGGCGCTCTAGGGCGCGACCGTCCGTTCACTCTCCGGGCACGACATAGAGCATCGGCTCCTTCGCCCGGACGTTCGTCCCCGCCTCGACCCGGAGGTCCTTCACGGTCCCGTTCGTCGGGCTCGTGACCTCGTTGCGCATCTTCATCGCCTCGAGGACGAGGAGGACGTCCCCCTTCTGCACTCGGTCGGACTCGCGGACGCGGACCTCGATCACCTTCCCGGGCATCGGAGGGATGACGGGGACCCCGGCGGCGGCCGCGGCCCGAGGGGCCTCGCTCGAAGCCGAGGGGGAAGCGGGGACCGTGCTCTTGGGCGCCGGAGGCGCGGAAGAGACTCTGCCGGGGCCCCTACCGACCCGGATCGACCAGCGTTCCCCGTTGACCTCGACCGGCCCCGGAGGTTCGGAGAAGTGGTCGGGCCAGTTCTCGACGACGACCTTCTCTCCGGCCACCTCGAGCTCGACGCGCGTGTCCGTGCGCGCGACGACGGTGACCGGGTAGCTACGGCCCTCGATCGTCGCACGACTCAAGTCGTCCTCGATCTCGACCTCGGCGGACTTACCGTCGCGCTCGACCGTGACGCGCGTCGACCCACCTCCGCTGCGCATGCAGCTCGGAGCGCCCTGCGTAGGCCCACGGACTCCCCGCCACCGACCGCAGCGGGGCCGGGTGCGTCGAGGGGACCGACGCAGCCGCTGACGGACTCGGGGCTCGGAGCGCCCCGACGACGCCGAGCGCCACCGTGGTGAGCACGTCGTCCGTGAGCCCGGCGTCCTTTGCCTTTCGGTACGCCGTGTAGACCGAGGGGAAGAGAGCGTAGGAGAGGGCTTCCGCGGTGTCCGCCGAGGGCACGAGCGAGCGGACCGCCTGGAGCATCCGGTCGAACTCGGGGGCGAGGAGGTCGGCGGGGCGGCCCTGAATCGCTGGTGCGCCCGCGGTGACCTGACGCAGGAGGGCCGGGTCGATCGGACCGGGCGGGGTTCCGTAGAGCCCGCGGACGTAGTCCTGTACCTCGCGCGTCACCTGCCGGTATCTTCCCCCTGTGAGCACATTGATCACCGCCTGGATCCCGACGATCTGGCTCGTCGGCGTGACGAGCGGGGGGTATCCCAGGTCGGCGCGTACCCGGGGGACCTCGGCCAGGACGTCCCCGAGCCGGTCGAAGGCGTCCTGTTCCTCGAGCTGGGAGATCAGGTTCGACAGCATGCCTCCGGGGATCTGGTGCGTCAGGATCCCGGGGTCGGTCTGCAGCGACCTCAGGTTGAGGAGCGGACGGTACCGGTCGAGCACCTTGTGGAAGTGTTCGGAGAGCTCGGCGAGGGCGGCGAGGTCGAGCTTCGGGTCGAACGGGGTGCCCCGCATCGCGCCGACCATTGCCTCGGTCGGAGGCTGGCTCGTCCCCCCGGCGAACGGACTGAGCGCGGTGTCGATTGCGGTTGCCCCCGCCTCGGCGACCGCGAGGCACGTCATCGCCGACATCCCGCTCGAGGAGTGCGTGTGGACGACAACGGGGAGTCCGACTTCGGCGAGCAGGGCGCGGACGAGCGCCGCCCCTTCCCCCGGGGGCATGAACCCGCCCATGTCCTTCACGCACAGCTCGTCGGCTCCCATCTCCGCCAGACGGCGCCCGAGCGCGACGAACGACGCGAGCGTGTGAACGGGAGACTGCGTGTAGCAGATCGTCCCCTGCGCGCGCGCCTTCACACGCTTCACCGCCGCGAGCGCGACCTCCATGTTCCTCGGGTCGTTGAGCGCGTCGAAGACGCGGAAGATGTCGATCCCCTGACGGGCGGCTTCGCCGACGAACTTCTCGACCACGTCGTCCGGATAGTGCCGGTAGCCGACCAGGTTCTGCCCGCGGAGCAGCATCTGCAGCGGCGTGCGCGGCATCTCCCGCTTGAGCGAACGCAGCCGCTCCCACGGGTCCTCGTGCAGGAACCGTAGGCAGACGTCGAACGTCGCCCCGCCCCACATCTCGACCGAACGGTACCCGATCGCGTCGATCCGGGAGGCGACGGGCAGCATGTCGCGCGTGCGCATCCGGGTCGCGATGAGCGACTGATGCCCGTCCCGAAGGACCGTCTCCGTGATCGCGACCATGCGTCCCGGCCCCGTTCGGTCAGAGCGGCGGGTTCCCGTGCTTGCGGCCCGGTCGTTCGTCCCGCTTCGAGGAGAGGATCGCGAGGCCCGAGACGAGGCGCGAGCGCGTTTCCGCGGGGTCGATGACGTCGTCGATGTACCCCCGCTCGGCGGCGAGGTACGGGTTCAGGAACTCCCGCCGGTACTCGTCGGTGAGGCGGGTGAGCAGGGCCTCCCGCTCCTCGGGCTTCGCCGCTTCGAGGTCCCTTCGGAACAGGATGTTGACGGCGCCTTCGGCCCCCATCACCGCGATCTCGGCGGTCGGCCAGGCGAGGTTCAGGTCGCCGCCGAGGTGCTTCGAGCACATCACGTCGTAGGCGCCTCCGTAGGCCTTGCGGAGGATCACGGTCATCATCGGCACCGTCGCCTCGGCGTAGGCGTAGAGCAGTTTCGCCCCGTGCCGGATGATCCCGCCGTGCTCCTGCGCGGTCCCGGGGAGGAACCCCGGCACGTCGACCAGGGTCACGAGCGGCAGGTTGAACGCGTCGCAGAACCGGACGAACCGGGCCCCCTTCGTGGAGGCGTTGATGTCGAGGGTGCCCGCGAGGCTCGCCGGGTTGTTCGCGACGACCCCGACCGGACGTCCCGCCAGGCGGCCGAACCCGACCACGAGGTTGGTCGCCCACGCCCGCTGGACCTCGAGGAACGAGCCGACATCGAGGACCCGGTCGATGACCGCGTGGACATCGTAGGGCGCGTTCGAATCCTCGGGGACGAGCGCCGCGAGCTCGTGGGCCGCGCTGTCGGTCGGAGCGGCCGCCGCGGCGACCGGCGGCTCCTCGAGGTTGTTGAGCGGAAGGTAGGAGAGCAGCCGGCGCACGAGCGCGAGCGCGTCCTCATCCGAGGAGGAAGTGAAGTGCGACACGCCGCTGTGCGTGGCGTGCGCCTCCGCGCCGCCGAGGGTCTCCATCGTGACCTCCTCGCCGGTCACCGCCTTCACGACGTCGGGGCCGGTGATGAACATCTGGCCGGTGCCCTCGACCATCACGATGAAGTCGGTGATCGCTGGAGAGTAGACGGCCCCGCCGGCGCAGGGGCCGAGGACGACCGAGATCTGCGGGACGACGCCCGAGAGGAGGACGTTGCGGAAGAAGACCTCGCCGTAGCCCCCGAGGCTCATCACCCCCTCCTGGATCCGTGCGCCCCCCGAGTCGTTGAGCCCGACGATCGGCACGCCGGCCTTGCGGGCGGTCTCCATCACCTTCACGATCTTCATTGCGTGCGCTTCCCCAAGAGCGCCGCCGAAGACGGTCGCGTCCTGCGCGAAAGCGCAGACCGGCCGACCGTCGATCTCGCCCCAGCCGGTGACGACGCCGTCCCCCGGGACCCGCCGTTCTCCGAGTCCGAACTTGTCGACCCGGTGCGTGACGAACGGGTCGATCTCCGTGAACGACTCCCGGTCGAAGAACCGCTCCAGCCGTTCGCGCGCCGTGAGCTTACCGGCCGCGCGGTGGCGTTCGACGCGCTCGGTCCCGCCCCCTTCCCGAGCCCGCTTCTTCAGGACCGCCCACCGGTCGTACGCCTCGCTCACGGGGCCTCCCCCACGCGAAGGTCGCCGGCTCTTATCGCCACCCTACCCGACTCGGTCTTGACCCAGAGCTCGCCGTCGGGTCCGAGAGAGTCTATCCGGCCGACCGGGACTCCGTCCACGACCGCCGTGCGGCCGACGCCGAACAGACGACGTTGGCAGAGTTCCCGGGCGGCGCTCGAGCCCGCCTCGTCGGCGAGGAAGGCGACCGCCGCCGCGACCGCCTGGGCGGAGAGCTCTTCGACCTCGGCGACCGTCGGAGGCGGCCGGACGAGCTCCGCGAGCGCGACGGCCTCCCCCGCCACCGACGCGGCGAGCGAGAGGGTGGGCGCGACGTTCACCCCGACGCCCGCGACCACCGCCCAGTCGCCTGCGGCGGTCGGCACCCGGTCGACCAGGGTCCCGGCAAGCTTGCGGACTCGGGCGCCGTCGTCGGAGAGCGTCAGGACGTCGTTCGGCCACTTCAGGACCAGAGGGACCCCGAAGCGATGCTCGAGCGACTCGGCGAGGACCGCTCCGATGGCGGGCGGCAGGAGGCTCGGATGGAGGGCGGGGGACGGGAAGACGAGAGAGAGATAGAGGCCGCCCGGCGGCGATGCCCAGGCATGGTCGAGCCGCCCGCGTCCGGCCGTCTGCTGGCCGGCGACCACCCGGGTCCCGGCGGGAGTCCCGGCCCGCGCCAGCACGACGGCGCGTTCCTGGGTGGACGCAATGGTGGCGTGCCACTCCCTCGGAGGCGGTCCTGTCACGGTCCCCTCCGCCCTCCGAGCGAACCGTCTCCTAAACCGTTTGGCGACCGGCGGCCCAGGTGCTTCGCCGGGCTCCCCTTATCTTGACTCGGTCTCTCGCCGCGCCGTGAGCTGCGTGGAAGAGGTGCTGAAAGGAGTGGCGCCGGGCCTTCAGACCGAACTCGCGCGTCGCTTAAGCGGCTTCTTCGGGGCGATGGTCCGTCAGTACCTCCCCCAGACGTGGGTCTTCCGTACCGAGGACGGGACCGCTTCGCTCCGGGTCGACCCTGAGGGAAAGGTCACGGTCTCCCCCGGCGCGCTCGCTCCGGCCGACGTCACGGTCGAGGTCGGCCACGACCGACTTCGCCGGATGCTCACGACGAGGGCCCCCGACCCCCACCCCACCGGTCCGCTCACCGTCACGCCGCACACCGCGAAGGGACGGGTGGCGCTCGGCGTCCTTCGCGAGCGGCTTGGGCTCGGCCCCAACTCGTGAAGCGGCCGGGAAAGATCACCAGGACCGTGTGGTCCGCCCGCTCGTTTGAAGTGGCGTCGTCTCCGTGCGCCGAGAGCGTTCCATGAAGGTACTTTTCATCGCGGGATTTGGACCGATCGTTCGCGACGCCCGGTCCAGCCGAAGGCTCTACCGTGACGTCCTTGGGATACGTTTCCGCGAAGCGGGCGGCTACCTTCACACGGAGAAGGTGAGGGGGGCGAACGCCTTCGCGCTCTGGCCGCTCTCCCAGGCGGCCGAATCCTGTTTCGGGAAGCCTCGGTGGCCGAAGGGCATTCCGGTTCCCCAGGCGTGGTTGGAGTTCGACGTGGAGGATGTCGCCGAGGCAACCCAGGAACTGAAGCGTCGGGGCTACCGGCTCCTCGTTGAGGCAAGGCAGGAGCCCTGGGGCCAGGTCGTGACGCGGCTGATGAGTCCCGAGGGGCTGCTCGTGGGAATCACCTACACCCCTTGGATGCGGGGGAAGTGACCGAGGCCCTCCTCCGACCGGCGGAAGCCGGGGTCCGGGGAGCTCGTCCTAGCGGCAGCTCCGCCGTCGAGCAGGGCCATGCCATGAGCGGGCCGGCGGACCCGTGCGACCGAGCCGGCGGCGGTCTACGCGCCGAGCTCGCGCATACGACGGACCATCTTCACGACGGACCGCACGGCGTTCCCCGCGTTCTCGATCCGGTCTTGGGCCTGGAGCCGTGTCTCGCCGGGCCCCGAAATCCCGAGGCCGAGAGGTTTCCCGAACTCGACCGAGAGGTCGGTCAGCTTGCGCGCGGCCTGGTTCATCACGACCTCGTCGTGCTGGGTCTCGCCCTCGATGACCGCACCGAGCGCGACCACCGCGTCGACGTCGGGCTTGCCGAAGAGCACCTTGACCGCGAGCGGCATGTCGTAGACACCGGGAGTCTTCACCACCGGCCCGAGCGTCGCGCCGAGGAAGGCGACCTCCTCCTTCGCGCGCTCGACCATGAGGAGTGTGATGTCGTAGTTGTACTCGCTCGCGACGATGGCGACCCGGATCCCGTTCCCCTCGCTCCTTCTTTTCGGCATGGTTGCTCCTCGATGCATCCTTTCGCGCGTCAGCGGGTCCGCCGCACGGGCCCCGCGTCGGGGAAACCCTGACGCAGACCCTCCCCCGCGTGGCGGGTGAGTTCGTGCGGGCGGAAGAGAAGGTTGTAGGCGTTGAGGGCGTGCTCCTCGGCCCGGCGGCGCCCGAGCATCTCGAGCCCGACCGCCGACTCCGCCTCGTCCTCGAAGACGAAGCACTCCACGATCGGCTTCGCTTCGAGGACCCCCGTGAACTGGAGCCCGAGCGACGCCTCGTGGGCGCAGACCTTGTCGTACTCGGCCTTTCCCGGCATCCCGAGCGCGAGACAGAGGTCGACCTGGTCTTCAAGGAAGAGCCGCCGGCACGCCACCGGGAGGTCCTTGATCCCCGGAACCGTCCGGCGCACGACCTTGAAGCCCGTCCCCTGGGCCTGGAGCGCACGGACCGCGTAGCGGGCGAGGTCGACCCGCGCGAACGTCGTGTCGGCGACCCCGACCTTCTTCACGGCCTGGGCTCCTTGGCCGCCCGCTCGAGGATCCGCTCCACGAGGCGCCGCGTGGCGAGCTCGTTGTGCCGGAGCGGGCCGATCCGGACGACCTTCACCGGGACGCCGCGCCGCGCGCACTCGGCCTGGACCTCGTGCTCGTCCCAGACCTGGTCGTAGCCGAGCGCGATGATCGCGGGACGCTCGTTCACCACCGTCTCGTAGATGTCGGTCGTCGAGCCGAGGACCGCCCGATCGACCGGCTTCAGCGCCTCGACCATCTCGCGACGCATGTGCTCGGGGACGTACGCTTCGTGCTTCAACCGACGCGCGGTCTGGTCCCGGGCGACCACGACCACGAGCTCGTCGCCGTGCTTCTTCGCTTCCGTGAGGAAGTATAGGTGGCCCGGGTGGAGGAGGTCGAAGACCCCCGTCGCCATCACGCGGACGCCCATGCCCGCCACGCCTCGAGGACGGTTCGGCCTTCCAGGAACTCGAACCCGTGGGACTCGGCATACCGGCGGGCCGCGTCCGGGCTCCGCGCGCCTCCCGAGTCTCCGAGCATCTCGCAGACCGTCATCGACTCGCCGAGACCTGCCATGCGCGCGAGCGAGATGGCGAGTTCCGTATGGCCCTTTCGCTCGGCGAGGAGCCTCGGCGCGGCGTAGAGCAGCGGGACGTGCCCCGGCGAGACGAACTCCTCGGAGAACCGGCGGGCGAGCTCCGCGTCGGTGAGGCGGCTCGCGTCGCGGGCGAGCTCGCCCAAGGCTCGGATCGTGAGCGCGCGGTCGTTGTCGGGCACGCCGGTGTAGTTCTGACGGTGGTTGACGGTGATCCCGAAGGCACTGCGACGGTCGTAGCGCGGGCGCTCGGTGAGCCGGGCGACGCCGGGATACTCGCGGGCGGCCAGGCTGAGGAGCTCGGAGTAGAACGGAAGGTCGAGCCGGCGACGTAGCTCCTCGGCGATCGCGGTGCAGACCAGGCCTCCCGCGTCCTTGCGCGCGAGCCGAACGAGTTCGGGCGTCGCGGTTTCGGAGAGGAAGACGAGGTCGGTTTCCCCTTCCCGGTCCGGGGCGTCGAACACCAGGATCGGTTCGCCGACCGACAGGGCCCGAGCGGCCGGCTGAAGCTCGCCCGCGACCGGTCGAGGCGGATCGACCCGGAGCATCGGCCGATGAGAGCGAGGGCTTGCTAATAAATTAGGCGTAACTACTCAAAAAAGGGTTGATGGTCCGACCCGGGGAGGGACGCACGCGAGAGCGACTCCGGGGATCGGACGACCCTTTGAGCACCGGCCTCTCGACCGGCGTTCTAGGAGGTGATCCATCTGCAGGTTCCCCTACAGATACCTTGTTACGACTTAGTCCCCCTTGCTGAACCGAAGTTCGAGCGACCCAGATGAGTCACCCTCACTCCGACCCAACTCGGATGACTTGACGGGCGGTGTGTGCAAAGAGCAGGGGCACATTCACCGCGGGATGTTGACCCGCGATTACTACGGAATCCATT
>JASHTB010000061.1 GCA_030040775.1 Thermoplasmata archaeon | reverse complement strand
GCGAGCGACTGCTGCTCGGCTTTCTTCCCGTTCTTGAGCATCAGCTCGATCTCGCTCCGCCACTCCGCGGTCGCGAAGCGCGGGTCGGTGAGCTCGGCCTGGAGGGCCCGGACGTCCTGGTCAGTGAGCTTGTCGGACGGGAGTTCGTAGTTCTCGATGTCCGAGGCGGTCACGCCGAGGAACTGCGCCGAGGGCGTCGCGAGGTAGTTCGATAGGTGGGCGGTCTTGATCGCCCCGTAGGCGACGCTAGCGTAGATGCGGAACGACCAGGGGTCTCCGTCCGTGAAGACGACGACGGGCAGGTCGAGTTCCTCGGTCATGCGCTTCAGGAAGCGCCGAGTCGAACGGGCCGGCTGCCCCTTCAGGTGGACGAGGATCGCGTTCTCCTCCTCGTCGAAGTTGTTCTCGGCGAGGCGGTCGACCATGCCGCCGCATTCGATTGCGATGACGAACTTCGCGTTGGTCCCGACGAACTCGATCTTCTCCTTCTCGACGTTGAACGGGAGCGAGTAGCCTCCGTCGCCGACGTCGTCGCGGCAGTTGATCCGCTTCACGACGCCCTTGCGGTTGCGCTCCTTGATCGTGAGGTCACCGATCACGGACGCCCCGTTCTCCTCTGGGTGGAGGCGGAAGTCCTCGCGCAGGCGCTCGCAGAGGACCTCGAGGTCCTCGATGAGGAGGTTCGATTCGTCCTCGCTGTGGAATTTTCCTTCCTCCCACCCCTCGCTGATGTAGTAGAGCTCCCTGAGCGTGGAGGTCTTCCGGTCCCGGGCCATCTCGTTGATGAAGTCGACGAGGTAGAACGTTCGGAGCAGCATCAGCGCGCCGTCCAGCTTGCGCGCGCTGCGCGTGCCGAGCGCCTTCCCGAGCTTCCAGACCCCCTCTCGCGACTGGAACGAGATGTTCTGCTTGGTTCGGAGCGGGAGGCGCATCCGCGGGATCTCGCCGTCGGCGAGCTGGCCGTAGATCTGCGCGGCGAGGTCGAGCGTCGGCCTCAGGGCGTCCGCCCGGACCGGTCGGTCGTCCTCGTCAGTCTTCGTCGCTCGCGTGCGCGCTCGCTTCGGCGGCATCGTAATCGACCTCCGTTTCCTCCGCGCTCCCTGCTGCGGCCTCGGTCGCGGCGAGTTCCGCCGCTTCGACGATTGTCCTCGGAAGCCGGACATCCCAGTCGCCCGGGAGCGGGTCCGCGCCGAGGAGATGCGCCTCGTCGATTCCGGCGACGTACCAGTCGAGGTCGCTGGCGTCGAGGTCAGTTTTCGGCGGGAACGAGAGGGTCACCACTGTCCGGCCGTTGGGGGAGAGCTTCGGGAGCGTCCACCAAGCCCGGCCGAGTTCGGGTTCGGACCCCTCCGCCGCAGGCTCGAGAGTCGCCCCCCGGAGCGCCTCGGGAGGGAGCTCGACGAACAGCTCGAGGACCCGCGCCCGAGGGGTGTAGTTCGTGATCTGTACCGACACGCGGACGCCCGTCGGGTCCGTGACGACCGGGGCCTCGAGGTTCACGACGTCCATGATCCGAGTGACGACCGGGGTCAGGTCCGGGACCGGTTTGCCGACCAGTCCGCTCGTCTTTTCGGCGAGCTTCGGGAGGATCTTTAGGATGATCTGGAACTTCTCGTCCGCGAAGGCTCGTCGGCTCTTGCGAGAGATGTGCGTGCGCAGGTGCCGCGCCGCCGACTGAAGCGCCAGCGTGAGCTCTTTGTCGATCTCGGGGTCCTCGGCGACCGCCTCTTTCGCCTCGCTCGTGAACGGGACCTTCGTGGAGGCCACGTGGACGAGAACGACCGCGGGCCCGATCGGGAGGCCCGACCCTCCCTTCTGGTCGAGCCCGTACCGTCGCCAGTCGATGTTCGCGATCGCGTTCGTGATCGCGCAGGCCCCTTGCTGGAAAAGCAGCGGGACGCGATTCGCGAACCGGAGGACCTGGATCGGCTGGTCGGCCGGAAGCCCCCCGCCGTAGACGAGACCGACCTCCACCATGAACGGGAACCCTCCCCGCACCTTCGGAGGTCGACTCACCGGGGGAGCGAAGAACTCCGGCTTCAGCTCGCCGAGCACGTTCCGGAGTCCACGCTTGATGAGCATCGCTCCGATTGGGGAGAGCCCCTCGGCCGAGGGAGCGAGCAGGGGTGCCTCGTGAAGGGCGCGCACGAGGCGCTCCTGCGATTCTCCTACCACGGACCCGGGCGGTTCAGTGCCCTTCACTCCGGCGGCAGCGACGACCTCCCTCGAGGTCCTCGCGCTCACCCCTTGGAGGTCCTTCGTGAGGAACTCTAGGACGGTCGGCCGTTTCGACGAGCGCAGGTAGTAGCCCAGCTCGCCGAGCTCGAGGCCGTACGGGTGCGGCGCGGTCTCGCGGGCCGCGGGCGGTAGCTCGGTCGTCGCCCGTTCGAACGTTACCCGAGTACCGTCCGGCTCGGTGAGAACGATACGCGCATGGGGGTTGACGATGGCGGTCGCCCGAAGATACTCAAACGGAGACTGACGCCCCCGGACGTACCGAGCCTTCAGGACGAGCTCCACGCGGGTGCCCGAGGGGCGGTCCCAGACGGAGAGGTCCTCCGACACCACCCTCGGCTGGTTCTTCTGGGTATCGATGGCGAGCTCGAGGACGTGGGCGACCTCCTCCTCCTCGACCTTCGAGACGACCCGCACGGGACGGCCCGTCGTCAGGTTCGCGTAGAGGACCGCGGCCGATACACCGATCCCCTGCTGGCCGCGCGCCTGCCGGTTCTCGTGAAATCGGGAGCCATAGAGGAGGCGAGCGAAGACGTTCGGGATCTCGCGGCGGAGGATTCCCGGTCCGTTGTCCGTCACCGTGAGCCGGTACCGCTCTTCCCCCTCCTTCGAGATCTCCACCTGGACCTCGGGCAGGACTCGGGCGTCCTCGCAGGCGTCCAGCGCGTTATCGAGGCACTCTTTGACGGAGGTGAGGAGGGCGCGCTGCAGGTTGTCGAACCCCAAGATCTGACGGTTCCGCTCGAAGAACTCGGCGACCGAGATCTCGCGTTGTTTCGCAGCGAGCTGCTGCGCGATCGTTCGGACCGGTGCCATCGCACGAGGTGGGCCTTCCTCTCGCTATAAGTTCCGCGTTCGACTTGAGCGCTGGGCGCGCGAACAGCTCTCGCCGGCCCCGAGGCACTTATCCCGCCGAGGCCTGACCGGCGGTCGATGGCGGGCCGAACGCGGCGGCCGAACTGGTCGGAGTGGCTCGACCGGTGGGACCGCCAGCAGGAATCGTTCAATCCGGCCCGCGAGGCTCGATTCACCGCGATGATGGACGTTCTTGAGGCCAAGCTGGGCCGTAGGTTCACGCTGCTCGACCTCGGCTCGGGCCCGGGATCGCTCAGCGCGCGCATCCTCGGCCGGTTCCCGGCGGCCCGATCGGTGGCGGTCGATTACGACCCGGTCGTCCGCCAGGTCGGCGAGGGAGCCCTCGGCACCTTTGGGGGTCGGCTGGCGTGGGTCGATGCCAAGCTCGGAGCCCCGGGCTGGACCCACGAGCTACCCCGTCACCGATTCGACGCGGCGGTGAGCACCACGGCGCTGCACTGGCTGACACCGAGAGACCTCTCGCGTCTCTACCTCGACCTGGGTCGACTGCTTCGCCGGGGCGGGGTCTTCCTGAACGGCGACTACCTGCCCTGGGACCCGACCGATCGCGACCTCGCGGGCCTTGGACGCAAGCACGTTCGGCTCTACCTGCGCCGCCAGCGGAGCACTCCTCGGGACGAATGGCGAGGCTGGAAGCAGTGGTGGACCGCGGCCCGGAAGGTGCCGGCCCTCCGGGAAGCGTTCGCGGAGCACGACCGGCGCGAAGCCGGGCATCCGCGCGAGCGCCAGGTGACGCTGTCGTATCACGTCCGCCGGCTGAAGGCCGCCGGCTTCCGCACGGTCACGGTCGTCTGGCAGATCTTCGAAAACCGGATCCTGTTCGCGGTTCGCTGACGCCGCGCTAGGCGCCACCGGCCGAGGGGGCTGCGGGCCGCGTGGAAGCGTCGCGGAGTACCGGTCGGAACGGCCGCCAACGGGCCGACTCGCCCGGGTCGATGTCGACGACGAAGAGGCGCTCGTCCCTTCCGAGCGAGGAGAGGGCCACCGGGGACTCCGGGAACCGTTCTCCCCGCGCATCCCACGCGCCCGAACCTCCTCCGAAAACGACCCCGTCCTCGACTCCGACCCGGTTCACGTAGACGACCGGAAAGGCGTTCTCGACGGCGCGGGCCGGAAGGACCTTATCGAAGAGTCGTCGGCTCGTCACCGGGGCGGCCGAGACGTTCACGAGGAGTTCCGCGCCCCGGAGCGCGAGCTCCCGGGAGACCTCGGGAAAGAACGCATCGTAGCAGATCTCGAGGCCGATCCGATGGCCCTCGAGCGACGCCGGGGCGCTCGAGCCGGCCGGCGTGAACAGCGCTCCCTCCTCGAACGGGCCGAACGTCGGAAGGTAGCGCTTCACCTGGAAGAACAGCGTCCCGTCGGGGTTCACGGCGAGGACGGCGTTGTGGATCTCGCCCTTCCTCTCCTGGGAGGCGAGGGGAGCGCCCACGATCACGGTCGTTCGCTCTGTCCGCGCGACCGACCGCAGGGCTTCGGTCGTGCGGTCCCCCTCCCGGAGCGCGAGGCGATGGAACCGGTCGCCCACGCGGTAGCCGGAGAGGAACAGCTCGGGAAAGACCGAGACCGGCGCGCCCGAGGCGTGCACGGACTCCGCGACGCGCGCGACGTTCCGCTCGAGGTCGCCCGGCACGGGGGCGAGCTCGGCGAGGGCTATTTTCATCAGTAAAAGTACCGACGAACCGAGATCAGGTAGATGAACAGCGCGACGAAGACGAGGAAGAGGATCGTGATCGAGCCGGTGAAGAAGAGATAGGCGCAGGTACCGAAGACGAGGACGAGTGTCGTCCAGAGGGCCCAGGTCTCCTGGTGCCAGAGCGACGTCGCGACGCCGAGGAGCACCGCGCCGAGGATGACGAGGATCGCCGCTCCCCAGAGGTCGATGGAGGCGAAGATCTCGAGCGACGGCGGCACGAAGTTGCCCAGGAACTGGGCGAGGAGGTAGAGGAGGCCCGCGAGCACCATCACCAGCGCGAGCAGGGCGGTGAGCACCGCCACGATGGCGACGCCGATCGGAAGGCGCGGACGCGCCGGGGTCGGCTCCCAGCGGGGAGGAAGGTGCTCGAAGCTCACCGGGGTGTCGGTCGAGGCGGAAGCGCTCATGGTTACCGTCTGGACTTCGCTCGGAGCCTCCGCCCGGGAGATGTACCTTTCGTTCGAGCGGCGGGGCTCGGGTCGGTCAGAACCGTCGTTCGGCCGCGCCGTGCGCGAGCCGTTCGAGGAGGTTTCGGTACGGACCGCGTGGCAGCGGCTCCAGCGACCGGACGGCGCGGTCGGTCCAGCTCGCAGCCGCGTTCGCGACCACGGTGTCGGCCCCGGCGATCTCGGTGAGCTCTTTGAGGCGCGTAAGGTGCTTCGTGCCCTTGCGCCGCGTCTGGAAGAGCCGCTCGAATTCGGCCTGGCGACCGGGGTCGAGCCGCTCGTACGCCTCGAGGGAGAGGAGGGTCGGGTTCCCCTCGCGGAAGTCGGTAAAGAGCGGCTTTCCGAGGAGGTCCGGGTCTCCGAAGACGTCCAGGAGGTCGTCCCGGATCTGGAAGGCTACCCCGAGGGCGGTGCCGTACGTCTGCAGCGCCGTCTGCTCGACGGGTCCCGCTCCCGCGATCTCGGCGACCGACGCGAGCGCGGCCGCGATGATCGCCGCGGTCTTCCGCTCGACGACCCGGAAATAATGGGCCCGCCCGGTCGAGAGGTCGAACCGGCTCGCGTCCTGGAGGACCTCTCCCTCGACCAGGTCGGCGCACGCCTCGCCGCACCGGAGGATGACCGACTTCGGGTACTCCGCCGCGAGCTCGAACGCGCGCACGAAGAGATAGTCGCCCGAGACGATGGCGAGCGGCGTGCCGAACGCCCGGGGCATCGACGGCCGGCCCCGACGCGTCTCGGCGTGGTCGATCACGTCGTCGTGGACGAGCGTCGCGGTGTGGATCAGCTGGAAAGCGGCCGCGAGCGAGTGGATCGGCGCGGTCGACGTCGCCCCGAGGGCCCGGTGGGCCGCCGCCATCAACAGGGGCCGCACCCGTTTCCCCCCGGTCGCGCAGGCGTAGCGCGCCGCTTCGGTGAGCTGGGCGTAGGTCGACGCGAGCACCTGGTTCAAGCGCCAGTCGATCTCCGAGACGTCCCGGACGAGGGTCGGAAGGATCTCGGGCAGCATGTCGACCGTCTCGTCGCCGAGGCTCTGCGTGACGAGGCTCTCGAGCGAGGGCTCCACCGTCGGGTCGTGAGGCGGGACCGTCACGGATTCCTCCCAAGGCGGGCCGGCCAGCGTAGCCGCATCATCGCGTCCAGACCCGAGCTCCCGATATAGCGCATCCCTAGGGCCAGGAGGGGGTCGAACGCCGAAACGCGGTCCCCCCACCGCTGGATCCGGGCCGCCCGGGCGAGCGGAGCATAGAGGGCGGCTCGCCAGGCGTCATCGTACCGGGCGAGCGGGCGGCCCTCCCGAACGTGCCGGGCCGCCGCCTCGCCGGCGAGCCATCCGCTCATCATCGCGGTCGGAATCCCCCCTCCGTTCGTCGCCATGACGAGGTTCGCGGCATCCCCGGCGAGAACGGTCGACCCGAAAACGAGGCTCGCGGGCGGAGGGCCGATCGGGACCCACCAGCGGGTGCGTTCCCGACCCGCCTCCCACCCGGCGTCCGCGACGAACCGGTCGAGCAGGCGGTCCAGGGAGAGGCCGGGGGGTAGCTCAGTCACGCCGAGTCCGACGTTCGCGTCCGTCATCCGAGGGAAGTACCAAGCGTAGCCGTGCGGCGCGGCGTGACCGAAGTAGAGGTCGATCCCGTCCGTGAGGGGCCCGTCGACCGTCGCCGTGATCATCCGGAACATCGTGCGCACCGGCTCGAATCCGACCGACCGGGCGACCGTGGAGATCGGGCCGTCCGCCCCCACGACGACGCGGGCCTCGAGAACCGAGCCGTCCGCGCAGCGCACCGTGCGGCCCTGGACCCCGGTCACCCCGACCGGATATCGGAGCTCCGCCCCGGCGCCCTCCGCACGGACGGCGAGGGCTTTGTCGAACGCCCGGCGCGAGACGGTCCACCCCTCGAGGGGGAAGCGGAACCGGTGTCCGTACGGAGAGACGCACGTCATGTACCGGGTCGCCCGGAGGACCGTGTTCGGAGGAACGTCGAACGCCGCCTCGATGAGTCCGGGAGCATCGAACAGGTCGGCGAGCTCGCGCGCCGACGGAACGAACTCACCGCACTGCACCGGGTGGCCGAGTTCGCGGCGGTGGTCGAGGAGCGCTGTTCGCGCTCCTCCCTCGGCCGCCGCCCGGGCCGCGAGCGAGCCCGCCGGCCCCGCCCCCACGACCACCACGTCTAACCGCTCCAACCCGCTCACCCTCCGAGGTTCACGAAGTGCTGGGCCGCGTTCTGGATCGCCCCTAGGACCGGCTGGGGGTAGACGCCGAGGACCACGACCACGACCGCCACGAGCGCGATCGCAGCCGCACGGCCGTAGCCGAGCCCTCCGACCGGAAGGATCTCGGGTTCCGAGCCGCCCACGACGGCCCCGGTCGCAAGCGCTCGCGGCTCGGCCACGTCGAAGAACAGGACCTTGAGCACGCGCGCGTAGTAGAAGACCGAGAGGGCACTGTTGAGAAGTCCGGCCACCGCGAGCCAGACGAAGTAACCCTTGGCCTGGACGGCCGCGCTGAACAGCACGAACTTCGAGACGAAGCCGACGGTGAGCGGGACGCCGGCGAGCGAGAGCAGCATGAGTCCGAACGCGACCCCGAGGAGCGGACGCTTCTGACCGAGTCCCTTATAGTCGTCGATGAGCGGTCCGACCCCGAGCGCCGCGACCGCGCCGACCACGAGGAACGCCCCGGTCTTCATCAGCACGTGCGCGAGGATCTGGAGGGTCGCGCCTGCGAGCGCCGGCGCGGTGCCGACCGCGATGCCGATCAGCATGTACCCGGCCTGGCTGATGGACGAATAGGCGAGCATCCGCTTCATCTCCTTCTGGAGGAGCGCGAGGACGTTCCCGAGCGTCATCGTGACGACCGCGAGGAAGGCGAGCGTGATCTGAAGGACCGGCCCGACCGCGACGGAGCCCGTGACGAAGGGGGAACCGCTGGCCATCGTCCGGACGAACAGGATCGGCGCGAGGAAGACGAGGAAGAAGGCGAACAGGCCGACCTTCTTCGAGCCACCCGCGAGGAAGGCGGTCACGTCCGTCGGCGCGCCGTCGTAGACGTCGACCGCCCAGGCATGGAACGGAACCAGGGTGGCCTTGAAGGCGAGGCCGGCGATGAGGAAGCCGTAGCCGAGCAGGACGAGGACGGGGTAGCCTGCCGTTCCGGCGGCGGCCTCGGCGGTCGCGAGCGCGTGGAGGTTGGTCGTCCCGTACGCCCCGTAGAGGAGCGACGCGCCGAAGAACGAGAGGGTGGTGGAGAGCGCCCCGATGATGTAGAACTTCATCGCCGCCTCGAGCGCCCGGGCGTCGCGCCGCGAGTAGGCGACCAGAAGGTAGGTCGGAACGCTCACGAGCTCGATCGCGAGCAGGAGGAAGATCAGGTCGGAGGCGATCGCGACCAGGACCATCCCAAGGGTCGCGAGGAGGAGGAGCCCGTAGAAGATCGGGGCGCCCCGCTCGTCCTTCGGGCGGGAGAGGGAGGCGAGACAGACGAGCAGGGCCGCGAGAAGGAACAGCCCCTGGAAGACGAGGCCGAGGGAGGTGAACGAGTAGAGCGGGGCTCCGGTGACGGAAGCGTCGATGCTCGAGGAAGGAACGGTCGCGAGCACGGCGAGGGGAGCGAATCCGAGGTCGGCGAGGACGAGCAGAAGCGCGAGGACGACCGAGCCGAGCGCGACCGCGCCGACGATCTCGTTGTCGCGGACCCGGACGACGTCCAGGAGGAAAACGAGCAGGGTCGCGGCGAGCAAGACGATCTCGGGAACGAACGGGCCCGCGAACGACTGGAGGTCCATCCGCTCACGTCCCCGGGAAGCCCTTCACGGGCGAGCTTGCGATCACGTTCACGAGAAGGCCCGGGAGGACGCCGAAGAGCACGGTGAAGGCGACCAGGATCCCCATCCCTGCTCCTTCGTACCAGGGAACGTCGCGGGCGTCGCCGGGGATCCCCCGGGCGGGACCGAAGAGGACCCGCTGCATCATCCACAGGTAGAACGCCGCGGTGACGACCAGGATGCCGAGCGGGATGAACACCCAGTAGCCAAGGGCGTTCCAGGTCGCGAGGAACGCCGAGAACTCGGCCGGGAATCCGATGAGCGCGGGGAGGCCGAGGGAGGCGAGCGAGCCGACCATGATCATCGTCGAGAGCGCGGGCGTGGTCGGCGTGATGCCCCCGACGTTCGGAATGTCCCGGGTCCCGAACGTATGGTGGACGCTCCCCGACACCATGAACATGAGGCCGCTGACGACCCCGTGGGCGAACATCAGGAACACCGCAGCGAGGAGACCGAGCGAGGAGTCGAGGGCGATCGCGAGCAGCACGATCCCCATGTGGTTAATCGAGGAGTACGCGACGAGGCGTTTCAGGTCCCGCTGCGAGAGCGAGAGGACCGAGCCCCAGATGATGGAGAGGAACGCGACCGCATAGAGCAGCGGCTGGGCGTTGTGGAACCCGCTCGGCAGGACCTCAACGGCCCAGCGGATCAACCCGTAGCCCCCGAGCTTCAGGAGGAGCCCCGCGAGCAGCACGCTCGCCCCCGTCGGGGCCTCGACGTGGGCGTCGGGCAGCCACGTATGGAACGGAACGATCGGGAACTTGACCCCGAAGCCGAAGAACAGCGCGACGAACAGGAACGTCTGCGGGACGGCGGCGAGGGTCCGCGCGGAGGCGTAGATCGCCGAGAAGTCGAACGACGACGCCCCCGAGTAGAAGACGAGCGCGAGCAGGCCGACCAGCATCACGATGGAGGCGACGTGCGTGTAGACGAAGAACTTCAACGCCGCGTACCGTCTGCGGGGTCCGCCCCAGAAGCCGATCAGGAAGAACATCGGGACGAGGACCGCCTCCCAGAAGAGGAAGAACAACAGGACGTCCAGTGCGACGAACACGCCGAAGCAGCCAAAGCAGGTCAGAAGGACGAGGCCGAAGTACGCCGCCGGCCGCCGGTCCTCCGTCCAGGAGTAGACGACGGTCGCCAGCTGGAGCACCGCCGTGAGGAGGATGAAGACGAGCGAGATCCCGTCGACCCCCACCGTGTAGTTGATCTGCATCCAGGAGAGGTGGATCCAGGGATACGATTCGCTCTCGGCGAAGCCGGGGACGAGCGCGCCGTTGTAGCCGGGCCAGCCCGGATAGCTCAGGAAGAGGAGCCCGACCTCCGCGAGGAACACGGCCGAGACCGCGAGCGCGACATAGCGGGCCCGGGTCCCCGCGAAGAACGTCGCGACCGTACCGACCGCGAGCGATACGAGGATGAGCGAGAGGAGGGGGAGCATGGCGGGTCAGCCTCCCCCGATCCGCGAGACGACGTACGGGGCTACGAGGAGGAGCAGCACGAAGACCGTGATGAGCCCGGCGACGATGTAGGCGGCGTAGTCGGAGACGAAGCCCGACTGGATGCGTCGGAGGCGGTCCGAGAGCGAGCCGAAGATCCGCTCGAATCCGTGGATCGTGCCGTCGATAACGAACTGGTCGAAGAAGTCGGCCGCGCGCGCGACGGTGTAGACCCCCTTCGCGCCAATCCAGTCGTAGCCGGCCTTGAAGTAGTAACGATTCAACAGAAGCCGACGGACCGACTCCGCGAAGCCGATTTCCGTGGGGACGACCCGCCCGTTCCCCCAGAGGCTCCAGGCGACGAGGATTCCCGCGGCCGCGAGCGCCACGCTCGCCGACGAGAGCAGAAGGTCCGTCGTGCTGAAGGTCGGCGGGATCCCGGTCGCTCCGGCCCCGACGAGCAGAAGGCTCTGGAAGCTCGGGACGAAGATGAGGAGCCCGGACGCGACCGCGAGCGCCGAGAGGACAACCATGGGCACGGTCATCACCCACGGTGGTTCGTGGGGGTGAGGGAGGGTCGGGTCGCGGACTGTCTCTCCCGAGAACGCGAGGAACCAGGCGCGGAAGATGTAGTAGCCGGTCAGGAAGACGGTGGCGAAGGCGAGAAGGAAGAACGGCCAGTACGCCGGATGCGCGCCGAGCTGGGAGTAGACGGAGGAGAGGACGTCGTCCTTGCTCCAGAACCCCGCGAACGGAGGGATGCCCGCGAGGGCGAGTCCTCCGATCGCAAAGCAGGCAGCGGTGAGGCGCATCGGCTTGCGGAGCCCGCCCATCTTGAACAGGTCCTGCGTGCCGAGCGCGTGGATGACCGAGCCGGCGGCGAGGAAGAGGAGCGCCTTGAAGAACGCGTGGGTGAACAGATGGAAGAGGCCGACCATGGCGAAGCCGGCGCCGACGGCCATCACCATGTAGCCGAGCTGACTGATGGTCGAGTAGGCGATCACCCGCTTGATGTCGGGATGGACGACCGCCATGGTCGCGGCGAAGAACGCGGTGAATCCGCCGACCGCGACGATGGCGAGCTGGTCGACCGCGGTGAAGCCGAGGAAGAGGCTCGTCACCGCGAGGAGGTAGACCCCAGCCGCGACCATCGTCGCGGCATGGATGAGCGCGGAGACGGTGGTCGGGCCCACCATCGCGTCCGGTAGCCAGACGTGGAGCGGGAACTGCGCGCTCTTCCCTGCCGCTCCGCCGAGGATCATGATCCCCGCCACCGTGAGAAGAGGCGAGCTGCCCCCCATCGACCCCGCGAGAAACGGCGCGGTCCCCCGGGTGAAGACGAACCCGTTGGCCGCCCAGCCGCCCGCCGGCCCGCTGGTGGCGTAGTAGTAGAAGTAGACGAAGACGCCGAGGAGGAACATCACGTCGCCGACCCGCGTGACGAGGAACGCCTCCTTGGCCGCACTCGCCACGGCCGGCCTCTCGTAGTAGAAACCGATGAGGAAGTACGAGCAGAGTCCGACCAGCTCCCAGAAGATGAAGAACTCGAGAAGGTTGTCGGAGATGACGAGCCCGCTCATCGCCGCGAGGAAGAGGGAGAGCTCCGAGTAGTATCGCGGCAGGCCCTGGTCCCGATGCATGTACTCGATCGAGTACAGCATCACGAGGAACCCGACGACCGTCACGACGATCAGCATCAGCGCCGAGATCGGGTCGACCAAGGTCCCGACCACGAGCGAGACACCGTGGGGGAACGCCCCCGGAGCCGGGGGAAGGTGGAGCCACGTGTACTGGCGGTCGGTGTACGAGCCGGGGCTCAGCATCTCTCCGACGCCGATGAGCAGGCCCACCAGGAGCGCGGCGGCCGAGAAGGCGACGGCGACCCATCCGCCCCATTCGAGCCGCTTCATCCGGGTGCCGGCGAGGCCGACGACGACGAACGAGACGACCATGAACAGCGGGACGAGGAACGCCCAGCCGAACAGAGCGCTCAGGGAGACCGTGGACGACCCCTCCCTACAGCCGGAGCTCCGTCGCCTGCGCTACGTTGATCGTTCCCTTCGCCCGGTTGAGCGCGAGGACGATTCCGAGGCCGACCGCGACCTCGGTCGCCGCGAAGCCGATGAGGACGACCGCGATCGCCTGGCCGGTGAGCCCGCTCGTGCCGCCCAGGAATCCTGCGAAGTAGACGAAGTTCAGGATCGCCGCGTTCATGGCGATCTCGATGGAGATCAGGAGAAGGATGAAGTTCCGACGCGTGAGCACGCCGAAGATGCCGACGGCGAGCAGCGCGGAGGAGAGGCCGAGGAACCCGACGACCGAGAGGTCGGTCACTCGCGTCCCTCCCGGACGAGGTAGATCGCGCCGCCGACAGCGCCGAGCATGATGAGGCCGAGGAGGAGAAGCCAGGGACCGTTGACGTTGAACAGGTTCTGCGAGAGGTCGGACGGGTTGTAGGAGTGGATCGTCCCCGGCGCGGACGAGAACTCCCCGACGGCGGCGATGAGGAAGATGAACGTCACAAGCGCGAGGCCGACCGGGACGGCCCCGATCCCGGTGGCCGCCTCCCGTGAGAAGATCCGCTTCCTCGTCACCATGATGCCGAAGAGGAGGAGGACGGTGACGGCCCCCGCATAGACCCCAAGCTGGAGGACGCCGAGGAACGGGGCCTCGAGCAGGAAGTAGATCGCCGAGAGGTCGACGAAGAAGATCGCGATCCACAGGATCGTATGGACGAGCTCGCGGACGAGGAGCGAGAGGACCGCCGTGACGACGGCGATCCCCGCGAGGAAGACGAAGGCGAGCTCCTCCAGAATCACTTATGCGTCCCCCAGAACAAGCACTCTTTCGGGCAGACGCTGATGCAGGTACCGCAGCGGACGCAGTCGGAATCGTTGACCACGGGCTCCTTCCAGATCCTCCGGGGGAGCTTCTCCCCCGGCTTCGACTCGGGCTTCGGGATGTCGAGCATCGTGATGCACTGCGTGGGACAGTCGCGGGCGCACGCGTTGCATCCGATGCACAGCGGCGGGTCGAGCAGGATCGCGTCCTCGTTCGCCGGCCGCGCGAGGCGGATCGGGTTCATCGGAAGCTTCGAGCGGAAGACGTCGTAGAGCTTCTCGGGCGAGTAGACCATCTCCGCGCGCTTCGGGGTGGAGAGCTCGTAGCGGGTCGTCATCGTGAGGCAGCCCTCGGGGCAGGCGTCCGAGCAGAACCCGCAGTAGCTGCACTTGCCGTAGTCAATCGCCGGGCACTTCTTCGGGTGCTTCGGGTCCCCGCCGGGGACCGTCACCATCTCGATGCAGATATCCGGGCAGCTGAACGCACAGAGGTTGCAGCTGATGCACGTCGCGATGTTCAGTGCGTGGACACCACGGTAGTTGTCCCAGACCGCGCCGACGCCCAGCGGCTTGCCCGAGGCGACCTCCAGGCGGTCGCGGAACTTCGGGTCCTCGAGGCGCTCGTACGGATAGACGATGGTCGAAGGCCGGAACAGGCTCTTCGCGAACTGCCGAGCCGCGGTCGCCATCGGCCGGACGACCCAGAGGACCGGGTTCTGCTCGGGTTTCTCGGTCGCGGTCACGTCGTTCGCCATCGCTCGACTGACCTCCCTAGGTTCCCGCCGACGGGATGCACCCGAACGGCCAGACGCACTTCACCGTGACGAGCAGGGCCGCGAGGAAGACGGAGAGCAGGCTCAGCGGGATCATCCGGTTCCAGCCCACCCGCAGCAGCTGGTCGGTCCGCACACGGGGAAGGGAGGCGCGGACCCAGACGAAGAGGCCGAAGACGATGTACGTCTTCACCATAAACCAGAAGATTCCGGCCAGCGGGAACGAGGTCGCCGCGCTCGGGACCCACGACGGCATCGTCCAGCCTCCCAGGAACAGGAGGACGACCAGGATGCTCCCGACCAGCGCGCGCAGGTAGTCGGCGAGCATGAAAAAGGCGAAGAGCATCCCGCCGTACTCGGTGTTCCATCCCTCGACGAGCTCGGCCTCCGCCTCGGGGAGGTCGAACGGGATCCGCTCCATCTCGGCGAGCATCCCGGCGACGAAGACGATGAGCGCGACGAACAGCGGGCCCCAGAACCAGTAGTTCTGCTGCTCGTAGACGATCGTCGTGAGGTCGAAGCTCCCCGCGACGATGACGACCGCGACCACGGCGAGGAGCAGCGGCACCTCGTAGGCGATCATCTGGGCCGCGGAGCGCATCCCGCCCATCAGCGAGTACTTGTTGTTGCTCGACCAGGCGCTGACGAAGATGAAGAGCGGGGCGAACGAGAAGATCGCGAGGGCGAGAAGGAGGCTCAGCGGAAGGATCCCCGAGTTCCACCCCGAGGAGATCGGCAGGATCCCGAACAGGAGGAACGACGTCACCATGTAGGCGGTCGGACCGCTGAAGAACCCGAGCGCGTCGGCTTCCCGCGGCTGGACGGTCGTCTTGCGAAACAGCTTGAAGCCGTCGGCGAAGTTCTGCAGGAGCCCCGCGTAACCCACGTGCATCGCGCCCCGGCGGTCCATGATCCGCCCGAGGAGCTTGCGCTCCCACCAGATCAGGAGGATCGTGTTCAGCATGCTCGCCGCGAGGAGGATCACGCCAAAGACGAGGACCGCAAGGCCGGTGATCACGTTCCCGTTCGTTAGGGCGGCGTTCGCCGGCGGGATGATGAAGCCGAGGATGTGCAGAATGAGGCTCGCGATGTCGTAGCTGACGGAGTAGAGGGTGACGGTCGACACGGCTCGGTCGCGTTAGCGGTCGACCTCCCCGACACAGACGTCGACGCTGCCCATGATCGGCGGAATATCGGCGACGCGGTAGCCGACCATGTACTGGCGGGCCGCGCTGATGTTTGCGAAGACCGGCGAACGGAACTTCACCCGGTACGGATGCTCCCCGCCCTCGTTCACGACGTACGCCTGCGCCTCCCCGTGCGGCTCCTCGACCGCAGAGAAGCCCACCCCCTTTGGGTAGTGCCGCTTCAAGAGGTACCCCTCCTTGCCGACCGGGGCGTACGGCGCTCCGAGCCAGCGCGGGAGCTCCTCCGCGATCACCGGTCCGGGATGGTGGTCGAGCCAGTCGACGACCTGCCGGAGGATCCGTACCGACTGGCGCATCTCCTCCATCCGCACGAGGTAGCGGCCCGTGACGTCCGCGGAATCGGCGAGCGCGACGTCGAAATCGAGCTGCCGGTAGACCGAGTACGGCCGGTCCTTCCTTAGGTCGCGCTTGAGGCCGGCGGACCGGATCATCGGTCCCGTGACGCCGTGGGTGACGCAGTCGTTCGCCTTCAGGACCCCGAGGTTGTCGCATCTCTTATGGAAGATGTCGGAGCCGAGGCAGAGCTGGTCGTACTCGTTGAAGCGAGGGGTGAGCCAGTCGAGTACCTTGCGTGCCTGGTCGGTGAATCCGGGCGGAAGGTCGCTGCGGACCCCTCCGACTCGGAAGTACTCGTAGGTCATCCGAGCTCCCGTGTAGCTCTGGTAGAGGTCGAGGATCAGGTCTCGGTCGCGCATCCCGTAGAGGAACGGGCTCATGAGGCCGATGTCCTGGACGAACGCGGCGTACCACATCAGGTGCGAAGCGATCCGCTGGAACTCGTCCGAGAGGACCCTCAAGTACTCCGCCCGTTCGGGCGGGGTGATGTGGAGCGCACGCTCGGCGGCGATGGTGTAGAGGTGCTCCCAGGCGAAGCCGGCGACGTAGCAGCACCGGTCCATCAACGTGATGACCTCGTTGTAGTGGCGGTCCTCGCTGATCTTTTCGATGCCCCGGTGGAGGTAGCCCACCTCGGGGTCCACGTCCTTGATCAGCTCGCCGTCGAGCCGGACCCTCAGGTTCCAGAGTCCGTGGGTCATGGGGTGCTGGGGCCCCATGTTGATCCACATCTCAGACATGGCGGACCTTGACCTCCAGCTCCTCGGGCTCGTGGAGCTTGAACGATCGCAGGAGCGGATGGAACGCGTAGCCGTCCGGCATCAGCAGGTGACGAAGGTCCGGGTGGTGGTCGAACGTGATGCCGACGAACTCCCAGGTCTCCCGCTCATGCCAGTCGGCGCTCGGCCACACCGACGTCGCGGACTCGATGTGAGGCGAGTCGGCGGGAAGGTCGGTGGAGAGAAACACGTACTGCTTGAGGGCGTCCGACCAGGCGACGTAGAAGACCTCGCGGTGGTCGACCCAGTCGATCCCGCCGACGGTCGAAAGATGGGTGAAGCCGAGCTCGTGGATTCGGCGGAAGACGTCGAGGGCTCCGTCCGGGCGGAACCGAACGCGACCGGCCGTCCCGGGAAACGGCTCGACCGCCGTCAACCGGTCCCCGAGCGCGGGGGCCAGGGCCCGGGAGAGCTCCTCGGCCTCCACTTCGTCCTCCTCGCGACCGACCCCTCCACGAGCCGGCCTACTCCTTGCGGTCTCGGATCAGCTGCTCCAGTCGCAGGATGCCGTCCAGCATCGCTTCGGGCCGCGGAGGGCAGCCCGCGATGTAGACGTCGACGGGAACGAGCTTATCAACCCCGGGGACGACCGAATAGGCGGTCCGGAACGGGCCGCCCCCGGTCGCGCAATTCCCCATCGCGATCACCCACTTCGGCTCCGGCATCTGCTCGTAGAGCGTGACGAGTTTGTGCGCCACCTTCCAGGTCACGGTTCCGTTCACGATCATGAGGTCGCACTGGCGCGGGGAGGACCGGGGAACGACCCCGAACCGCTCGGCATCCCAGCGAGCGCCGAAGGCGGAGGCGAACTCGATCGCGCAGCAGGCGAGACCCCAGTGGAGCGGGAAAAGCGAGTTCCGGCCGGCCCAGTTGAACACGGGGCGGATCAGCTTCGACTGTCCCTGCTCTGCGAGGAGGGCTCCGAGCGCCTCCTTCGCCGCAGGGATGAACTGCTGGGCCCGCAACGCCTCGATCTCGACGAACGGCACGGCGGGCTCCCCCGCCATGGGGAGCTCTGGGGGGAGCGAGGTCTCGACCGGGGCGGACGCTTTCGCGGTGGAAACGGCGGGGGCGGCCATGGTCAGACCACCCATCGCTTTTCGCCGCTGAGCGCGTAGTAGATTCCCGCGATCGCGAGCCCGGTGAAGGCGGTGGCGACGAAGACCGGGTACCAGCCCGAGTTCACGCCGCGGAACGTGAGTCCCCAGAGCGCGAGGATGAACCCGAGAACGTCCACGGCGACGAACACGATGGCGAACGTGTAGTGCTGGGTCGGGAAGTCGATCTGGGCCTCCCCCTCCGCCTCCTCCCCGCACTCGTAGGTCGTCAGCTGGAGGTACGACTGCCGACGTTTCGCCCCCAGCATGCGGTTCGCAACGAGCGAGCCGACGCCGAACGCCGTCGCGATCAGGGCGAAGACCAGGAACGTGGTAACCCCGGCTTCCATCGTCTTTTCCTTCCGCTAGCCAGTGTCACTTATTGCGACCTTTCCACGTTATTTAACCTGAGGGGGCCCTCGGAACCGCGACGCCCCCGGCTCGGACCCGGACGAGAGAAACCCGGGTCCCTCAGAGTTATCTCGAACGGCGGGACTGCGGGACCCCGCATGCGTCCCGGGAGCTTCCGCCCGCCCGTCTCGCTCGAAGGACGGTACGTCCGTCTGGTTCCTCTCGAGCAGGCCCATGCAACCGCGCTCCGCGAGGTCGGCCAAGACGAAGAGGTGATGCGCTACCTCCTCCACGCCCCGGGCCCATCGGTCGCCGAGATGGCGTCGTTCATTGGATCGATCCTCGACCAGCAGGTCCAGGGGACCGACCTCGCGTTCACCATACTACAGACCCGTGACAGCCGCCCCGTGGGCATGACTCGGTTCCTTCACATTGACCGACCCGACGACGCGGTCGAGATCGGAGGGACGTGGCTCGGCCGATCGTGGTGGCGGACGCCGTTCAACACCGAGTCGAAGCTTCTGATGATGCGTCACGCGTTCGACGTCGAAGGCGTCCACCGGGTCTGCCTGCAAACCGACCTGAGAAACGAGCGCTCGCAACGGGCGATCGAGCGGCTTGGCGCCGTTCGCGAGGCGGTCTTGAGAGAGGACAAGCTGCTCCCGAACGGCTACTGGCGCTCCTCCGTCTTCTATAGTATCCTTCGCGGTGAGTGGCCGAACCTCCGGGCCTCTCTTGAGGAGAAGCTCGCCCGCCCTTGGAACGGCGCGGAGGAACGATGAGCGCGAGCGGTTTCCACCGTCCGGTCGTCCTCCGCGGACGCTACGTCGAGCTCGTTCCTCTCGAACGAGCTCACATCCCCGGGCTCACGCGAGCGGGCCACGACCCCGAGGTCTGGCGGCTCCTACGGATCGGCCCCGGTCGAAACGAGGAGGAGATGACCGCGCTCGTGAACGAGATGCTCGAGGCCGAATCGACCGGATCGGTTCTCCCGTTCACGGTCCTCGCCTTTCCCGGCCGCGAGCCGGCCGGCTTCTTCCGCTTCCTCGACATCGACCGAGAGAACCGGTGGGTGGAGACCGGAACCTGGATCGATTCGGCGCGGTGGGGCTCTCCCATCAACACCGAGGTGAAGTATCTCGCGCTGCGCCACGCCTTCGAGACCGAAGGGTTCCACCGGGTCCAGCTGAGGACCGACTCACGGAACGTGCGCTCGCAGCGAGCCATCGAGCGCCTCGGCGCGGTAGCCGAGGGGATGCACCGGGAGCACATCCGCCTGAGGGACGGGTTCTACCGCACCTCGCTCGTCTACAGCATCCTCGCGCCGGAGTGGCCACCGATCAAGAAGCGGCTGGAGGAGAAGCTCGCCCGGCCCTGGCCCCCGTCCGTACCGGCCGCGAACGCCCCCTCGTCGCATTAAGGCGGGGGGAATCTCGGCGGTCTCTTCTCCCGGAACGCACGGATCCCCTCAGGGAGCTCGCCGTGCTGCGCGGCCTCGACGGCCGCGCGCCTTTCGAGCATCATCTGAGACTCCGCGCTCTCGCTGAAGGCGGCATGCAGGAGTCGCTTCGTCCACCCGTAGGCGAAGGTTGGGCCGCTCGCGAGCTCGCGGGCTCGCTCCGCGGTGCGACGCGCGAGCTCCTCGGACGGCACGACCTCGTGCACGAGCCCGAGCTCTCTCGCCCGACTGGCGGGCACTCGTGCGTTCTGGAAGAGCAGCTCCTGGGCGAGGCCGATCCCGAGGTAGTGCGGCAGAAAGTAGGTGAGCCCGCCGTCCGGGACCGCGCCCAGCGCGCCGAACGCCGGGACGAGGAGGGCGGTGTCGCTGGCGATCCGCCAATCGGCGGCGAGGGCGAGCGAAAGCCCACCGCCCGCGGCGACCCCGGGGAGGGAGGCGAGCACCGGTTTCGGCATCCCCATCAGCTCCCGGATGCCGGTCTCCATCTCGGCGGTGAGCGCGTGGAACAACTCCGGGAGTTCCCCCCGGGCTCGGTACTCTTCCATCACGACGACGTCTCCTCCCGCGCAGAACGCCGGGCCCGCCCCGGTAAGGACGACGGCGCGGACCGCCCGGTCGGTCGCCGCCGACTGCAGCGCCTTTCTGAGCGCCAGCATCGAGGGGACGTCCAGAGCGTTCCGGCGCTCGGCTCGGTCGATCGTGAGGGTGAGGACGGCTGCGTCGCGTTCGACTCGGATCGGCTCCATGCCGGACGGCATCGAGCCGGCGGGCACTTAACTTTGGGTGGGACCCTCGCACAGCTCCGGGGAGTCCTCGCGGGAGGGGGACGCTCGCGCGGCCTCAGGACGAGGGTTGCGGTCGTCGCCGCACGCCGGTGGAGGGAGGCTCGGGGGTGGCGGGCGTCGGACCGTGCACGGCGGACGAGGAGGAGGAGGCTGGCGGTGGCGCGATGACGTCGGCCCCCGGGAGCTCGGGGATCGAGGACGGCTTCGCCCCCTTGCCGTAGGAAGTGACCAACGAGGTCGACTCGTCCGACTCCGCCTTGATCTCGTCCTCGATCGACTTGATCTCGGTCAGGAGCTCCTCCTGCTTCGGGATCGGTCCGAGGATGTTGTCCATCGTGCCGATCCGCTTCTCGAGGTCGTCCAGGGTGCTCAGGGCACGGTCGGGGACCTGTCGGCTCGTTCCCATGTACTCGCTCGCGCCCTCCATCAGGCGGGAGAACTCGAACGGAAACAGGATCTTCGTCGCCTGGCCGTCGCCGACCTTGCTCACGGTGTCGAGCGAGAGGACGGTCAGCGCCTTCGCATCCAGTACCCCGGCCCCGAGCGAAAGGATCCGCAGGCGCTGCGACTCGCCCTGGGCCTCCAGGATCGTCGCGACCCGGGCGCCTTCCGCCTCGAGGATCTGGGACTGCCGGACCCCTTCGGCCTGCAGGATCCGGGACCGCTTCTGACCCTCGGCGACCAGGATCGCGCTCCGCTTCTCACCGTCGGCCCGAAGGACCGCGGCCCGCCGCTGGCGTTCCGCGGCGGTCTGCTCTTCCATGGCGGTCTTGACCGGTCCGACCGGGTCGACCTCCTTGATCTCGACCGCGTCGACGCGGACGCCCCACTTGTCGGTCGCCTCGTCCAGGATATCGCGGAGGCGGGTGTTGATCCGTTCCCGGTTGTAGAGGATCTCGTCCAGCTCCATGTCGCCGATGATGGACCGGAGGGTCGTCTGGGCGAGGGCGACCGTCGCGACGTGGTAGTCCTGGACCTGGAAGATCGCCTTCGGCGCGTCGACGACCTTGATGTAGATGATCGCGTCGACGTTCGTCGGCGAGTTGTCCTTCGTGATCACCTCTTGGCGGGGAACCTCGAGGACCTGCGTTCTCAGGTCGATCTTGAGGACGGTCGCGAGCGGGCTCACGATGTTGAACCCGGGATTGATCATTCGTTTGTATGAGCCGAGGAGGGTCACGATCCCCTGCTGGTACGGCTGGATCGTGTAGATCATGCGGGTCAGGAGGACCAGAATGACGATCAGGCCGAGGACGATGCCGACGATCACCCAGGTGTAGTCCGTCATCTTCGCGACCTCTGTCGGTCCCTATCCACCCGGTCAAGCCACCGCGCCTTTTGAGTTACCGGGGTCCCGCCGGACCGCGCCCCGGCCGACCTCAGGCCGTCTTCGGGGGCTCGATCGGCTCCACCGAGACCGAGACCCCTTCCCCGTGCACGATCCGCACCCGGGTGCCAGCCGGGATCGGCACGTTGGAGCGCGCCGACCAGATCTCCGAACGGACCCGTACCTTCCCTTTCAGGGTGTTCGGGACGACGTCGGTGATGACGACCGCCTCGTCCCCTACGAGACCTCCCGAGGTCGTGCTTAACGGACGATGGGTCGGTGCGACCCACCGGTAGTAGGGGATCTCGATGAGGGCAGCGAGGATGGCGGTGATCACGATCCCGATCGGCCCGATGTAGCTATCGAGCAGATAGTTCGGGAGGAAAAGGTAGAGGAAGCCCGCGATCAACAGGACCGAGCCCGGAATGAGGAGCAGGGCTCCGGGGTGGATGAGTTCGGCCGCGAGGAGCGCGATCCCGGCGATTACGAGAGCGATTCCGATCGCAGGGTCGATGGCCGTCATCGGCACTCCGCGTAGTACGGTCGCGGAGATAAAGTGTGACGAACGCCGCGGAAACGCCCGCGTCTAGCGAATGTACTGGTTGGTGGTCGCGAGGTCGAACCGGCTGACGACCTTCAGGCGGCGGCCGTTGCCCCCCGGCGCCCAAGCAAGGAACGGGTAGAGGCTCCAGAGGTTTCCCTCCGCCATCCGGGTGGCGAGGTGGTCCGGGCCGAACGCCGTGCGGGTGACCCGCGCGGTCACGTCGCGGACCGCCCGCTCGTCGAGGTAGCCGAGGCTGTGGAGGTACTCGTGCGCCAGGATGACGTAGACAAACGAGTTGAGCTCGAGCGGAGACCGGGCATGCGAACGCATCGTCTCCACCAGTCCTTCGTTCATCACGATCAGGTTTCCCGTGACCTGCCAGTACGCTCCGAGCTGAGGGGGTAGGTCCGAAAGCCCGAGGCCGAGTCCGGGGCGCTCGATGCCAAGGGCGTAGCGCACGGCGCCCCGGACGACCCGAAACACCGCATCGTAGTCGGCAGGGCCGTCAAGGACCGAGACGAGCGGGAAAGGAGGCCTCGCACGGCCGGCGGGGTCGCTCGGGGGCCCTCGGCCCGCAGTGCGGGGCCCGCGAGCGTGCGGAGTGAGTCCCAGGAACGCCATCGACTCCACGACGACCGCGGAGGCGATATAATCGCACTTACCGAGAGGAAACCAGGGTACCCGAGCCGAAGGCCCGGAATCCTCAGCAGCGGCCAGGGGCACCGTTTCCCGAGACCCTATGAGGGGGTTCCCCGTCACGGGTCGGAAATGCCCCGCCCCGAGGAGGTCGTCTTCCCGCGTCGCGAGCGCGTCGAGGACCGTCGCAAGGAGGTCTCCCAGCGGAAGCTCCTGGACGAGTTCTTCGACCACTCGACCTTGCTCGCGGTCTCGCGCCTCGTGAACCGAGGACTGTTCGACGCCATCGACTATCCGATCTCCACCGGCAAGGAGGGAGGCGTCTTCCGGGCCACGAAGGGAGAGGAGTTCCGAGCGGTGAAGATCTACCGGATCTCGAACGCGACGTTCCGCCACCTCCCGCCGTACGCGCTCGAAGAGCTCCGGCGCGAGTCGAGCGTGCGGAACTACGGAGGCCTTATCTTCGCCTGGACCCGTCGAGAGAACACCATCCTGGGCCGCCTCAGGGACGCCGGGGTCCGTGCTCCGGTACCGTACGGCCACTACCGGAACGTTCTCGTGATGGAGTACATCGGCAGCGAGGAGGGGGCAGCGCCGCGCCTAAGGGACGCGCTGGTCCCGGACCCCGGGAAGGTTTACGACGATCTCGTTTCGCAGATCGGACGGATGGTCCGGGATGCCCGTCTCGTCCACGGCGACCTCTCCCCGTACAACACCCTGTTCTTCGAGGACCGGGTCGTGCTGATCGACGTGGCGCAGTCGGTCTCGGCCGACCACCCCGAGGCACGCCGCCTTCTCGAGAGGGACCTGGTCCACTTCTCGAAGTTCCTCAGCCGTCTCGGTCAGGAGGTGTTGCCCGGGGAGTTCTTCCGGGCCGTCGGAGGCGACACCCTCGCCGCGCCTGCCCGGGGGGAGTAGATGCCGGTCCTCTACGCGCGGATCCCGGAGGACCGGGTCGGCGTCCTGATCGGCCCCGGCGGCAGGACTCGCAGCGAGATCGCCCGGCGCACGGGCGCCGAGGTCGAGGTCGATGGCGAAGAGGGCGAAGTCCGTCTCGCGAGCGCGGACACCGACCCGGGCGCGGTGCTGAAGGCCCGCGACATCGTGCTGGCCATCGGCCGGGGGTTCTCCCCCGAACGGGCCTGGCGCTTGCTGAAGGAGAACACGTTCCTCGGCGTCCTCGACATCAAGGCGACGACCGGCCACCACGAGAAGTCAGCCCTTCGTCGGATCCGGGCCCGGGTGATCGGCACCGACGGTCGAGCCCGTTCTCGGATCGAGGAACTCTCGGGGTGCTCGATCAGCGTCTACGGCTCGACCGTCGCGCTGATCGGCGAGGAAGACCAGCTCGACCGGGCGACGCGGGCGGTCGAGCTCCTGCTCAAGGGGAGCGAGCACTCGACGGTCTTCCACCTCCTCGCGCGGCTACGCCGAGAGGCAGCGGTCGAGGGGGCGACGGCGAGCGCGCCGGCCAGCGACGAGGGGTAGGCGGTGGCGAAGACTCCTCCCCTCGACCCGCCGACCCTCGCGTGGGCCCGAGGTGTCTTTGCCGGCTACTACGAGCGCGTTTCCCTCGAGCCCCCGACCCGCCTCAACAGGCGCGAGTTCGCCGCCTTCCCCTTCGCCTCGGAGACGATGATGCGCCGGCACGCCACCCTGAGGACCCCGGAAGAGTTCCGGCGGTTCCTCGCGAACGAGGTGCCGCGCCACGTCTACTACTCCTCGGCCTACTACCGCCACCCGGACGGTCCGAACATGGCCTCCAAGGAGTGGCTCGGGGCCGACCTCATCTTCGACCTCGATTCGGACCACCTGAGGGGGGCCGAAGGTCTCGACTACGCCTCCCAGCTCCGCCTGGTGAAGGAGCGACTCGTCACGCTCGTGGACGACTTTCTCTTCGGCGACTTCGGCATCGACCCGGCGGCCACCTCGTTCGTCTTCTCAGGAGGACGAGGGTACCACGTGCACGTTCACGACGAGCGGTTCCTCGTCCTCTCAAGCCCGGAGCGGCGGGAGCTCGTCGACTACGTACCTGGGACGGGGGTCGACCCGATGGCCGCCGTGGAGGAACGGCGGGAGGACGTCAGGGCCGGCCGGACGACCGTAGTGTTCGAGGAGGAGCCGGGTCCTGCCGGAGCCAGCCGGCGGGCGCCGAAGACGCGGCGCCTCGCCCCACCGGACGCCCCCGGTTGGCGGGGGAGGACCACGAGGGCCCTTCTCGAGGTCCTGCGGCGCTGGCAGACCCTCGGCTCGGAGGCGGCGGCGAAGGAGATGGCGGGACTCGGGATCGCTACGGGGAAAGCCCGGCGGTGGGCCCGTCTCCTGGTCGACGAAGGGGGAGCCCGGAAGATCGAGTCGACCCTCACGCTGGACGTCTTCAAGAGGGACCTCCCGAACGAGTTCCTCGAGGCCGTCACCTCCCGAGCGATGGTCGAGGTCCAGGGGGAGACGGACGCCCCGGTCACGACCGACATCCACCGGCTGATCCGGCTCCCCGGTTCTCTGCACGGCGGTACGGGCTTTCGCGTCGTGCCGCTCTCCCGCGACGCGATCGCGGAGTTCGACCCGTTCCGGGATGCCCTGGTGGTCGAGCCCGCCGGCGGTACGACCTCCGTCACCTACCGGGAAGAGGCGGCGCATCCGTTCCCGACCGGGGTCCGGGGACGACCGGGGGAGACCGACGAGCTCCCTACGCCGGTGGCGCTGTTCCTGGTGCTGCGCGGGGAGGCGGAGCTTCGGCCTTCACCGGCATGACCAGGCGGCCGATCCGCTCGATCGACGCCTCGATCTGGTCCCCGGCCTTGAGCTTCCGCGTCTCCTTCCCGAACTCGAAGCCCGGGACCCCGCCGAGGCTTCCGAGGGAGAGGAGGTCCCCCGGCTCGAACGTGATGCCCATCGATAGGTGGGCGAGGATCTCCGGGATCCGAAACAGGTAGTCCGAGGTGTCCCCTTTCTGGCGGACCGTGCCGCCGACCTTGAGCTCCATCTGGAGCGGGTACGGCTCCCCGACCTCCTCCTTCGGCACCACCCACGGTCCGACCGCCATGGTCGCGTCGAACCCCTTCCCCATCACCCAGTCGACGGGCCCCTCGCTCGGGAACTGGAGGTCCCGGTAGCCCATGTCGAGGGCGATCGTGTAGCCGGCGACGTGGTCCATCGCCTTCTCGGCCGGGATGTGCTTACCCGCCCGTCCGATGACGGCCGCGAGCTCGAGCTCGACGTCCGGGAACGTCGCGAACGGATTGAGCACGAGCGTCTCGCTCGGGCCGACCAGGCTGTTGAAGAACCGGGTGAAGACGTACGGCAGCTTCGGAGCGGCCTTGCCCTGCTCCGCGACGTGCGAGCGCGAGTTGGAGGCGAGGCAGTAGATCTTCGCGCTCCGAACGACGGGGGCGAGGAGCTTCACCCCCTCCTCCGGCTTGAACAGGAACCGGGCACCGGTCGCGGCCCGGGGGGTCCAGCCCATCTTGCGCCGCCGGTCGATGTACTCCAGGATCTTCCTCGTCACCTGGACGGAGTCGGCCCCGCCCTGGAAGAACTGCTGCATGTCGCGGAACCGGCTCGGGTCGGCCCCCTTCACCGGGTTCACGCCGTAGTAGTCGCGGCAGGCGGTATCCAGGTCGATGAACTCGTTCGCGTCGGTGATCATCCCGAAGTGGAACTGGTCCTGCAACGTGAAGTGGACGAGCTTCATCCGACGGGCCCCCGTGGGGGGTACTTTGCGCGCGGATAAGCGATGCGCGAGCCCGACGGCCGGCTGACTCCCGAAGCAACGCCGGTCCCGGCCGCTCTAGAGGAAGTGCCGGTGGACCGCCAGGAGGTAGACGAAGACGACGAGCGCGAGGATGAAGCCGAGCGAGACGAAGTCGCCCGCGAGGCCGTAGACCACGAGCACCACGAAGGTGACGATCAGCGCCAGCACGAGCGCCCACATCCTGAGATGCCAGAGACCGACCGCGACCCCGAGGATGATGAGACCCACGATCGCGACGATCACGCCGAGGACGATTCCGCTGTAGCTCGCGAGATGGGAGACGCCGAGGTAGTCGCTGACGGCGAACCCGGCGGCGACGAGCAGTCCCCCCAGGAAGACGATGAACCCGTAGATCCCGACGAGCACCGAGAGGATCGCGACCCCGAGCGGGCGGGACGGCCGAATGGTGGGGGGAGGCGGGGGTGGAGTGTACGGCGTCGACATCGAAGCCCCTTGAAAACAGCCGACCCATCCGTAATGAACCTTTGCACCCGCGAAGATGCAACCTAAGGCGGCGGGGAAGCCACGCCCGGGGACGTCGCCCCAGTCCGATGCGGAATGTAGGTCGCCACGTAGCCCTCCCCGACCCGTTCGAGGGCCACGAGCTCGAGGCGCGTAGTCTCGTCGGGGCCATGGCTCTCCCGGCCCGCGACGACGGGAGGCGCGGTCGTTCCACCGATCACGACCGGCGCGTAGTAGACCGTGCACCGGTCGAACAAGCCTGACCGCAGCACGCTCGAGAGCACCTCGGCGCCTCCTTCGACCATCAGGCGTCGGATCCCTTGCTCGTAGAGCATCGGGAATAGCTCTCCGATGTCGATCCGCTCACGACCGGCCACGACCGTGTGCACCGCCGGAGGAAAACGACGGGTGGAGCGCTCGGTCGTGACGATGATCGTCGGAGCCGACCCGTCGAGCACGCGGGCACCCTCCGGGGTCCGTCCCGTCGCGTCCAGCACGACCCGTGTCGGGTTCTTTCGTGCGGCCTCGCCGAGGAGGTCCCAGTGGACGCGGAGGGAGGGGTCGTCCTTCACGACCGTGCCGACCCCGACCAGGATCGCGTCGGCGTTCGCCCGCAGTCGCTGGACGCGCACCCGGTCCTCGGGCGACGAGAGGCTCGCCTGCTTCCCTCCGGCGTAAGCCAGGCGTCCGTCGAGCGAGGCCGCGCAGTTCACCCAGACGGCCGGACGGCGAATGAGCGTGCTCTCCGCGGGCGGCATCGTTTCGACTAGGTCGGGGCCTTCGGCCGCAGCCGGGCAATCTCCGCTTGGAAGGAGTCGGTCGCCCGACCCGCGACCTTCAGGTCGGCGAGGTTGACCTCGACGTTCGCGAGGGCTCCCTCGGTCGCGGCCCGAAAGAGAGCGAGCGACGTCGTGAGGTCGCTCGAAAGGGCCTTCCGAGTGCGGTCGCCGACCGCGGCGAGCCGCCCAGCCAGCTCGACCGCCCGTCGCGCGGTCTCGAGCGGAACGTTCGCGGAGTGCTCGAGCGCGTCCGCGTATGCGGCCGAGAGGGCCGGTTCCTGCGGGCGCTCCTTGCGCGCTCGCCGGGCCGAGCGGACCGCTTCGTAGGAGGCGGCGTCCTCGTCGGAGAGAGCAAGGAACCGCGGTCGCCCCTCGGAGAGCGCTCGCGCGACCGAGACGAGCTCCTCGTCTGGCTTCGCTGGGTCGACCGAGTAGGCGAGCACCATCTCCCCGAGGGCCGCGGCGAGAGCCCCGGCGATCGCGGCGGCACTGCCCCCACCCGGGGTCGGGGTGCGGGAGGCGAGCCGCGCCAGGTACGAGGCGATCGACTCGCGGCCGGGGACCGATTCGTCCGCCGCGCGGACCTTTCGCTCGAGGATCGCGGCACGGTCGAACGAGTGGAGCTGGAGGTAGTACTCCGCGGCGTCCAGGAGGGCGTCTTCGGGGACGAGGCCGACGATTTCCGACTCTTCCACCCCTACCCCATACCGCTGCGCCTCACTGCGCACCGCTTCGAGCGCCCGATGGACCGGAGTGACCCGATAGTCGGTCAGGTTCATCGAGACCTGAGCGCAGTTCCGCTCCTTGATCTCGAACCCAAGGGCTTTCACCTCGGGCAGACCCCCATCCCTGGCCCGAACGGATTTCGCGACCTTCTTGGCGACCGTCACGTCGGGGGTCGTGAGGTAGGCGTTGTAGGCGATCAGAACCGGACGGGCGCCGATGGCCACCGCTCCCGCCGTGGGGTGGACCCTCTTCTCGCCGAAATCGGGAGCCCGGGCCGGGTCGGTCGCGATCGAGGCACGAATGCCCTCGAACTGCCCTTCCCGCACCTTCGCGAGGTCGGCCCTTTCTGAACGACGAGCCGCCGCGGCGTAGAGATAGACCGGGATCCCGAGCTCCCTCGCGACCCGTTCTCCAAGCCGCTCGGCGAGGCGCACCGCGTCGGCCATCGAAGCATCCCCGAGGGGGACGAACGGCACGACGTCGGTCGCCCCCAT
>JASHTB010000060.1 GCA_030040775.1 Thermoplasmata archaeon | reverse complement strand
GCCGGAAAGGTGCTCGACCACCTCGGGGTTCCGCACGCCCTCTACCGCGGGTGGAAGGCGGGGGAAGGGGACTGATGCGCCGGAACTGGGGGGCCTACGCGCCGTCGCCGCTCGTCGGGGCCGCCGCGCTCTTGGTCGCGCTGATCATCCTGACCCCGGTGCTCATCTCGAGCGGTCAGCCCGCCCCCGGCGTGCTGACCCAGGCGGAGCTCGAGGTCGACCGGGTCCTCGGCCTGAACGAGAGCCACTTCTACATCCGCGCCCCCAGCCTTACCATCCGATACGCCGGCATCTGGGTCGGCATCGCGTCGAACTTCTCCTGGAACGGGTCGAAGCCGGTGAACTGGACGAGTCTCGATTGGAACGTCTGGCGGAACTCCACCGACGTCCTTTCGTTTGAGTTCGCGACCAGCGACGACCCGATCGCGCTCAACGTCACGGTCTACTACACGAGCCCGTCGGCGAGCGCGACGTACCTCGGCGTGTTCGCCTTCGCGGTCGAGCCGGTTCCCGGGGGCCAGGTGCTCTACGCTGCGACACCGACGCCGGGAGTGGCCGTCCCGGGCACGACGCCGGTCGACAATAGTTCGCTCCCGCTAGCGATTCTCCTAGCCCTCGGACCGTCCGGGAAGTTGCCGTGAAGCCCTCCCGTCTCGTCCTCGTCCTCTGGTCCGTGCTGATCCTCATCCTCTTGATCGTCGAGCTGGCCGAGGTCACCCACTCCTTCACGATCCCGATCCAGTCGTGGGTCACCGACCCGCTCGCGCTCGTCTTTGCCCTCATCTTCACCACGATCGTCGCCTTGGTCGGCGCGATCTTCATCGGGATCTACATCTCAGGCCGGATGCTCAACCCGGGCGGGTTCACCCCGTTCGAGGAGGAGATGCTCCGCATGCGCAAGGAGATCCAGGAGATCCACCGGTCGGTGGAGGAGCTCCACCGGTCGGTCGGCCCCTCGAATGGTCCACCGGCCCGCGCGGACTCCGCGGAGGACGAGGAGTGAATGAAGGTCCCGGTGCTCGATAACGGTGGCCAGTGGACCCACCGGGAGTGGCGCGTTCTGCGCGACCTGGGGGCCGAGACGCGAATCGTCCCGAACACCACCCCGTTCGCTGAGCTGGACGCCGACGGGGTCGTCCTTTCGGGGGGTGCGCTCAGCCTCGAGGGGACGGACGCTCCCCTCGGACGGGTCGGGGAGTGGATCGACCGTGTCCCGGTCCCGGTGCTCGCGATCTGCGTCGGGCATCAGTTCCTTGGGCGGCATTTCGGAGGGCGGGTCGCCCGCGCTAGCTCGCCCGAGTTCGGCGCGGTCGACCTGACGGTCGACCGCCCTGACCATCCGCTCTTCAGCGGACTCCCGACCCGACTCAAGGTATGGGCGAGCCACAACGACCAGGTCGTGGACCCGCCCCCGGGATGGACCGTCCTGGCGCACTCGCCGGCCTGCCCGGTCGAGGCGATGACGCACCCGGACCGCCCGATCTGGGGGGTCCAGTTCCATCCCGAGGTCGAGCACACGGAAGGCGGTCGCGAGCTGTTTCGCCACTTTCTCGATGCGTGCCGTCGCTAGCCGAAAATAAGTATCGCTCTCCGCTCGGCCGGTCGGTGCGACCGTGGCGAGGATTCGCAAGGGCTCCGGCCTCAGGGAGCAGGACCTCGTCTCTCGAGCGAAGGCGCTCTCGGCTTCCGTCGACCCGCTCCTTCCCCGACTTTCAGGGGACGTGTCCACCGACCGATTCGAGCGCCGTCGCCTCGACCTCGAGGAGGTCCGAGCGTCGCGCGACGACGCCGACCGCCTCGAGCGCCTCTCCCGCCACGGCGACCCGCTCGCCCGGGCCTACGCGGGGCTTCTCAAGTTCGCGCTCGAGCCGAAGCCGCTCGCCGTCGTCTCGTTCGAGCTCCCGGGCGGTCCGGTGTCGTACGCTCCCCTCGCCCGCACGGACCGGGAGGCCGAGGTCGCGGTCCAGCAGTCCGACGACCCTTCGCGGCTCCTGCTCGGGTACATCGACTGGGCCCGTCGGGGGTTTCACTTCTTCGCGGGACGCCGAACTCTTTGGTGCACCGGCCGGTCCGACCAGCCCCCCGAAGAGTTCCGCGAGGAGAAGCTCGCCGAGCTCCCCTACCGGCTGGTCGAGAACCCGGGCCACGAACGGTTCAACTGCCCGCATCTTGCCCAGGGGGAACCGCGCCCGTTCCTCGAGGTCGGCTGGGTAGGCGCCGGCACGGCGTTCCGGATCTGCCGACGCTGTGCGAAGGACGACCGCCATCTGCTCTCGAACCTCTCGGACGGGACGGCGAGCCCCGACCCTTCTCGGGAGTTCCCGGTCAGCGCCGAGTTGAACGTTCGCTGCACCGGCGGTCCCGAGTGCGTCCATGCCGCCCTTCCCCCTCTCGGTCGCGCCCTCGTGCGGGGCTACGAATACGGTCGGCTTTCTGATTCGCGGCTGCTGGACGACTATCTCGCCGAGATCCGTCCCCGGGTCGAACGGTCGGGTCGGACGACCCTCGTGGCGGGCGGAGTCTGCTACGGCGACCGATTGGGGGCGTTCGTGGACGCGCTTCGCCCTTCGGCCGTGGAGCGACGGGCGCTTGAGACGGTGCTTCCACACCGCTCGGGCTACTTCGAGGTCGATGAGCCGAGCGCGAGCCGGGCGCTCGAGCGTCTGTGGCCGGACCACGCCGAAGAGATCGTCCGTTCGATCGTGAGCGACCCGGACGAGGCCCGCCGGCTCGTAGACGACGCGCGGGGCGCCCCGGGTCGCGTCGCCGAGATCCTGAAACGGGCCCAGCGGAAGAGCGAGGAGCGGGAGGTCCTCGAAGCCCTCCCGAGGTACTCGCGCCTCGCACGCGAGGCTACCTGGGTCGACCGGATCGCGCGGGAGTACCGGACGCATCGGGAGGCCGGAGCGGAGCGCGCCATCCTCCAGTCCCTCCCCCGGGAAGGCAAGGAGCGCGGACTCGCCTACGGATTCCTCTTCGCGGTCGGGCGGGCGAACGCCCATGCCTGGCAGTTCTCCCCCACGGAGAAGGAGTTCGGGCAGGCGCTCGCAGGTCGTGCCCGCGAGCTCCTTACCGCCCCCGCGGCCGGCTACCACCACGCCCTGGACCGGCTGCTCCAGGCGGCCGGGGTCGCGGACTGGGGGGAGCTCGAGTCGGCCCATTCCTCCTGACGGACCCTCGGTCCCAACCGAACGGTGACTTTCTACCCGATTGAGGGTAGGACAAAATACACCCTACGCCTAAGTACTACATCCCCTGCTGAAGCGGCAACGCCGACTTCACCGGGAGCAGGGACCGTGAGCGCCTCGGACGTCAGTGCGGCGACGGCGATCGTCGTTGCGGGCGACGAGGAGACGCGGGTCCTCCTTCGTGGGCTGCTTCGACTGCATCATTTCCGCGTCGAAGGAGAGGCGGAGGGGGCAATGCATGCTCTCGAACTCGTGCGCGACCGGCACCCGTCCCTGATGGTGGCGGATGTGAACCTGGCCGAAGGAAGTTCGTCCGCGTTGATCGCCGAGGCGCGCGCGACCTTCCCTCCGCTTCGCGTGATCCTGGTCGCCCCCGCCTCGCGTCCTCCGCTGCCCGCCCCCAACCCAGAGCACCGGCCGGATGTCGTCCTGCTCCGTCCGTTCCGTATCCGGCAGTTCGCGGAAGCGCTCACGCCGCCTTCGGGACCCTACCGCGCCTCGGACTCCCCATCGCCCGGTCGTAACTAGGGAATTCTGTAGCGCTCCAGAGCGGCCGACTCCTCGAAATGGAGTTCGAGCGCGGGAACCACCAGCGTGTGCATCGGAGGGCCGAAGTCGACCGAAAGCAGTCGGTCGAACCGGCCGAAGTACCCCGCGGCGTCGTCCCGTCCGACCCGGGCGGCCACCGCGACCGGGCTCCCGCCGGCAATCACGCGCCCCTCTGGGTCGCGCTCGCGGAGGAGCCGGAGCGCTTCCCCCGCGGTGAGAAATCGACCCCGGGTGGGGTCGAGGTCGAGCAGGACGAGGGTATGCAGGCCTCGCGTCCGGTTTCCTTCGACCCACTCGACGGGCGACCGGGGCGCGAACCGAGGGTCCGGAAACGGCAGCGAGACGGTGCGTCCGAAACGGTAGTGCATGAGGCCGAGAAAGCCGGCCGCGGCGGTGAGGATGCTCGCCGCGGGAACGTACCGCCAGGAGTGCCCCGCTCGCTCCGCCGAGAGCCTCAGCGCGACGTGGGTCGTGGCCGCGAACGGGTCTCCGGGTACAAGGAGCGCGACGCGGGCGTGCACCGCGAGGGAGTCGAGGATCGGCTTCTCGGACTCGAGGAGCGGCCGGTCGAGACGTCGCACCGGCCGGCCGACCGCTCGTTCGAGGCGTTCGAGCGTTCCCTCGGGGGCCACCGAGGTGTACTGTTCGGCGAACACCTCGTCGGCGCGGAGAAGGACGCCGCGCGCGCGCTCGGAGAGCCCCCGCTCGTCGTCCAGCCCGAGACCGACGAACCAAAGCTCGCCCATCGGACGGACCGACCGCTAGCCCCGGACGGCCATCACGGGGCACGGCGCCGCGCGGAACAGCTCCTCGAGAAAGCGACGCGTGAGCAACGGGGCCGCGACCGTCCGTTCGGCCTCTTCGCCGACCAGCACGAGGCCGTAGCGCTCCCGGGCCGCTGCCTGGACGATCAGGCGGGCGAGGCGGTGGCGGCGGCCGACGAGCGTCACCGGAACGACCGACCGCTTCAGGGCGATCGGGGTGCCGTGAGGTCCCCGGCCGTTGAGCGTCACCGGCTCCGCGTTCGCCTCCGAAGGGGTGCCGACGGACAGGGAGAGGGCGATCACGGGAGTTCCCGGGTTGCGCGCAGCCACCTCCTCGGCGATGGCGGTCGCGGTCGGGGACGGCACCTCCCCGAACGTCGGGAGGAGGATCCGGGGGAAGCGGTCGAGCGCGAGCGCGAGCCGGTTCAGCACGAGGACATCGGCCCGGGCGTGGTGGAGGAGGCCGGTCGCGGTATGCCCGACGAACGGGTTACGGCCGCGTCGGGTGCCGCGCAGCGTGAGCAGGATCGCGTCGACGTTGTGCGACTCGGCGGTCTCGAGGATCTCCCCGGGGACGTCGGTCGCCGCCCGTACCTCGGGGTCGACGCGGACGTCCAGCGCGGCTCCCGCCTCATGCGCCGGAACGACCAGATGGACCGACTGACGCCACTCGCGCGTCACCTCAGGGAGGGTCGTGGTCGGGATGATGTGGAGGACCCGGATCTCCCCGTCGACATCGAGGAGCATCGCGGCGAACCGGATCAGCGGCTCGACCTCAGCCGGTAGCTGCACGGGGAGGAGGATCTTCCGGTACATCGTCAACGTCCGATCAACGGCAAGAGGGCGAGGTCGAGGGTAAGGACATCGACGTACGGTACTCCGACGTAGGGGATGAAAGGATTGACGGTGTGCTGGTTCACGAACCCCTGGAGGAACGAGATGGAAAGGTGCGTCGCGTTCGAGATCCGGGGGATCTGGATGAGGGCGGCGTCGGGGACGACGTCCGGGTCGATGGACGAAGCCGACGGAGCGACCCACCAGAACGGAAGGGTTCCGTTCACGGTGAAGTTCCCGTACTCCTTCATGTAAGCGACCGTTTCGTTGATCACGGCCTGGAGGGCGGGCTCGGAGTATCCGTACGGCGTGGGGGCTCCGAGCGTCAGGTTGTAGTCGGTCGCGGACGGCCGGGCCCAGAACAGGTACGGGGCGCTCAGGTTCTGAGCGATCAGCGACGAACCGGCGAGGGTCCCGTTGGGATAGTGGACGAGGGAGCCCCCGGCCGCGCCCGGGTCGATCACCTGAGCGATCCCGGTGACGACGAACGGGTAGGCGAAGCCGGTGACCAGAACCATCAGGACGAGGAAGACGACGGCGGCCCGCACGTGCCCCCCGACCGAGTGGGCTCGCGGAGGGACCGGGGCCGCCGACGGAGCGGTCCCCGGCGGGAGGGACGGGGCGGTCATAGACCTCCGAGCGGCAGGACGTGGACCACGAAGTGACCGGCCGAGATGCAGAACGGCAGGGTCACAAGCCAGGCGAGCAGCAGGTAGATCAGCTTGATCCCGACGAACGCCGAGACGAGGCCACCGAATCCGTAGAGCAGAAGGTTGCGTCCGAGCAGGTCGATCGCGCTCCGGGGCCGGAACGGGACGCCGACGAGCGCGAGCGGGATCAGGACCGGGATGATGAGGCCGTTGAAGAGGAGCGCGGAGAGGACCGCGAGCGCGGGGTTGGTGAGCTGGAGGACGTTCATGATGCTGATGCCGGGAAGTCCGGACGCGCCCGACGCGATGAAGATCGCCGGGATGATCGCGAAGTACTTCGCCACGTCGTTCGTGATCGAGAACGTCGTGAGCGCTCCTCGGGTGATGAGGAGCTGCTTGCCGATCGACACGATCTCGATCAGCTTGGTCGGGTCGTTGTCGAGGTCGACCATGTTCCCGGCCTCCTTCGCCGCACCCGTGCCGCTGTTCATCGCGAGGCCGACGTCCGCCCGGGCGAGAGCGGGCGCGTCGTTCGTCCCGTCCCCGGTCATCGCGACCAGCCGACCGTGGGCCTTCTCCCGCTCGATCAGGAGGAGCTTCGATTCCGGCTTCGCCTCGGCCACGAACTCGTCCACGCCGCTCTCCCGCGCGATCGCGGCGGCGGTGACTCGGTTGTCTCCGGTGCACATGATCGTGCGGATGCCCATCACCTTGAGCTCCCGCAGGCGGTCCCGGATCCCCGGCTTCACGACGTCCTTCAGAAAGACCAGGCCGAGGACCCTCTTGCCCGAGGAGATCGCGAGCGGAGTCATCCCCTCCCGGGAACCCGACAGGGCCTCACTCCGTAGCTCGGGCGGGAGGAGCGCCCCGTACGTCTCCATCGCCTTGAGCGACCCCTTGAACACTTCCGTCCCGTCGGGGAGGACGATGCCGCTCATCTGTCGCTCCGCGGTGAACGGGATGACCTTGAACGAGCCCGGCTCGAGCCGACGGGCCGAGGCGTTCCGCCGGGAGGCCAGCCGCACGATCGACCGCCCTTCGGCCGTCTCGTCCAGACTGGACGAGAGAAGGGCGCCCTCCAACAGGTCTTGCATCGCGACCCCCGGTGCGGGGACGAACTGCACGGCGAGGCGGTTCCCGACGGTGATCGTCCCGGTCTTGTCGAGGATGAGGACGTCGAGGTCCCCGGCCGCCTCCACGGCCTTGCCGGACTTCGAGATCACGTTGGCCTTCGCGGTCCGGTTGATTCCCGAGATGCCGATGGCCGGCAGGAGCGCGCCGATCGTCGTCGGCATCAGGCAGACGAACAGCGCGACGATCGTCGCGAGGTCGATGACGACGATGTTGGTGAAGTTCGCGAGGAAGATGAACGTCACGACGACCGTGAAGAGCGCGATCGTCAACGCCGAAAGGAGCACGAGGAGCGCGAGCTCGTTCGGCGTCGGCTCGCGGCCCTGGCCCTCGACCAGTCGGATCAGGCGGTCGAGGAACGACTCGCCGCGGGCGGCCGTGACCCGGACCTGGGCCACGCCCTGAAGGACCTGCGTGCCGCCGAGCACGCTCGTCTTGTCCCCCCCGCTCTCGCGGGTCACCGGCTCGGACTCTCCGGTCATCATCGATTCGTCGATGAGCGCGGCCCCGTGGATGACGTCGCCGTCCATCGGCACGGGTTCCCCGGCACGGATCTCGACGGTGTCGCCGACGTGGAGCACGTCCGTGAGGGTCCAGCGCGTGGTCCCATCGGGCAGGACCTGACGGGCCCGGATCCCGCTCCTGATCTCCCGCAGCGCGTCGGCGCGCGCCCTTCCCTGCGCTTCGGCGATGGCGGTCGCTACGTTCGCGAACCAGAGGGTGAGGAACAGGATGACCGTCACCCAGAGGAAGTAGTTCGCGTTGTACGTCCGCACGAGGTCGGGGAACGCCCTCGGGAAGAGCGTCAGGACGAGCAGGAACCAGAACAGGACGTAGACGCAGAACATCACCGGGTACCGGACCTGGTTGCGGGGGGAAAACATCCGGAACGAGTCCGCGAGGACGAGCCGGAGCGATGTGTGCGGAATCTTGCGGACCGCCACGTGGGCGCCGGGTTCGGCCACGCTAGGTACCTCCCACGATCTGCGCGAGCGGGCCGAGGGCGATGACGGGCAGGAAGAGGAGGACGGAGACGATGACCAGGAAGAGCGTGATGTAAATCGTGAACGTCGCGCTCGCGGTGCGCAGCGTCCCCGGTCCCGGAGGGAGCACGTCCTGCTCGGCGAACTTCCCGCCGACCACGAGCATCGCCCAGATCGGGACGAAGCGACCGACGAGCATGATGAACGCGCCGGTGATGTTGAAGAACGGCGTCGCGTCGTTGATGTAGTTGGACGTGAGCGCGCTCCCGTTGTTCGCCGACTCGCTCGTGAACTCGTAGAGGACGGACGTGAACGTGTGGGCCGAGGAGGCGAGGGAACCGGTGTCGACGCTGACGAACCCGCCGGTGACGGCGACCACGAACGGGATCAGGATCGCCGCGGGGTGGATCAGGAGCGCGAGTGCCGCCCAACGGACCTGTCCGGTCGAGATCTTCTTCCCCAGGTACTCGGGGGTCCGCCCGACCATCAGGCCGCCGACGAAGATCCCGAGGACGGCGAAGAGCAGCAGCGTTCCGAATCCCGTTCCCTCTCCGCCCGGCGTGCTCTGCGTGAACATTCCGAACAGGAGCACGAGCTGGGCGACCGGAGAGAGGGCCCCGATCATCATGTTGTTCGCGCCGACGTTGGAATAGACGCTCACGACCTGGAAGAGGGACCCTTCGGGCAGGCTGAATCGGGTCTCCTGGCCCACCGGGTAGCCGTTCGATTGAGGCCCGAGGGCCGTGATGCCGGCGAGCGAAGGGTTGGCCGCGGCCTGATACGCGATGAAGAGGCCGAGAGCGACCGCGACGACGATGAGGATCGTCGCCACGAACGGCCAGGCCTCGCCTCGCTTGCGGATCACCTGGCCGAAGGCAAACGGGGTAGAGAACGGGATGAGCATCATCACGAACACCTCGAAGAGGTTCGACACGGCGCTCGGGTTCGCGAGGGGCGAGGCCGCGTTCGCCGAGTAGAACCCCCCGCCGTTCGTTCCGAGGAGCGAGATGGACGAGAACGAGGCGACCGGTCCGAGGATGATCTCCTGGGTTCCGCCGGTCAACGGATGCGCGGTGAGGACGTTCGTAAACGTCTCGGGAACGCCCAGGATCACGAGGAGGAGGGCGAACAGGACGGCGAGCGGCAGCAGTATCCGGGTCGTGGTCCGGACCATGTCGACGTAGTAGTTCCCGAGCGTTCCGTCCTTCCGGACGAACCCGCGAAACATCGCCGCGGCGACGGAGAGGCCGGTCGCCGCCGAGCAGAACAGGGCGAGCGGCCAGGCGATGACGAGCGAGCCGAGGCTCATCTGGCTCTCGTTCGTGAAGTGCGTGAAGTCCGTGTTCGTCGTGAAGCTCGACGCGGAGTGGAACGCGAGGTCCCAGCTCATGTTGGGAGCTCCCGTCGCGTTCCAGAGGAGCGACTGCTGGTGGGTGAAGAAGAAGAAGAGGAACGCCCAGACCCCTCCGTTCACGAGCAAGAGCGCGAGCATGTACTCGCCCGCTCGCATCGACCGCCGCGGGGAGGTTCCGAGGAGACGGTAGATCGTCGTCTCGATCGGGAGGAGGAGAATGTCGCCGAACGCCGGTCGGTCCATGTAGACCCGGCCGAGGTAGGCGCCGAAGACCGGGGCGAAGGCGATAACGAGCGCTATGAGCAGGATTACATCCCAGAGCGATTGGAGTTCGAACACAGCGTTTCGACTACGTTAGAACCTCTCGGGATGGACCATGGAGTAGACCAGATAGACCGTCAGAACGACCGCGATCGCCGTCAGCGAGAGCAAACCGAGGTGCGCGTCGAGCGTCCCTAGGATCCCCATGGCCTCCGCTGGCGCGTTGGACCCGGGTATGGTTATTTAGCTTGGACGACCGAGTCGCAGTTTCGCACGCGCGCTCGGAATGTTTATACCGCGGTCCGGCTCGGCCGCGCCTCACCGGATCCGCCCCGTTTCATCTCCTCGTCGGGTGAACCCCGACGTCGACGCGCCCGGGCGTCGGCAGAGAGTCGGCGAACGATCCGTCGCATCGCCTTCTCCCTCCGGACCTCGGCCGCCTGGTAGCGCACGTCCCTCGTCTCGCGCGTGAGAAGGACGACGACCTTCCCGAGGGAGGTCCGACCGGTGCGTCCCCGCCGCTGGATCGCACGGATCTCGCTCGGGACCGACTCGAAGAAGACGACCAGGTCGACGTCGGGCACGTCGAGCCCCTCCTCCGCCACGCTGCTCGCGACCAGGATCGGAAAACGGCCTTCGCGAAACGCCCCGAGCACCTGGGCCTGCTCCTTCTGGTTCATCCCTTTGTCGTCGCGGTCGCGGGTCGCCTGTCCCACGAAGCGCCCCACAAGGTGACCCTGGGCTTCTAGCGCCGTCTGGATCGTCTGGATCGTGTCGCGGTACTGGGCGAAGACGAGGATCCGGGGCGGATGGCCGCGGGGCTCGCGGAGGGTCTCGGAGACGAGGTCGACCAGGGCATCGAGCTTCGGATGGGAAGGTTCCTTTGTCGTTCGGAGGAACTCCCGTGCTTCCTCTCGCGCCTGCGCCACCTCGGGGAGCTTCAGCACGGCGAGGTCGCCCCGGCTCGGCTTCTCCTTCGCCTGGAGCCGGTCGAAGTACTGAAGGAACGGTTCGAGCCCCTGCGTCTCGAGCCGCTCCTGGGCGTGGTGCAGATGCAGAAGGACGAGCTGGTGGAAGAGCGGTCCGAAGCGCCGCGCCATCGGCCCGGGACGGGCGAAGATCTCCACCCGGAGCGCGATCAGGTCCTTCACGGAGAGGGAGGCGATCGGCTTCGTTCGCAGGTACCCCATCTTCTGGAGCTTTCGGGCGGTCGCGTGGGAGGCGGCCGCGAGGAGGTCCCGGATCCGGGCGCTCGCCGGAGGAAGGTCGACCCAACGATAATCGACCTCGACCGGCTGGACGTACTCTCGAACCCCCTCGTCGTCCCGCGAGCGGGCCTCGATCCGGCGGACTCCGAGCGCGCCCACGACCTCTTCGATCCGCTCGTCCTTCCCTCCCGGAGAGGCGGTCAGGGCGAGGATGCGGCCCCCGAGCGGCCGCTCGGACGCGTAGCGCGCCGCGATCGGGACGTAGACGTACTTGCCGACCGCGTGGTGCGCTTCGTCGAAGATGAGCAGGGCGACGTCGTCCAGCCGGTAGCGACCCGCAGAGAGGTCGTTCTGGACGATCTCGGGCGTGGCGAAGACGACGGCCGCCGTCTCCCAGGCACCTTCGCGCACCGGGCGTCGCACGGTTCCCGTGAAGCGAGCGGAGCGAAGCGGCTTGAGCCAGCGGGCGAACGACTCGGCGTGCTGCTG
>JASHTB010000059.1 GCA_030040775.1 Thermoplasmata archaeon | reverse complement strand
CCGCGGAGGACGTCCGGCGGGGAGGAGACGGTGGCCGGGAAGCGCGCGGACAGGAACGGTCCGAGAGTTCCGCCCGACCGTCGGACGAGGTGGTCGCCGCTCCCCTGATTGGTCCGAAAGAGCACCCAGCGGTCGACCGGCTCGGAGCGGATCGTGCCTCGCGCCCGAAGAGCGGGTCCGGGCCGGGTCGAACGCAGTCCGTAGAGGATCGGGCAGAGCGTGTGCGGAGAGACGAGGACTCGGCGCGTGCGAGGGTCATGGCAGAGGAACAGCGACGGATGGTCTCTCGCAGCCGCCCGGACGCTCTCCGGGTCCACCCGTCGCGGCTCTCCGATTCGGTCCGCGGTCCGGTAGGCCGTTAGCTCCCAGGTCGCACGGACCCCCGGCCATGCGATCGCCGCCGAAGCGCCGACCAGCCCCCGCTCGCTCCCCTCGGTCCGCCACCACGCGCCGAGCGATGCGAGGGTCGCCCGCACGGTATCGGCCCTCACCACCTCCCGGACGGCGTTCCAGTACAGTTCCGCGGGGAGGGCACGATCGCTCGCGACGAGGGCCGGGTCGGTCCCCGCATCGCCCTTTTGCGAGCGGTCGAGGACCCGCTCCCATGCCTTGCGGCGGAACGACTCTCGAACGGAGGGCCGGAGCGCGCCTCCCCGGTCGTAGGCGTAAAGAGGCCGGCCATGGACCTCTCCGACCCGGCGGCGCGGACCCGACCCGACGCCGAACCGGGCGGAGAGGGCCGCGTTACCCCGGGTCTTCCAGGGGATGTTCGGATTGAGGCGAACGAGACGGGGCTCGCCGATGAGGTCGACCTCCTCCTCCCGGGCGAGGGCGAGAAGCTCGGTCAGGACCCAGGTCGTGCAGCCGCCTTTCGGACTGTCCGTGTCGTCGATTCCGATCCGGATGGTCCCGCCTCCCCGAGGCCGGTGACCCGTGCGGCCCTAGGCCAGCCCCGAGATCAGTTTCTGGTACGCGGCGAGGTTGGACTCGATCCGGATATCGGTCCGCACCGGTCCCAGCTTCTCCCCGACCAGCTTGAGCTCGAGACCGTCGCGCGCCCCGTCCTTCGGACGGTGCATCACTCCGATAGGGATCCGTCCGCCTTCGATCGCTTCGAGACAAAGGCGGAACATCGCCTTGCGGTCGGTCGGGTCGTACCCGGGGAGCTTCGAGACGTCCGTCACCTTCTCCCGCCAGAGCTTGTAGGTGTCGTTGTAGGTCACGCAAGGCGAGAGGTCCTCGACGAAGGCGAACCCTCGGCCCTCCCGGTTGAACCGGAGCGCCTCCTCAAGGATCGCCGTCATCGTCTTCGGGTCGCCCGAGAACGTCCGTGCGATGAAGTTCGGCGCGGGGATGGAGAGGGCCGTCAGGATCGAATGGAAGGGGGGCTCGACGTTTCCTTCGAAGCCGAGCTGGCTCGTGGGCGAGGCCTGGCCCTTCGTGAGCCCGTAGGTCTCGTTGTTCATGACGATGTAGAGGATCGACGCGTTCTTCTTGAACGCGTGCATGAAGTGGCCCATCCCGATCGCGTAGCCGTCCCCATCGCCCCCGGCGGCGACGACGGTGAGCGAGGGGTTGGCGAGTTTCACGCCGACCGCCTGGGCGAGCAAGCGCCCGTGCAGCGCGTGGAGTCCGTTGATCTCGAGGAAGTTGTGGATCGACCCCGAACAGCCGATCCCGCCAACGAGCACCAGCTCGTGGGTCGGGATCTTGAGGTCGGCCGCGGCACGCTTCACCGCGGCCAGCACACTGAAGTCGCCGCAACCCGGGCACCAGATCGGTGGGACCGGCTTATAGGATTGGACCATGCTACGTCCCTCCCCGAACGGCCGAGACGATCTGCGGCGCGCGGAACGAGTAGCCGTCGTACCGGAGGATCGACCTCAGCTTCGCGTGGTGCCAGGGCATCGTCTCCCGGAGGAGTCGAAGGAGCTGGCCGGTGTAGTTGTGCTCGACCACGTAGGCGGTGTCGAGCCCCTTCAGGAACGGGTCGATCTCGTGGACCGGGACCGGGTAGAGCGTGCGCGCCTGCAGGTACCGCGCCGAGACGCCCTGAGTCTCCAGAAGGTGAAGGGCTTCGAAGATCGGCCCCGAGGTGCTCCCGTACCCGATGAACCCGACCCGGGCCCCCGCAGGACCGAAGGTGCGGCACGACGGGAGGTCGTGGACCGCCTTCACCATCTTCTCCATCCGCTTCTTCATCATGCGAACGCGGTTCGCGACGTTGACGGAGACGTGGCCCCACTCGTCGTGCTCGTTTCCCGTCACTTCGCTCCAGAGCCCCGGCGTCCCAGGCAGCGCGACCGCGCTGACGCCGTCCTCCGTGACCTCGTAGGCCTTGTACTGCGTGAGCTTCCCGGCCGACTCGGGGGTGATCCGCTTCCCGCGGTCGATCCGAACTTCGGAGAGGTTGAACCGCCGGCTGGTCGTGGTGTTCTGACAGAGGGCCTGGTCGAGAAGTAAGATCACGGGAAGTCGCCACTTTTCGGCAAGATTGAGTGCCTGGATCGTGAGTCCGAACGCGTCTTCGGGGTCGGCCGGCGCGATGAGGAACCGCGGGTATTCGCCGTGGCCGAGGTTCGCGAGGTGAGAGAGGTCGCTTTGTTCGTTCCGCGTCGGCTGGCCCGTGGACGGCCCGACGCGCTGGCAGTCCGCGACGACGACGGGGATCTCGGCCGCACCGGCATGGCCGATTCCTTCGGTCATGAGCGAAAGGCCCGGGCCGCTCGTGGACGTCATCGCGCGCGCTCCCGCGTAGGCAGCGCCGATCACCATGTTGATCGCCGCGAGTTCGTCCTCTGCCTGACGGACGACCCCATCGAACGGGGGAAGGTAGCGCTGGAGATACTCCATGATCTCCGTCGCGGGGGTGATGGGGTAGCCGGCGAAGAAGCGGCCTCCGCCGACCACGAAGCCGAGCGCAACGGCCTGATTCCCGGTCGTCAGGACGAGGTCGTGGGCGTCGCCCTCGGTGACCGAGAACCGACCGGCCACGCCGGGCGCCTCGAGCGCGACGTGTCGACCGATGTCGAGGGCCTTCAGGTTCTTTTCAAGCGCTTCGCCCCCGCGGCGCTTGAACCGCTCCTCGATGACCGACCGCGTCAGGGTCGGGTCGAAGCCGAGCAGGACGCTGAGAGCGCCGTACGCCGCGGTGTTCTTGAAGATCGGTTGGCCGAGCGGTCCCCCGACGAGCGTCGCGAACGGGAATCCGACCGAGTTCGGAAGGTCGGCCCGGAACGTCGTCGAATCGTACAGCACGAAGCCGTGGGGGGCAAGCTCGGCCCTCCCCATCTCGACGGCCTCGTTGTCGAAGGCGACCAAGACGTCGACCTGCGATTTCACCGCGGAGATCGGGTCGCGGCTCGCACGCACGGACGCGTCGGCGTGGCCCCCGCGGATGCGCGAGAGCACGTTCCGCGAGGTGTAGACGTAGAGGCCTCGCTTGCGGAAGTACCGACCGAGGAGGTCCGACACCGTGAGAGTACCGTCCCCTCCCTGGCCGCCGATCATCACGCTCAGGTCCGACAGCTCCAACGAGGGGGCCGTCGCGCTGGGTCCCACTTCGCCCGAAATCGGGGTGGTCCTCGCCGCGGGCGTTGTCATCGCTTCACCGAAAATCAATCCTATCCGATTGGCACGATGTTTCAGGTCCGGTCTCTATTTAAGTAGTAGTTCATGACGGAGGCGCGATAGCCTCTCGCAAGCCCCGGACTCCGCGTTCTCGACAAACGTTAATTCGCCGCGCCCGGTGGAACGGCCGATGGCCGAGCCTCGGCTGGTGGAGGACTTTCACGCCGAGACGCGGCACCACCGGCGGTTCCCGGAATCGATCGTCATCTGGGACGAGACCCTGCGCGACGGCGAACAGATGCCGGGAGTCCACTTCACCCCCGAAGAGAAGTTCGAGATCGCAGAGCTCCTCTCCGACATGGGGGTCGGCGTCATCAACGCCGGTATCCCCGTCGTGTCAGAGGACGAGGCCCGCGCGGTCCACCGGATCGCCCATGCCGGCTTTCGCGCGAAGATTCTCGCCGCCGCCCGGACCGTCCCCGCCGACGTCGACGCGGTCATTCGGAGCGGGGTCTCTCAGATCGCCATCTTCGTCGCGGCGAGCCAAGTCCATCTGAAGTACAAGCTTCGCATGACCCAGGACGAGGTCCTCGCCGCTTCGCTGAAGACGGTCAAGCAGGCAAAGGACGCCGGGCTCTTCGTCGCGTTCGTCACCGAGGACACCGTGAGGGCCCCGTTCGAGTTCGTGGAGCGGCTCTACCGGGAGGTCCAGGACGCCGGGGCGGACCGGCTCGTGGTCGCCGACACGGTCGGGATCATGACGCCGCTCACGTTCCGCTGGTACCTCGAGGAGTTCCGACGCCGCGTCCATCCGAAGGACCTCTCCGTCCACTGCCACAACGACTTCGGGCTCGCGACGGCGAACACGCTCACCGCGGTCGAGTGCGGGGCTCGGGCTCCTCACGTCTGCGTGAACGGTCTCGGCGAGCGGGCGGGCAACGCCTCGCTCGAGGAGGTCGTCCTCTGCCTCGAAGCGCTCTACGGTGTGTCGACCGGGATCCAGACGGGACGCATCCACGAGCTCTCCCGCCTGGTGGAGCACCTCTCGGGGGTCCCGGTCGCCGTGAACAAGGCGCTGGTCGGCTACAACGCCTTCTCGCATGAGGCGGGGATCCACACCCACGGCATCCTTCAGCACACGCTCACCTACGAGCCGCTTCAGCCCGAGGTCGTCGGCCGTCGGCGTCAGATGATCCTCGGAAAGCATACGGGGAAGGCCGCCCTCGCGGAGAAGCTCAAAGAGCGTGGCCTCACCGCCTCGGACCCGCTCCTTCTCGAGCTGTTGCGCCGAGTGAAGCAGGAGACGGAGACCCGGTCGAAGGCCGACCTCCGGCGGTTCCTCGCCGACTACCGCAAGCTGTTCGAACGGCCGGGCCTCTCCGACGAGGAGTTCTGGGCGATGGTTTCGGCGGTGGGGATTCGCCCGGTGAGCGCGCGATGAGGGGGCACGGTGAGACCCTTTCGGAGAAGGTCCTCGCCCGAGCGTCGGGCCTCGAAGAGGTCGTGCCGGGTCAGATCGTCGAGGGGAACGTCGACCTCGCGATGATGCACGAGCAGGGCGCGCAGACGGTCGCGCCGTTCCATCAGATGGGGGCCGAGAAGGTCTGGGACCCGGAGCGCGTCGTGATCGCGATCGACCACTGGGTGCCCGCCTCGACCGAGGGGGCCGCTGTCCTTCACCGGATCCTCCGGAAATTCGCCGACGAGGTGAACCTCCCGCACTTCTACGACGTCGGCCGGCACGGGATCTGCCATCAGATCCTCGCCGAAAACGGCTGGGTCGTTCCCGGGGATCTCGCGGTCGGAACGGATTCCCACACGAACATGCTCGGCGCGATGGGCGCGGTCGCGACGGGGATCGGTCCGACCGAGATGGCCGCGGTGCTCGCCCTCGGCCACCTCTGGCTGAAGGTCCCTCCCACGGTCCAGGTCCGGGTCCGCGGTCACTTCGGCCCCGGCGTCACGGCGAAGGACCTTGTGCTGAAGATCCTGGGCGAGGTCCGAACGACCGGCGGCCAGTACAAGGCGGTCGAGTACGCCGGCTCGACGGTCGCCGGCCTATCGATGCCGGAGCGGTTCACCCTTTGCAACATGACGACGGAGATGGGAGCGAAGACCGGCCTGGTCGCCCCGGACCAGAAGACCTTCGACTATCTCGCGAAGATCGCGAAGCATCCGATGCATCCGTTGCTGCCCGACCCGGACGCCTCCTACGAGCGGCTCGTCGACATCGACGTCGACGGGATGCCGCCGATGGTCGCGTGCCCGTACTCCCCCGACAACGTGCGACCGCTTCCCGACGTCGTACGGGAGCACGTGAAGGTCGACCAGGCTTTCCTCGGATCCTGCACGAACGCCCGGATCGAGGACCTGCGGGAGGGGGCCGCGCTGATGAAGGGCCAGAAGGTCGCGAAGGGGGTCCGGTTCATCGTGTCCCCCGCGTCGACGGCAATCTACGAGCAGTGCCTCGCCGAAGGGATCATCGAGACGTTCACGGAGGCCGGCGCGGTCTTCACCAACTCGAGCTGCTCGGCGTGCTTCGGGGGGAACATGGGGATCCTCGCTCCGGACGAAGTCTGCGCTTCCTCTTCCAACCGCAACTTCCCGGGTCGGATGGGGGCGAAGGAGGCCCGGATCTACCTCATGAGCCCCGCGGCGGTGGTCGCGACCGCGATCAAGGGAGAGATCGCCGACCCGAGGGAGAACGCCTAGCGGACCCGAACCGTGCAGCCGATCATCGAGGGACGGGTCTGGACGCTCGGGGCCGACGTGGACACCGACCAGATCATCTCGGGAAAGTACCTGACGATCATCGACCCGAACGAGCTCAAGAAGCACGTCTTCGAGATCGCGTTGCCCGAGTTCGCGAAGGAGGCCCGTCCCGGGGACATCCTGGTCGCCGGAGAGAACTTCGGCTGCGGTTCGAGCCGGGAGCATGCGCCCCAGGCGATGCGGGCGATCGGCGTTGGCGCCGTGGTCGCCGACTCGTTCGCCCGCATCTTCTACCGGAACGCGATCAACCTCGGGATCCCGACCATCGAGGCCCGCGGCGTGCGCTCCCTCTTCTCGACCGGGGAGACCGCACGGGTCGACCTGCCTCGGGGCCGGATCACGAACGTCAGCTCGGGGAAGTTCCTCGAGTTTCCTCCTCTTCCGACCCACCTCCTGGAGCTTCTCGAGGCGGGAGGGCTCGTGGAGAAGGTCCGCCGGGAACTCGAGCGAAACCGTTCGGCGGGAACCGTCCGCTCATGAAAGAGGCGGGCTACTCGGTCGCGGTCTACCCCGGGGACGGGACCGGCCCCGAGGTCGTTCGGGAAGGAGAGAAGGTCCTTGAGGCGCTCGCCGAGGGAGCCGCCGCCCCCTGGCACCTGACGGACTTCCCGGGCGGCGGCCAGTACTACCTCAAGACCGGACGGGAATGGGAGCCGGAGGCGGAGGCAGCCGCCAAGGACGCGGACGCGATCCTTCTCGGCGCGGTCGGATGGCCGGGCGCCACGTTGCCGAACGGAGACCTTGCCGGCCGGGCGCTCGTGCTCGGGTTGCGGGAAGGGCTCGACCTCTACGCCAACGTGCGGCCGTGTAAGCTCTACCCGGGCGTGCGCCACCAGATCAGCGGCGTCTACACCCAGGTCTGGTCGCCGAAGGACGTCGATATGGTCATCGTCCGAGAGAACACGGAGGACCTCTACACCCCGGTGCGAGGGCGTCTCACCCGGGCCCACGAGACCGAGGTCGCGATCGACACCCGGGTGGTCACGCGCAAGGGCTCGGAGCGGGTGGTGCGGTTCGCGTTCGAGCTCGCGTGCGCCCGCGGCCGGGGGGCCCCCCAGGACGGCAAGAGGCGCGTCACCTGTGTCGACAAGTCGAACGTGCTCGAAGGGTGCCGGTTCTTTCGCGAGACCTTCGACCGCGTCGGGGCGGAGTTCCCCGACGTCGAGCGTGACTACGCGTACGTCGACGCATTCACCCAGTGGCTCGTGCGGAACCCGGAGCGGTACGACGTCGTCGTCGCGACGAACATGATGGGGGACATCATCACCGACCTCGCCGCCGTCCTGCAGGGGGGTATGGGGTTCGCGTCGGGGGGGAACGTCGGGGCTGACCACGCGATGTTCGAGCCCGTGCACGGGAGCGCCCCGAAGCACGCGGGGAAGAATCAGGTGAACCCGTTCGCGACCTTCCTCGCCGTCGAGCAGATGCTCCGCTGGCTCGGAGAACGTCATCACGACCCTCGCCTCGTTCGCCAGGCCGACCGTCTCGAGCGCGCGGTCGCCCGCGTCCTCGCGGACGGGTCGGCGCGCACGTACGACCAGGGAGGGTCGGTGTCCACGAGCGCTGCCGGCGACCGAGTGGCCGAGGCGATCCGTACGGAGGGACGATGAGCGGTCGGTCGGTCGCCATCGTCGGCGGCGCGAGCACGAAGTTCGGGGTCCGCCCCTCGACGTGGTCCGAGCTCGCTCAGGAAGCCGGGGCCGCACTTTTCCGGGCCGTCCCCGAGCTGCGCGCCGAGGACGTTGACTCCTTGTTCGTGGGGGCGGCCGAGCCCGAGCGATTCGCCTTCCAGTCGCACGTCGCCCCGCTCGCCGCCGAACAGATGGGACTACGCCCGACGCGGATCCTGCAGCGGACCGAGCTCGCGTGCGCGTCGGGCCAATCGGCGATCCGGTCCGCCTACGCGGCGATCGCGGCCGGCCTCTCCGACCTCGCGGTCGCTGTCGGGGTCGAGAAGATGAACCTGCCGTCCGTGGCAGAGGCGAACAGTGCCATGGGTTGCGTGATGGACCGCCCGTGGGACGGCCCCCACGGTGCGACCGCGCCCCCCTTCTTCGCGATGGTCGCCCAGCGACACATGCTCGAGTACGGGACGACCGAGGAACAGCTCGCCGCCGTTTCGGAGAAGAATCATCGGTTCGCGAACTCAAACCCGAACGCCCAGTTCTTCGACAAGACGTTCCCGCGCGACAAGCTCCTTCGATTACCGATGGTTGCGCCGCCGCTTCGGCTCGGGGATTGTTCGTCCATGACCGACGGGGCGGCGGCCGTCGTGCTGACCTCGGAGGAATACGCCCACCGGTACACCGACCGGCCCGCGTGGGTGCGGGGGACGGGTCAGTATTCGGACTTCCACAATCTCGCCAACGCGGGCTCGCTCACCGACTGGGTCGGACTGCGTCACGCCGGCCGGCGAGCCCTCGACCAGGCGGGTATCTCGGTCCGTGACCTCGACCTCGCCGAACTCCACGACTGCTTCACGATCTCCGAAATCATCGAGTACGAGGCTCTCGGTCTCTGCGCCCCCGGAGAAGGGGGCGCGTTCGCGGCCGACGGCCGCGGCGCGGTCGGGGGAGACCTCGTCGTGAACCCTCGCGGGGGACTTTTGGGATGTGGTCACCCGCTCGGCGCGACCGGAATCAGCCAGGCGCTCGAGGTCTTTCAACAGTTCTCGAACGCGGTCCCCGCGGCCCGCCAGGCGCCGGACCCGGAGTGGGCGCTCGTTCACAATCTCTCGGGTAGCGCGAACGTTCACTCCGTGATGGTCTACCAGCGCGGAGGCGCGGCGTGACGGACGAGCGAGCCCGACGGAGGGGAGGCGCCTCGCTCGCCCCGACGAAACCCGAGTCGCCCCGCACGGCCCCCTCTCCCGCAGAGCGTACCTCGGTCGCCCGGCCGGGAGAAAAACGTCCGTTCCTCCTCGATTTCTTTCCCTTAGAGACCGCGAGGGACACCCGGCTCTCGAAGTTCTACGACCGGCTCCGGGAAGGACGCCTATCCACCACGCGATGTCCGAAGGACGGGGTCCTCCTCTGGCCCCCCCGCACCGCATGCCCGAAATGCCACAGCGAGGACCTCGAGTGGGTCGACCTGCCCGAGCGCGGCCGGGTCTACGCGTTCAGTGCCGTTCTCGCAGGTGCGCCCCTCGGCATGGAGAATGAGGTGCCGTTCCCGGTCGGGTTGGTCGACCTCGACGGGGTGGCCCTGAGGCTGTTCGGGAGGATCGAGGGCGCCCCGTGGACGAGCCTCCGCGTCGGGCAGGCGGTCCGTGTCGAAGCGTACGACCTCAACGACGGACGGGTCTTCTATCGATTTCGCGTCGCACCCTGACCTCGCCGCCGGCGGCGCGACCGGAACCGTCCGGCGAGCTTCGGCGACAGGACGACGGACGCGCCATGCACCGAGAGATTTCCGATAGTAGCGTATTTATACCTCCTCTCGGTCTCGCGCGCCGCCGGCTCGGGGAGAGCGGCATCGCATGGAATCGTCCCATACAGGGTGGTGGCACCGCCACGGTTGGACGGTCGCCCTCCTTCTCACCGCGTTCGGAATCTCGTTCGCCATCCGCACGGTCTGGTCGTACCCCATCGTGGCCCAGTGGGGGCCCCTGTTCACCTACGCGGGCGGGTCGGACTCCTACTATCACTCGCGGGTCGCGACGTACATCATCGAGAACCATCGGAACCTCATCTTCGACCCGATGCTGAAGTTCCCGATCGGCGCGATCAACCCACGCGAACCGCTGTTCGACTGGATGAACGCGATCCTCGGGATCGTCTTCGCCCCGTTCTTCGGCGGCAACGCCGTCGTGGCCGGCGCCTGGTTCCTCGACCTGCAGGCGCCTCTCTGGGCGGCGCTCGGGGTCTTCCCGGTCTACCTCGTCGGCCGGGAGGTCTCCAGTCGCCGGACCGGGCTCATCGCGGCGCTCATCTACCCGTTCCTGAGCGCGAACATCGACTCGTCGATCTTCGGCTACGCGAACTACCTGTCGTTCTACACGTTCGTGATCCTCGTCACGATCTACGCCTACATCCGTACCGTCAAGGCGGTCGGCTCGCATCGGTACATCGAGAGCTATCGGCATCCGTCGCAGTTCGTCCCCGCCCTCCGGGCGTTCTGGCGGCGCGAACGCACCGCCGTGAAATGGGCGGTCTTCACGGGTGTCTGTTTGGGAGCCCTCGCGCTCGCGTGGCAGGGATACACGTACGCCGTCGCGGTGATCGGCGTCTCGGTGTTCATCGCCATGCTCGTCGAGCGGGTCCGACGGGTCGACTCGTTCGGCCTCTACGTCGTGACGTGGATCGTCGGGCTCATCGGTTTCCCGATGGCGATCCCGT
>JASHTB010000004.1 GCA_030040775.1 Thermoplasmata archaeon | reverse complement strand
GGTGGGCCCGTTCGACGTACGCACCGTCCGAGACCTCCTCGAGGGGCTGTCGAAGTTCCCCGTCGGGTCGGACGTGGAGGTCTCCCTCGAGCGTCGGGGAAGCCCGATCACCGTGAGCGTCCCGCTTCAGGAGAGCCCCGAGTCTCCCGCCCGACCGTGAGTCCGGCTCGGCCGGACCCTAGGCGCGGTCGGTCGCTCGGCGCGTCCGGCCGCCGCGCTAACCGGTCTTCGGTGCTCCCGCGTGGATGATCTGCCAGACCTTCCACGGATGGATGGGGATGTCGATGTGCTCGACCCCGTACGGCTGGAGGGCGTCCACGACCGCGTTCGCGATCGCCGGCGGGGCGCCGACGGTGGCCGACTCTCCGACGCCCTTCGCGCCGATCGGATGGTGCGGGCTCGGCGTCACCGTCTTCGCCGTCTCCCAGTGGGGGGTCTCGACCGCGGTCGGCACGAGGTACTCCATGAACGAACCTCCGTGAATGTTGCCGTTCTCGTCGTACTGGATCTCCTCGAGCAGGGCCGGCGCGAACCCCATCGTGAGGCCACCGTGGATCTGACCGTCGACGATCATCGGGTTGATGATCGTGCCGCAGTCGTCGACCGCGACGAACCGGCGGACCTTCACCTGGCCGGTCTCCTTGTCGATGTCGACCACGCAGATGTAGCTCCCGAACGGGTAGGTCATGTTCGGCGGGTCGTAGTAGTCGACCGCCTCGAGCCCCGCCTCGGTTCCCTGGGGGTGGTTGGTGTAGGCGGCGAAAGCGACGTCCTGCATCGTCTTCGACTTGGTCGGCACGCCCTTCACGCGGAACGCGTAGTCCTTCCACTCGATGTCGTCCGGACTCACCTCGAGGAGATGGGCCGCGATCTTCTTCGCCTTCTCGCGGATCTTTCGCGCAGCCATCGAGGCGGCGGCGCCCGCGGTCGGCGTGCTGCGGCTCGCGTAGGTGCCGAGGCCGTAGGGAGCCGTGTCGGTGTCGCCTTCCTCGACCCGGATGTCGTCGGCCGGGATCCCGAGCTCCTCCGCGAGGATCTGCGCGTAGGTCGTCTCGTGGCCCTGGCCCTGGGATTTCGTTCCGAACCGGGCGATCACCTTCCCCGTCGGGTGGATCCGAACCTCGGCGGAGTCGAACATCTTGAGCCCGAGGATGTCGAACGTGTGGGACGGGCCGGCGCCGACGATCTCGGTGAAGCTCGAGATCCCGATGCCCATCAGCTCCCCGCGGCGACGCTTCTCGGCCTGTTCGCGCCGGAGGCCGGCGTAGTCTATGATCTCCATCGCCTTCTTCAGGGCCCCCGCGTAGTTCCCGCTGTCGTAGGTCCAGCCGAGCGCCGACTTGTACGGGAACGCGTCGGGGGGAATGAAGTTCTTCAGGCGCAGTTCGGCCGGGTCGACCTTGAGGCGGTGCGCGAGGATGTCCATCATCCGCTCGATCGTGTAGACCGCCTCCGTGACGCGGAACGAGCAACGGTACGCAATGCCGCCGGGCGGCTTGTTCGTGTAGGCAGCGTCGACCTCGACGAACGCTTTCGCGAACGGGTAGGAACCGGTGATGATGTGGAAGAGGCCCGCGGGGAACTTCGACGGGTTCGCGGCGGCGTCGGTGTAGCCGTGGTCGGCGAGCGTCTTCACCTTGAGCGCCGTCACCGTCCCGTCCTTTCGCGCCGCGACCTCGGCGTGGATGTGGTAGTCGCGGGCGAACGAATCGGCCTGCAGGTTTTCCGACCGGTCCTCGACCCACTTCACCGGGTGCCCGGTCTTGATCGAGGCGACCGAGGCGAGGACGTAGCCGGGGTAGACCGGCACCTTCCCGCCGAACCCTCCGCCGATGTCGGGCGAGACGACCCGGATGTTCTGCTCGGGGAGTCCCGTCACGAGCGCGTACACCGTGCGGATAGCGTGCGGGGCCTGCGTCGTCATGTAGATCGTGAACCGGCCGCTCACCGAGTCCATGTGCGCGATGCACCCGCACGTCTCCATCGAGGAGACGTGGATCCGCGGGATGTACAGGTCCTGGCCGACGACGACCTCGGCCGAACGGAACGCCTCCTCGGTGCCGGCCTTGTCGCCCGTTTCCCAGTGCCAGATGTGGTTCGACTGCTCCTTGCGGTCGGTACGGATGACCGGCGCCCCGGGTTCCAGGGCCTTGAACGGATTCGTCACGACGGGGAGCGGCTCGTAGTCGACCTCGACCGCGGCCGCGCCGTCGGCGGCGGCGTACCGGCTGTCCGCGACGACCGCGGCGACCTCCTGCGCCTGGTACATCACCGTGTCGGTCGGGAGGACCATCTGCTTGTCCGACATCAGGGTCGGCATCCAGGCGAGATTCGCGGCCGCGAGGTCCTTGCCCGTGATGACCGCGAGCACCCCCGGGACCTTGAGCGCCTTCTCCGTCCGTATCGCCGTGATCTTCGCGTGGGCGTACGGGCTCCGCGTGATGTCGAGATAGAGCATCCCGGGAAGCTTGATGTCGTCGACGTAGTTCCCCTTCCCGCGGATGAACCGGGCGTCCTCCTTTCGGAGGATCGACTGGCCGAGGCCACCCTTCACGTGGGGGGCCTCCGCGCTCATGGCGACCCTCCCGGGCCGGTCGGATTCGCCTGCATCTTCTTCCCCGCGAGCTGGATCGCCTTCACGATGTTGACGTAGCCGGTGCATCGGCAGAGGTTGCCGCGGATGGCGTCCCGCACCTCGGGCTCGGTCGGGTTCGGGTTCCTCGCGAGCAGCGCGGTCGCCGTCATCATCATCCCGGGGGTGCAGAAGCCGCACTGAAGGCCGTGCGCTTCCACGAACGCCTCCTGGACGGCGGAGAGCTTCCCGTCGACCTCGAGGCCCTCGACCGTCCGGACTTGCCGTCCGTTCGCCTGCACGGCGAGGACCGTGCACGACTTCACCGGTTTCCCGTCCAGGTGGACCGTGCAGGCCCCGCAGTGGGACGTGTCGCAGCCGATGTGGGTCCCGGTGAGGCCGACGACCTCGCGGAGGAAATGGACGAGCAAGGTTCGCGGCTCGACCTCCGCCGAGATCGGCGAGCCATTGACGGTGACCTGGATCCGAACGACCGGAGCCGACCTCGTGCTCAACGAGGCCGCGGGGGCGATCGGTCGGGCGCTCACGGCCATCTAGCCACCTCCCCGGGCGCGGGCGAGCGCCCGGTCGAGAGCGCGCCGCGTGAGAACCGAGGCCATCGCCCGCTTGTACTCCGCGGGCCCCCTCAAGTCAGAGTTCGGGTCGGCCGCGGTCCCGGCAAGGGTCGCGGCGTGCCCGAGGTGCTGGTCGTCCGGGGACTGACCGACCAGCGCGCCGGAGGCAGCGCTCGCGAGGATCGCGGTCGGGCCGACGCCCGTGAGCGCAATGCCGGCCGTCTCGACTCGTCCGGAAGCATCGAGTAGAAGGTTCGCGGCGGCGCCGGCGATCGCGAAGTCGCCGACGCGCTTCTCGATCTTCTGGTACGCTGAGCCCTGACGGGCGCGGGCCTTCGGGACCCGAACCTCGACCAGAAGCTCCGTCGGGTCGAGCGCGGTCACGAACGTATCCTTGTAAAAGTCCGAGACGGGAAGCGTGCGCGATCCCTTCGGGCCGACGGTCACGAGCTCGGCCCCGAGGGCGAGCATGCAGGCGGGCAGGTCGTTCCCGGGGTCGCCGTGGCAGACGTTCCCGCCGACCGTGCCGAGGTTCCGAACCAGGGGGTCGGCGATCTCCTGCGCCGCGTCGGGGAGGATCGGATAGGACCTGCGGAGGAGCTCGGAGTCGAGCAGGTCGTTCGTCCGGGTGGTCGCGCCGATCCTGAGGTGGGTTCCCTCTTCCTGAATGAACGAGAGGTTCGGGATCCGATTGATGTCGATGAGCGCGGCCGGTTCTGCCAATCGTAGCTTCATCAGCGGGATCAGACTATGCCCTCCCGCGAGGACCTTCGCTTCGCCGTTAAATCGTCGCAACAAGGCGACCGCTTCGTCGACCGAGTGGGGGGCGTAGTACTCGAACGCCGGGGGAATCATCGAACCTCCTTTGGGCCGCGGCCCGACTCCCCATCGAGTCCCGTAGTATTATCCTTCCCAAAACGCCGCCCGGGCCCACGGTGGGCTCTGCCCTCTTCGGGGTCGGGGCGACCGGGGAAATATAAGCCGAGGAGGGGTGGAGTGGCGTACGATGCTCTCCGACGCGTTCGGCCGCGAAGTGACCGACCTGCGGATCAGCGTCACGAAGCGGTGCAACTTCGGTTGTGTCTACTGCCACGACGAAGGCCTCGGTCCGGTCGACCGACCGCGGACGCTTCACGGAGAGGAGTTGACCCCGCTCGAGGTCGAGCGCCTCGTTCGGGTCGCCCGCGAGTTCGGTATCCGCTCGGTGAAGTTCACCGGAGGCGAGCCGCTCGTCCGCCTGGACCTCGAGGAGATCGTCGGGCGCACGGTCGAGCAGGTCCCAGACGTCTCCCTCACTACCAACGGGTCGATGCTCGAGGCCCGAGCGGAGGGTCTTCGGGACGCGGGCTTGAAACGAGTGAACGTCTCGGTCGATTCGGTTGACCCCGAGCAGTTCCGTGCGATTCGCAAGGGCTCGCTCGCCCCCGTGCTGCGCGGGATACGGGAGGCGTTGCGCGTCGGGCTGAAGCCGGTCAAGCTCAACATGGTCGTCTTCCGACAGACGGTCGCGAACATTCCCCGGATGATCGAGTACGTCGGGGAGACGGACGGGCTCAAGCTCCAGTTGATTCAGTTCATGCCCGAGCTCGTCGACCACCGCGAGTGGATGGTCGATATCGATGCCGTGAAGCGCTGGCTCGAGTCCCATGCGTCGCGGGTGCTCGTGCGGGAGATGCACCACCGGAAGGTCTTCCTCTTCCGCCAGGCGGAGGTCGAACTGGTCGACCCCGTCTACAACGCCGAGTTCTGCGCGAACTGCCACCGGATTCGAGTGACCCACAAAGGCGAGCTCAAAGGCTGTCTCAATCGGAACGACGACCTGGTCCCGACTCGAGGGCTGGACGACGAGGGCCTTCGGGAGGCGTTCCGCCGGGTCATCACGACCCGGGTGCCGTACTACGGCGGATACGTCCTCGACTATCCCCGCCGTCTTCCCACGGCCGGTGCCCCGAGCGAGAGGCTCCCGGTTCTCGGACCATGAGCGGGGGCCCCTTGCCCGCGTTCGCGGCGAGCGTCGACTCGGTCATGGAGGCGCTCTCCTCGCAGCGGTATGTCATCGACCGTGGATTGGCGACCGCGGTCTACCTCGCCCTCCGCCTCGAAAAGCCGCTTTTGATCGAAGGGGAACCCGGCTGCGGCAAGACCGAGATCGCTAAGTCCCTCGCCGCCGCCGCCGGGGCCGAGCTGATCCGGCTACAGTGCTACGAGGGGCTGGACGCGAGCGCGTCCCTCTACGAGTGGGACTATCCCCGCCAACTGCTCTCGATCCGACTCCACGAGCGAGACCGGACCCCCGCCGAGGTCGAGACCGAGATCTACAGCGAGCGGTTCCTCCTCCGCCGGCCGCTGCTCCGCGCGATCGAGGGGTCGGGGCCGGTCCGACCGGTGCTCCTGATCGATGAGCTCGACCGGGCCGACGAGGAGTTCGAGGGCCTTCTCCTCGAGGTTCTCTCGGACTACCAGGTCACGGTTCCCGAGATCGGGACGATCCGGGCAAAGCAGGTCCCGTGGGTCATCCTCACTTCGAACCGCACCCGGGAGCTCGGAGACGCGATCAAGCGACGGTGCCTGTACGCCTACATCGGGTACCCGTCGGTCGACAAGGAGGTGGAGATCTTGCGCCGTCGCCTGCCGGAACTGCCCGCCCGGTTCGCGGGTGAGATCGCGGAGTTCGTCCAGCGGCTGCGCGGTCAGGACGACCTGGCGAAACGGCCCGGCGTGGCGGAGACACTCGACTGGGCAAACGCTCTGCTCGCGCTCGGCGAGGAGACCCTGCGGGCGCCGACCGTCGCCGAGACCCTCGGTCTGTTGCTGAAAGACGCCCGAGATCTCGAGACGTACCGCAAGACGCGACTCGGGGCGGTCCTCGCCTCCCCATGAAGGACGCCTCGCTTCCGTTCCCGGCCGGACAGCGGGTCCTCGGCCGCCTGCAGGGATTTCTCGCCCGACTCCGCGACGAAGGGGTACGCGTCGGGACGGCGGCCGGCGTCGACCTGGGACATGCGCTCGAGACCCTGCCGGCCCTCGATCGGGACGCCTTCCGGGAAGCGTGTCGGGTCACGCTCGCGAAGTCCCCGACCGACCTCGCCCGCGTCGACCGGGTCTTCGACGAGTACTGGACCAGCTGGGTCGGGGTCCCGGTCCCCCCGGCCTCGGAGGAAGGGAAGCGCTCTGCCCCAAGAGAGCGCCGGGGAACCGCCTCGGGTATCCCGCCCCGTTCCCGAGCTCCTGAGGTCGAGGAGCAGCGGGTGACGATCGAGGGGCGGTACAGCCCGAGGGCCCCGGCGCTCGGCCACCCGCTCGTTCCCGTTCCCGCGGAGCGAATGCGCCGCTACCGCTCGGGAGCCCGCCGGTTCCGCCGAGTGACCGCGACGCTTCCCGGACGCCGCTGGGAGCGGGCGCCCCGGGGTTCGATCGACTTGAGGCGCACCGCCCGTCGCGGGCTCAGGACCGGAGGCGAGTGGCTCGAGCTCGCGACCCGGGACCGGGCGCTGCGGCGCACCGACCTCCTCGTCCTGTGGGACGTGAGCGGCTCGATGCGAGAGCACACGAGCGAGCTGTTTGCGCTCGTGCACGTGCTTCACCGTACGGTTCGTCGCACCCGGGTCTTTGCCTTCGGGCACGAGATCGAGGAGATCACGTCTCTTTTCCGAGGAGAGACGTACGCCCGAGCGCTCCCCGAACTCTCCCGGCGCCTCTACGGAGCGGGAGGCGGGACTCAGATCGCCCACTGCCTCGCGGAGTTCCGCCGGCATTGGCAGACGATCGTCCGTCCGACGACGACGGTCGTCCTCGTGAGCGACGGCTGGGACCTCGGGGAAACGCCTGAGCTCGCCCGGGAGCTCGAGCGCCTCAAGCAGGCGGCGCGCCGGATCGTCTGGGTCAACCCGTACGCCGCCGACCCGGGATTCAAACCCGAGACCGCGGCGCTCAGGGTCGCCCTCCCGTACCTCGACCTATTGACCAGTCCTTCCGGCTTTCCGAGGGCGTTCGGTCCAAACCGAGGCGCGGGGGTCGGCCGCGCCGCGGGTTGAGCGGCCGGGCGGAAGATTCATTCCGTTCGCCGGAGTGGCCCGCCCGAGGCGTCGAAGGAAGGATTCCGGTTATGCACGCGGAGGGCACATTCGGGGTGCGGCGGAACCGGGAGAGCGTCTACGCCTTCTTCACCGACGCCCGGCGCCTGGTCGACTGTCTCGAGGACCCGCACACCGTCGAGGTCCAGGACGCGACCCACTTCACCGGCACGGTGACGACGGGCGTCGCGTTCATCCGCGGAGTGTTCCGCTTGAGCGGGGAGTACACGGTGCTCGAGCGGCCTGGGCGCGTCGTGGCGAAGCTGCATGGTACCGGGCTCGGGAGCGGACTCGACGCGACGATCGCGACCGGGCTCGAGGAGTCGAACGGGATCACGACCGTCCGATGGACGGCCGAGCTCACGTTCTCGGGTCCGGTCGCTACGGTCGGGGAACGGGTGGTCCGGGGCGCGGTGGACAAGAAGACGCAGTCGCTCTTCGACCGCGCGCGAGAGCGCTTGGAGAGTCCCTCGGCCTGACGAGCGCTCGACGACCGGTCGGTCGCCGCGGAGAGCTTAACGGGAGGGAGGTGCTGGGGCGAGCGAGGAGACGAAAATGGCGGTGGATTTCGCAATCAAGCGATCGCCCGCGTACCGGGTCGCCCGCGTCCGCTGGAAAGGTCCGTGGAGCGACGCCAAGGTCCGACAGAAGTTCGGTCAGGTCGTCGCCTGGGCGCGTCGCCAGAAGATCCGGACCGGGAAATGGATCTTCCGCGAGCCGGGCGAAGGGGTCTACGAAGTCGCCATCGAGGTCCGCGGGAGAGCGCGTTCGGACGGCTCGGTCCGGGTTCGAACGTACGCGGCCGGCTCGGTCGCGAGTGTCGTCTTCGACCCCGACGTCGTCAGTCCCCGCGTGGTCTACCACGGCCTGAACGACTGGCTTCGGTGGCAGAAGAAGGACCACACGATCCGGTCGGCCGGGATGTACCGCGAGGTCTATTCTGACGACCCGTGGAAGGACGCGAAGGCGTACCACCACACCGAGGTCCAGGTCGCGGTCCGTCGCTAGTCGTCCGGCAGAAGCTGGGTCACTTGGCCCCGGCGGGGACTGCCTCGCGGCTCTTCTCTGGCGCGGCGGCCGCCGCTCGAGGCGTCGTTTTCCCGTACTTGGCCGCGACTACTTCCGCGAGGACCGAGAGCGCGATCTCGGGCGGGGATTTCGCGCCGATGTCGACGCCGATCGGGGCGTGCAGGGACTCGAGGAACTCCGGGGGAACGCCCTGGGCTGCTAGCTCCGACCGGTTCTTCTGGACCCGGTGACGACTCGCGAGGAGACCGACGTAGCGAGGTCGGGAGCGGGCGACCGCGGAGAGGATCGCGACGTCCCGCTCGCCCTTCGTCAGCACCACGACCGAGTCCCGCTCACCAAGAGGGACCTCCTGCGGGTCTGGGGCGGAGGCGACCACCACGCGGTCCGCGGTCGCCGTGAGCTGGGGATTAGGGTCGACGACGACGACCTCGAAGCCGAGCTCGCGGGCTAGGCGAACGAGGGACTCCTCCACGTCGTCCCGGCCTCCCTGTCCGATCACCACGAGCCGTTCGGACGGAAGCATCGGCTCGATGTGGACCTCGAGGGTACCGCCGCAGTCCGTCTCGACGTAGATCTCGTCCGGGCCGGGAGTCTCGACCATCCCGCGCAGTGCCTCCTTCGCGTCCACCAGGTGCACGCGTACCACGCGGCTCTCGCCGGTGCGCATCGCCTCCTCGGCGACCGTCACGATGGGCCCTTCCGGGCATCCGCCACCGAACGTTCCCCCGACCACCTGTCCGTCGTGCGAGATCAGGATCTTGAACCCCTGCTTGGCGAGGGTCGAGCCCTCGGTCCGCACGACCGTCGCCATCGCGAACGGCTGCCGCCGGGCGGCCAGTTCCTGGATGCGTTCGGCGAACTCGTGGGACCGCACGGTTCGAGGAGCGGCGGGATGCGTATGTACTTGTCGCGCTCCGGCGCCCGACCGCGAACGGCGGTAAACGACCGACCGAGAGTAGATATTCCCCGCTCGAGTGGGTCCGTGCGACCCACCAGGACGATTGTATGGCAGGAGCGACCGGAAACGCCGCGGAGTACGACCAGAAAGGGGCGACGCGGCTCGGTTCGGGAGCGTGGCTCGGTCTCCTTGCTGCGGTCATCGCGGTCGTCGTTCCTTCGCTCGCCCTGTTCGCGAGCGCCTACGCCCCGAGCGGGTTCTTCTCGTTCGCGCCGAGCCTCCTCCAGGTGTCCGGCGCGCTCGTCCTCGTCGGCGCGGTGTTCTACATCCTGTCGCTCTTCCTGTACCGGCGGGCCTTCGCCACCCTTCGCCGCCTTGACCCCGAGTTCTCGCTCGCTTCCTTCCTCTGCCTGCTCGGCTCGGTCGGGTTCGTCCTGATCCTCGCGGCGGCGGCCGTCCTCACCGGAACTGCATCGAGCCTGCTCGGTTGCATTCACGGCTCGCCGACGCACGCCCTCTCCTGCCTCGAGTCGAACCAGCCGTTCGGGGCGTACACCGCCCTCATCGGATTCGTCCTCGCCTGGGTCGGGGGATTCGGGATCGTCTACGGTCTCTGGCTCGCGGGAGGCCGCTACGACGACCGCACGCTCGACCTCGGCTCGCTCGTCTACCTCCTGTTCCTCCTCCTAGTTCTGGTTCCGTTCTTCGAGATCGCGTTCCCGTTCCCGGGGGGCGAGTTCCTCCTCGTGCTCGTCCCGGTGCTCAGCGTCGCCGCGCCGGGGTTCGTCTTGCTCGGAGTGGTCTCGAGGCCGCGCGGCCGGGCAGCCGTACCGAGCTCCGCATGACCACGGGTTCCGCACCCTCCGCGACCGGAGGGAAGGAGGGGGCTCATGCTACGCTCGCCGGCGGTTGCTTTTGGTGCACGGAGGCGGTCTTTTCGGAACTCGCCGGCGTGCTCGCGGCGATTCCGGGGTATGCGGGCGGGACGGTGCCCGAACCGACGTACGAGCAGGTCTGCACCGGGCGGACCGGACACGCGGAGGCGGTCGACGTGACGTACGACCCCACGAAGATCTCCTACCGCGACCTCCTGACGGTCTTCTTCACGACCCACGACCCGACGACGCTCAACCGGCAGGGAAACGACGTCGGCACGCAGTACCGGTCCGCCGTTTTCTACCGGACCCCCGCCGAGAAGGCCGAGACGGAGTCGCTCGTGCGGGAGCTCGAGGGGACCCGGGTCTGGAAGCGAAAGATCGTGACCGAGATCGTTCCGTTCTCGAACTTCTACCCGGCCGAGGAGTACCACCGCGACTACTTCCGTCGGAATCCCGAGAAGGCCTACTGCCGGGCGGTCGTCGCGCCGAAGGTCGCGAAGTTCCGCCACCAGTACGCCGAGCGATTGAAACCGGCCTGACGGCACGGCGATCCGGCCGCGCTAGGCGAGCGCGAGGTAGCCGAAGTAGGCGGCGAACCCCACCATGATCGCTCCCGAGCCGAGCGTCACCCACCGCTCGAGCGACGGCGACCGCTTCGCCCCGACCGAAAGGGCGTAAGGAAACAGCACGATCCAGACGGCGATCGCCCCGAAGAGCCCCAGGAACAGCACGAGCCCTCCGAGGTAGGCGAAGGCGAGGCCCGCGGTGAGCCACCAGAGGATCTGGAACGGGTTCGACACGCCGATCGCGAGGGCCGTGGAGTAGGTCCGGACCGTCCCAAGGTCGGCCGCCTCGGCCCGGGGGTGCGGGGCAAGGAGCCGGTAGCCAAAGTAACCCATGACGGCGCACCCCAGAGCGTAGACCGCCCGGAGGTACGCCGTGAGGTCGACCGCGGCGGAGAGAACGAAGACGACGGCGGCGAGAACGGCATCCGCGCTCATCGCGCCCAGGCCGGTGACGACGCCCCCTCGGAACGACCGGACCGATTGGGAGGCGATGAGCGCGTTCATCGGCCCGGGGGGGATCGTGAGGGAGAAACCGAGCAGCATCCCGACCCCGGCCTCGTACGCGACGTTCATCCGGTCGATTCCCTCCGGCGGAACGGCCGTTCGGTCCAGCGGTGCGGGACCGGACGAACTCCGTCCAAAGTAGTACCCCCGGAAAGCGAGGCCCAGGGAAACCGTCAGGTCGGCGGGGGCGGAACGACCCGGGCGGTCACGGTGATGGTGCGAGGGGAGGGAGGAGGGCGCCAGAGGATGGAGAGGATGCCGCCGAGGAGGGCGAGGAAGAACCCGACGAGGAACCCGGCGAACGAGAACGGGATACTGACGAGGGCGAGCCCTACCGTGAGTATTCCCCAGACGGTGTGGGCGGCCGGGACCGCGACCATGAGGATGCCCAGGAGGAGGACCACGAAGCCGAAGAGGAGGCCGAGGACGAAGAGGCCGCTGAAGTAGTGAAGGACCGCGGCGATGACGCCGCCGATGACCGCGAGGAGGGCCCCTCCCAACATGATGAACACGCCTCCGAGAACCGTCAGGACCCCCGCCGCCACCGGTCGCGCCATCGTCGGTCCGGGCCGGGTGAGCCGGCTCGGCTATAACGGTCCCCCGGGGGGCCCTTGAGGGCTAGGCGAGCGCCAGCCCGATCAAACGGGCCCGACCGAGGAGCTCCTCGGGTCGCTTCGGCCGGAAGTCGACCTTCCCGGCGTAGACCGAGCCGGTGGCCCCGTCGAGCGAGATCGTCTCTCCGGCCCGGACCTCCCGATCGCCGACCCGCAGGCGTCGAGCGACCGGGTCGACCTCGACCGACGGGCAGTTGACCACGACGGCCTTCTGCATCTGGCGAGCGACCACGATCGCGTGCGACGTCCGGGAGCCCCGAGGCATCAGCGCGCCGACGGCCGAATCGAGGGCCCCCAGGTCGTCCGCCGTGAGGTCGTCCCTGACGAGGATCACCGGTCCTCGACGGGCGAGCTCCTCCACCTCTTGCGGGGAAAAAGCCACCATGCCCACGGCGACGCCGATCGACGCGGGTTCGCCCCGCGCGAGGAGGTCGACGTCGGGGGGAGCCTCGTGGACGACGATCTTGCCCAGGTCGAGGGAGGCCAGTCGCGACCGGGCTTCCGCCGGGCCGATGCGGCCTTCCGCCTCGAGGTCGAGGGCGACCCGCAGGGCCGCCAGGGGCTCTCGAGCCGCGGCGCGGGTCTGGAGAAGGTAGAGGCGTTTCGCCTCAACGGTGAACTCGACATCCTGCATGTCGTGGAATTCCGCCTCGAGACGCCGACCATACCGGAGGAGGCCCTGATGGAGTTCGGGGAACAGTCGCTCGAAGTCGTCGCGGCCCGCCCGGCGGCTGCGGGAGACGACGTCCTCGCCTTGGACCGAGAGCCTGAAGTCGATCAGCGGCCGCGGTTCGCCGTTCCAGGGGTTCCGAGTGAAAAACACGCCGGCGCCCGAATCCCGCCCGAGGTTGCCGAAGACCATCGCCTGGACCGTCACGGCGGTCCCTCCCGAAGAGTCGAGACGGTTGCGTTCCCGGAACCGCTGCGCCCTTGGGCTCATCCACGAATCGAGCACGGCCCGGACCGCCCGAAGGAGCTGGTCCCTCGGTTCCTCGGGAAACGGCTCTCCCCGGGCGCGGCGAAGCACCCGTTCGTACGCGGAGGATAGGTCCCTCAGGGCGCGGAAGTCCATCTCCGACGGCTCGCGCGCGCCGGCCGCGCTGAGGGTGGACCGGAGCGCCTCGTCCCGGAGCGCGGGGTCGACCCCCATTACCTCCCCGAGGTTCTCGAGGAGTCGCCGATACGAGTCCCAGGCGAACCGTGGGTCGCCCCACCGCACGATGAGGCCCGAGAGGGTCTCCCTCGTGAGGCCGACATTCAGGATCGTCGCCATCATCCCCGGCATCGACACCGGCGAACCCGACCTCACCGAGACAAGGAGCGGACGACGCGGGTCCCCGAAACCGTACCCCGTGGCCGTTTCGAGGTATCGTGTTCCCGCGTGCAGATAGTCCGAAAGGTACGATGGGAGGATGCGACCGTTCGAGTAGTACTCGCGGCAAACGTCGACGCTCAAGGCGAACCCGGGAGGGACCGGCAGTCCGAGGGACGCCATCCGGGCAAGGCCGTGGGTCTTGAAACCGAACCGGTCTATGGGCGCCTCTCCGGAAACCTGGGGACCGAACCGGACGAGCCGACCGTCCTCACTCGGCATGGAAGCGGAACGCTCCCCGATTGAGCCGCTCGAAGACGTCGTCCTTGATCGTGTACGCCGCGCGCTTCAGGTGGTTGGTCGACTGCTCAAGGTGGCCGGCCACCTCCAGAGCCAGCGCGCTCTCGCGGAAATCGGCGCCGGACGACCAGATCTTCTCCCGAGCGGCGCGGAGCGCGACGTCGCAGCTCTCCTCGAGGCCCGCGACGCGACTGGTCGAGCCGAGGAAACCCTGCAACTCCTCCTCGCGCGAGGCGGGGCCGAGGAGTCCAAGGGCGTGGACCGACTTCAGGAACTCTTGAGCCGACTCGGTCACGATCCGGGCGATCCCCCCGAGCACGGCGAAGAGTTCCTGCGAGCCCACGTGCCCGCTCGCGAGCTTCAGGGAGAACGCGGCGTCCTCGAGCGCGTCCACGGCGTCGTCGACGATCCCCACGAGCTCTCGGAACAGCTCGGGCGTACCGGACCGCCGGGTGATCGTCCGGACCCGAGCTACGATCTCGTCGGCCGCCTTCTCCCACGCCTTCGCTTGGGTGGCCGCCCGGTCCGCGCGCTCAGGCGGGGCTCCGTCCGCGAGGCCAGAGAGGGAGTCCTCTACCGACCTAGCGAGCTCGACCAGAAGAGAGGCCTGCTCGATGCACATCCCGAGCAGGTCCTCGTCTAGCGTGTGGAAGTACCGCAAGAGTTCGGCCTTCACCTCATCTCGCAGGAGCGCCCGGGGGGCCCCCGAGCGGAGGCCGTTCGACGCCGTTCGGAATACCCACTCGAAGTACTGACGGGTCCGCGATGAACCGAGGACCTCCGACAGTCGGGTCCGATAGGGGAGCTGGCCCTTCGGCGCGAGGTCGATCGCCTCTCGGAGGAGCGCTTCTCCCCCGAGGACCAGGAACGCGCGGTGCCCCACCTCCTCCGTCGCCGCCCAGCGAAGGAGAGAGACCGCCTCGCGGTTCCGCACGAAGGACCGTAGCTCTTTCCGAGCCCGGTTCCAGTCGATGAGGAAGACGATCTTCGACCCCACCGCCGTCAGCGCCGCTTCGAGGTCGGACTCGGTCGGCGGGTGGCAGCGTCCCACCGAGAGAAGGTACTCGGCCGAGGGGATGGGAGCCGAAGCGACGCGGGTCGCTGTCTCGGTCCAGTCGAAGCCGGAAGGCCGGAGGAGCTCCTGGAAGAACTCCAGCCGAGCGGCGTGAACGTCTGAGTACGTGATCGAGACCTCTCTGTTCGCGACGGAGACGACGATCACGTGAGCGTCCGTCTCCCCGATGTCGTTCTGGATGACGAGACGTTCCCCTACCCGGGCCGCGGTCGTTCCGAGACCGGGGTGCTCGAACTTCAGGGCCTGGGTCCTCCGGACCCCCGCCATGAACGCTCGAACGAGTCGACGGTCCTCCTCCCGCAGGCCGTAGGTCCGAGCGCCGTCGACCTCCTCGGTCGCGAGGCTCGCCTGGATTGCGAGGATCGCCCGATGAAGGTCGAGAACCAGGAGATGGAGGCTGTCCCCACCGGCCCGGTCGCCCGAGGTCAGCGCGTCGACCGTGGAGCGGGCAATGAGGTCGCCCTCCACCGGCGCGGCCTCGGAACGGATCCGGTCGAACCGTACTCTAAACCGGTTCCCCTCTTCGGGGTGTGCGGTGGCAACGGGAAGGATCATCTCTTCGACCGCCGCCAGGGCGTTCGCGACGAGGATGGCCGCGAGCGGGATGGCGTATCGATCAGCTCCGACGCTCCTCGCCTCCCGCACCACCGCGTCGAACCGGGTCTCGGAGACCCCCGCCTGCTCTCGTTCGGCCGAAAGGTTCGAAAGCTCCGTGGAGGGCTGGTCGGCCTTGAGGCGGGCGTTCTGGAGTAAGGCGAAAAGGTACTTCGCCCGGTCGTTGGCCCTGAGGGCCCGCTCCACAGCCGCAGGCAGGAGGAGAGTACTCTCGCCGAGCTCGGCGACGATGGCGGATTTCTCCATAACGACAAACTGTGGGCCGGCCGGTGCTCTCATAGATGTTTCGTCAACCGAATTTGCAGGTCGAATCGGCGCTGAGGAAGAAGCGGCGTTCCGAGCCACCGGACCCCTCGGCACCGCGAAAGATAGAAGGCGAGAGCTCCCCTCGGTGAGACGATGGAACTTCCTGAGGGCGAGGAGATCCGTCCGTCCGTTCCGACCAAGTCCGCCTCGGCGAGCTCACCATCGTCTACCTCCACGAAACCGGGCGCTGCGCGGCCGCGCGCGCCCATCCTCCCACGCCTAGGACCCCTCCTTTTCGCGGCCATAGGTGTCGGTATCGTGGTTGCCTTCTTCGCGCTGGGGGCGTTCAGCCCCGGCGGGTCTGCCGGGCTGAGCGGCGGCTCTTCCTACGCTCAGGCCGAGGCCGAAGCGAACCGGTCCGCGGGAACGGTGGCGGGAGGCCCGTGGAACCTCGTCGCGGCTCTCGGATACGCCCCTGCCGCGTCGCAGCAGACGAGCACCAGCTCGGCGGTCGGCTCCGGCTGCAAGGCCACGCCCGCGGGAGTCGGCCCGATTCCCACTTCAGTGACGATTCCGGGGTTTTCTGGTAGCTTCTCTTCCGGAGACGCGACGTGGTGGGGAATGTTCTACCGCGCGTCGTCCGGGTCAGAGTTTCTGATCGTTGAGGTACTGGAAGGAACGGCCACCCCGCTCGCTGTCGCTTCGGGGGCCTGCGTCTCAGAGTTCGCGAACCTCACCGCCGTCCCGTCGAACGTCGTCGACAGCCCGGTGGCCGCGTCGGCCGCGTGGACCGAGGGTGGGTCCGCGTTTCGGTCGGTACATTCGGGCCTCGCGCTCAACCTAGAGATGGCGCTCGTCGGCGGAGGCACGTACAGCGGAAGCCCTCTCGGGCCGACCTGGTTCGTCGACTACAGCCCGTGCCTCCCGCTCGGCCTCGGCGGTCCGTCGGGAGATCAGCCGGAGCTAGCGGCGGTCGTAAACGCGGAGTCCGGTTCCGCGGTCACTGCTGCGACGAGCACAACCTGCTAGCGGCGAAGGCCCTCCCGCAGCGTTTTGGCGCAAGGCGGGAACTCCGGCCGAGGGAAGCTTTCTATACTAGTAATCCTCGTCGCGAGCGGTTATGCCGAGTTTGCCCGGGCTTCGAACGCGTGTTTGGCTGTTGCCGGTCGTGCTGGTCGTTTGCGCTCTGATGGTGCTCCCCGGAGCATCGATCTTCGGCACGGCAATTGCTCCCGCCCCCTCCTTGAGTGGCCTCGAACCCGGGTCGAGTTCCTCGGCGGCCGCTACTTCGCCCGGGCCCTCGGCCGGTAGCTCCGTCACCCCCACGACAGGCGTGTTCCATACTCCCTTGAATCCCACTTACAGCCAACCCAGCTCGTTCTCCCCGCTCGCTCCGCCCTCGGCCGGCTCGCCGTCCGTGGTCGCTATTCCGTCTGACGCACCGGCGTGGCTCAAGTCGGTCACCTCGACGGGCAAGGATAGCGAAGGCCCGCGCCTCGCGTCGGTTCCGAATCTTGATCTTATCGACTCCTCTTCTTCTTCTCCCGCCGCCTACGTGGCTGCCGCCTATCAGAACCCGCCCGCTCCCACAGGGCTCGTCGACTACGGTATCGGAACCACGAATGCGTATTCGTACAACACAACTCACATCCTCGCGACGGTCGTCCTCAACACGCCTCCGAACGTCACGAACCCTTCTTCAGAGGGAGTGATCGACCCGGTCAGCAACACGGGCTTGGTTGGTTCCCTCTACGAATTCAGTCTCCAGTTGAACACGGTGCTATCGAACGTCACGCTCCCAGGAGTTGCGAACGGAACTCTATGGACTCAGAACGTCCTAGATATCAACGACACCGGAATCCACTTTGTCGATGACGTGTTCAACTTCACCTATGACTCCGGTGTTGTCTTCCCAACCACCGGTCCGGCGTCGATCGTCTCCGGATGTGGTACGACCGACCTGGACACGATCTTGGCGGTCTACGGAGGCGTGTACCAGTGCGTTGGAGGGACCATCCCGATCACAGCCGCAAGCTACCCAGTGACGATCCAGCTGTACAACAACGCGAGCGTGAACGCGCAGGAGATGGACCAGGTTGCCTTCGGTTATCGGATCGTCGGAGGCACGACCCTCCTCGGCACCGGAGTTTCGGACACCGTAGTGTTCAACAACACCGCGGCGCCGGCGCCGCCGACGCGTCCGGTCGCTTTCGAGATCAATGGGTTCCAGAAGACGCCTCCCACGGGAGTGGGAAGCTGGCTCTACGACGCGGAGATCATTTTCGGGGGCGCGATTGGTGGGTTGAACGCGGTGTTCCGCTCGCTCAACGGAACGCTTTCACTGCAGTACTCGAACACGACCTCCGGTCCTTGGCGCAACATCCCTTCGGCCTACGACTTCGGCGCCGACACCGCGGAGTCCGCCGTCGGGATCTCTGAGGTCTGGACCCCCAGCCATGTGGTGGATGTCAGCCAGGGACCGTCATTCCTCTACGGTCTCTGGAACAGTCTCACTCGGGTTGCGGTCGCTTCCGGGAGCATCCAGTTCTCCGGTACGGTCGACCCAACCTACGGCTTCGTTTTCGTCTCGAATCTCGCGGCCCCGGGCGTCTACGACACCAACATGAGCTGGGTTCCGACGACGGAGGCCGGGACGTACGACACGTACCTTCCACCGGCGATTCCCCTCGGCGGGGTCGCGTACACCACGCGGATGTACGCTGCCGGGGTGACCGAGGAGAACGGGACGGCGTTCTCGACCTCCCAGACGGGATACACGTTCCCGACCCCGACGCATAGCGCCATCATACGGGCCCCACTCTACATGCGGGGCAACGCGCAGGCCGCCAGTCTCGCCTACAATGTCACCGGCCGCGCGCTCACCTCGACGGGACCCTACGTCTTCAGCAACCTCGTCGTCTATCTCCCGTTCGCGTTCACCCACATCAACGACTACTACTATCCGTCGTTCACCATCCTGCAGGCAGAAGGCCTCACCACGACGCCCATCTACGTGAACAACACGGTGCAGGGCAACAACGACGTCGGCCTTACGGTCTATGAACGCGACCGGGCTACCGCCGCCTGCGGGTTGACCGGCGGCTGGGACTACCCACCGGGCTGCTACTACTCCTTCACGAACTATTCGGAGCAGATCAACATCTTCGACTCCGCGCACGCCCGGGTCACGAACGAGACGCTCTACGGGGACCTCGCCTATGGTACTCCCGGCGTGAACGGGGGCACGGTCCTCTTCTTCCAGGACACGGACGCTTACGCGTCTAACATCACCGCGACCGACGCCTCGTACGGAGTGTTCAACGGGCTTTCGACCGACAGTCGCGTCCAGAACATCTCCGCCGAGTACGAGTCGAACGGGGTCGACGACGTCGGCTCGACCGGAACGGTTGGCTGGCACATCTATGCGTACTATATCTACAGTTTCGGCGTCTACGCCATAGACAGCTGGTCGGGCACGTTCACGTGGATTAACGCCACCGATTACGCCTACGGCTACGATTCCGGATACTACTACCCAGTCACCTACTACGCGTTGACGGGCTCGCACAGTACTCACGTGAGCGAGGTCAACGCCACGGACTACGCGTTGGGAGCATGGGATTCTGAGTCGTACCACGACACCCTCACCACGTTTGGAACCTACGAAGGGGCGGGAGCGGTCGAAGCGGTAGCATCGTTCGGCACCACGGTGACCGGCGTCAGTGCATTCGAAGCATGGGGCGTCGTCCTCTTCTACGACGACTACACGAACATCACGAAGTACGTCGTCTCGACCGGCGATTCCTACGATTCCATCGCATCGGAATTCGCGGACAACGTCAACACCGCGTTGACGGACGCGACCCTGAACGATTACGACCTCGGTGTCCTCAGCGGGTACAATACTTTCACTTCGTTCACGAACCTCGTGGCAGAGAATTCGCCGTCCGACCTCGGCGTCTACAGTCTCGACGACACCAGCATCTCGTTCACCAACGTCTGGGTCAACGACACGGGGGCCGGTGCGGAGCTCTACTACCCGACGGGAGACACGTTCTCGAACGTGAACGTGAATGTCGGCAGTGTCGCAGGAATGTTCGTGTACTACGGGGTTGGTACTGTCGTCACTGGGCTCACGACCGACACCTACTACGGAGGTCTGTTCTACTACTCGACCGACGGAACGGTCACTGGCGTTACGGCGACCGACGACTCGATCGGGGTCTACCTCTACGACTGCTCTTACTTCGTGGTCAGCCACGTCACGGCGTCGGACAGCTCGATCGGAGTCTTGGTCGACCCGAGCAGCTGGATCACCGTCTCTACGGTGACGGTCTCGGGGTACAGCATCGGGGTGGTTCTGGATGGATCGTCCTTCTCCACGGTCAGCGGAGTCACGGCGACCAACACGTCGCTCTCGGCTCCCTTCGTCAACGACGTCTTCGGCTGGCCCGTTGGTGCGGTCGACACTTACGACACGACCGCTTCTACCGTCGCGAACGTTGTCGCGACCCTCTATCCGGGCGCTCTTTTCGACGAGGGGTCCACTGGGCTCACGGTGTCGGGCCTCAACGCCACGTCGGGCTACTACGGTGTCTACCTCGAAGATACGTACATGAGCACCTTCTCGGGGGTCGACGCGTACAAGGATTTCATCGGGTTCCTGCTGACGGACGACTCCTACGAGAACACGGTCACCGCGGGCTCGTTCGTCGACGACACGAGCTACGGGGTCATCCTCAACGCTAGCGCCGAGGACAACACGATCTACGACAACAGCTTCATCGGGAACAACGGTGCGACGAGTACCTACAGCGCCGCGCACATCCAGGCCTGGTCGGGCGCGTACAACTACTTCGACATCTGCTCGAACTACGAGTGCACCTCGGGGATCGGGAACTACTGGGCCGACTGGCACACCTACGGGCCGGACGGGTACCTCGCGCCGTATCTTGTGACGGGAGACGTCTGGGATTACTTCCCCACCGGCCCGCAAGGGATGTTCTCCGTGACGTTCAGCGAGACGGGGCTCCCGAGCGGGACCCACTGGTCCGTGACGCTCGGCGGGGTCACGATGAGCTCGGCCGCAAGCACGATAACGTTCGCGGAACCGAGCGGCTCCTATGCGTTCCAGGTCATCGCTTCCGGCTGGTCCGCCAGCCCCGCGAGCGGCACCGTCTCGGTCACGGGGACCGCGTACAACGTCTCGGTGACGTTCTCAGAGGTCGCCTACGCGCTGACCTTGAGCGAGAGCGGGCTCGCGACGGGCACGAGCTGGTCTGCGACCGTGAACGGCGTGACTCAGTCGACGACGGGCACCTCGCTCGTTTTCTACGTGCCGGCGGGGTCGTTCACCTACGCGTTCAACGCGGTGAGTGGCTACAACCTACCCAGCACGGGAGCGAGCGGGTCCGGCACCGTTACCACATCGCCGATGAACCTCGCGACGACCTACTCCGTCGTCTCGCCACCCTCGAACGTCTCGACCAGTACGTACGACACCGGCTTCGCGATCGCGGTCGCGATTGCGGCGATCGCCTTGCTCCTCGCGCTGCTCGCCCTCTTCTGGCGGCGGAAGTCGAAACCGGGCGAGAACCCGCCGCCTCCGAGTGCGTGGACACCGCCGCCCGGGACCGGGTCGAGCCCGCCCCCGGCGGGAGGGACCGGGCCCGGGTCGAGCCAGTGGAGCGAGGGGTCAGGGCCCGGGGGCGGCTAGTCGTCAGCGAACGCTGCCTCGATCGGTAGGCCGAACCCCTTCTACCCCCGGGTCCCCTCGGGCCCGGGGAGCCGCTTTTCTGATTCCCCGACCTACGGGCTTCATCTGCTAGCAAGCAATCGTCCACCGGAGGGGTCGATTGCTCGACAGGATCCTGGTCGGATTCGACGGCTCGAGTCACGCGCGTCGCGCCTGTCAGTTCGCGATCGAGCTCGCGAGCCGGTTCCACTCGTCCCTGACCCTCGCCGTGGTACGACCCGACCGGCGCACCGCGGTCGACACGCTCCTAGAGAACCTCGTCCCCCTGTCGGACGACGGCAAGGCGTTCTCGGTATACCTGGACGAGGCGCAGGAGAAGGCCCGGGCGCACGGAGTCGAGAGGGTCGAGGTCGTCTACCTCCGAGGCGAGCCGGTCTCTGCGATAGTCGACTGGCTCCACCGCAATCCCCAGGACCTCGTGATCGTCGGCTCCCGGGGGCTCTCTCGCGGGCGACGCCTGCTGCTGGGGAGCGTATCGAGCGGGCTCGTGAACGACGCCCCGTGCCCGGTCCTGGTGGTCCGAGGGCACCATCGCGAGCACCACACCTCCCAGCCCTGACGACCGGGACGAATCCCGCGGGCCGGGGCGAACCGACCCTCTCCAACGAAAGGGTTCGGCGGGGCCGAACGGCCGAGCGAGTCCGTCGCGTCGTCTATCTGCGCGGACGTTCCCTTCCCTCGACGTGCGGGGTGGGATGCTCCTTCACATCTCGGGGCTCGAGCAGATCACGGCCGGGGTCGAGCTGGCCCTGGCGGTCCTCCTCGCGGTCGGTGGCAAAGTGCCGGCCGCGCTTCCGTCTTCTGGCCGGTCCACCCGGGCGTGCTGATCGTCCTTAGCGCCTCGGGTATGCTCCTGGTCGTTCGGGGGCTGAGAGAGCTCAACCGAGGCCGGACCCGCGGGGAACCATCGGCACCGTAAATCGGGCGTCGACCCGTCAGCCGAGCCAGGCTCAAGGCTCCCGGAGACCTTCATCCTCCGTAGGGAGTTCGGAGGTGGACGGAGCGGGGGATCCGCTTGGAAGAGGAGGACGGCGAGCGGCGCGTGGAACTTGACGGGGGCGGAAGAGCTTCCCGTCCCCCGCCCGACTTCGCCCAAGCTCGGCCTGCGAAGCTAGGAGTGCTTCGGGTCGATCACCCTGCGGACGGGCTCGTTGTCGGCGTAGACCTGCCACTCCACCACGAGGCCCTCTCTCACAACCGCTCGCCAGGCCGCCGGGACCGACCAACGGTTGTGAACGGGAAGCTCCGTGCCGACGGCGTACGTTCCGCTGGCCGTACCGAAGAGGGCGACCACCGGTCCGAGCGTGAGATGGTCTCGGACCGAAATCCGATAATCCGGGAACAGGGCGAAGTACGACGTCCAGGCCTCCCGCATCCGGTCCTTGCCCCGAACCTCCTGACCGAGACCGTCCACGAACCGGAAGTCGGGCGACATGAGTGCCGACAGCGCGGCCACGTCGTGCCGATTGATCTCGTTGACGTAGCGGAGTGCGACGCGGTCCGGGTCAGCCGTCGTCATCCCTCGGCCCCCCCGAGTGCGAGATCGCCCTCGCGGCCGGCGAAGAGAGAAGGGCGAACCGGGATATGCTACTCGCGGCGACGACCCGCAAGCGACCGGGTCCGCCGTCCGAACCTCGGCGCCCTACCCCCGGCGAACGGACGGCGGGAGCGGGTGCCCCGGGGCGCTCCAGATGTGGTAGTCGAGGATCCGCTCGAACCCCATCTTGGCGTAGACGTTGTGGCCGAGCGGGGTCGCCCACAGGTAGGCCGCATCGCAGCCGTGTTCCCGACCGTCAGAGACGATCCTCCAAACGATCGCGGCCGCGAAGCCATGTCGGCGCCACTCCGGTACGGTCCCGATGTACGCCACACCCGCGATCCCGTGCGCTTCGACCAAGAGCCCGTGTACGACGGGCTCTTCGTCGTGGTATCCGACGTACAGCGAGACGCCGGGGTTACGTAGCCAGCGGGGGTCCGGGCCCGTGTACGGAACTCCGTAGGCACGGGAGGCGGCGTGCTCGAGGGCCTCGAGCTGCTCGATCGTGTCGGCCTTCTCGATCCGCAGTCCGTCCGGAGCAGCCGGGGTTCGACTCGGGATGGGTCGAAGGAGCATCCCCGGGAAACGACCTTCGTCGGTAAAACTGCGCGAGGAGAGGAACGGTTGCATCTTCTCCTTGGCCTCGGGAAACAGGATGACACACCACGGGCTCAGGCGCGATTCGAAGAACGTCCGGGCTCGGTCGAGCAGCCCCTTCGGGTCGTCCGGGGGTTCGGTCACGAACGCCGCGTTCTCGAGGCTAACCTCGCTGTTCGTATAGACGAGCACGAGCCCGGGCCGCTCCTCGATCGCCCCACCGCTCGAGGCGCGCCCGAACGCTCGGTAGTCCTCAAGCGCGTTCGCGTGACAGCGAGCGACCAAGTCGGCCGGGAGAACCCGTCCGCGGGCGACCGGCATGAGCGACCCTCCGGGCCCGATGGGGGGAGCGCGATGGCTTATGAACGCTCCGCCGCCCGCGAGCGAATCGGTCCGAGGAGTTCGGGGGTGGATTCGTCAAGAATGGCTTACCTTCGCTCTATCTACTCCGCTCGCCCGGTCCCTCATGTCCAGCTTTGGGCGAGGAGAGTTCCATGCCGACCGCGATCGTCGTGTATGACTCGTGGTACGGTTGCACACAGACCGTCGCGGAGGAGGTCGCCCGCGGCCTCTCGGCGGACGGACGGATCCCCACGGTCGTGACCAACGTGCGCGACACGACCCCGGAGCAGGTCCTTCACCACGAGATCATCGTCATCGGGTCTCCGGACCATTTTGGAGAGCCGACCACGCGAATCCAGGCGCTCCTTCGTTCGCTGAGGAGCCGGGACCTGAGGGGCAAGCGGTTCGCGTTCTTCGACACCTGCTTCCAGTCCGACCGTGGCAAGGTGACGGCGAAGATGGAAGCGGCCCTTCGCGACCGTAATCCGTTGATCTCGCCGCCGTTTCTCCAGACCTCGGTCGTGGTCGAAGGCGCCCACGGACCGATCCGTCCCGGTGAGATCTCGAAGGGACGCGCTCTCGGACAGATGATTCGGACGAGCCTTGCGCTCCCCGTGTAGAGACATCCGACGAGCCCGGTGGAACCGAACGGGCGGCTCGCCCGGAGGCGCCGGCTCTCAGGGTCACGCCCCAACCGTGGAACGACGTCCTCGCCGGAGACGCGCGCGCCGGGCCGCGAGGTATCGACGAATCTCTCCCTCCTGACTACGAAGGAGGCGTCCGAGTTCGGCGACCGGGCGGGGATGCTGGTCGACGCGCAGGTCGACCCAGTGGTCGCTCCAGGCTCGGTCGAACCATCGTTCCCGGTGGACGACCAAGAGAGCCGCCGATTCCATTCCGCGTCGGTCCCCTCCGGCTTTCTCTCCTGCGACGAGGGCGGCGTAGAGGCGGGCGGAAAGCGAGCCCCGCCCTCGCTCGAAGGCCCGGACCATGGCCGGGACGACCGAACCGTTCGCAAGGATGTTTCCCTGGCAGGAGAATCCGTCCCCCGTCTCGTGACCTGCCCAGTCTCGACACTTCTTCCCGGTCCACGCGGCGGCGTTTCCCCGACCATCCACGACGCCGAGCTGACGAGATTCTCGCTGCGGGTCGGCTCGGGTCAGCCGGCGGAGGACCTCTGATGCGGAGAGGCCCCTACGCAAGGCCGCGAGGCCGTCGGGTCCGTAGAAATAGTTCGACTGAGCCTGGGTCGCGAGCGCACCGGTGCGCCACTCGGCCCAGGGGACCACGGCTCCTACGCTCGTCGGTTTGGTGGCGACCACGACGCCCCAGTACCGTCGTTCCTGGTCGCACGCGACGAGCGAGAAAGTGCCTTCTCGCCGCCGCCCGTACACGGTTCGCGTATCCCGTTCTCGATTATCAGGCCTCGCGAGGACACTGGAAACGTTCGGATTCTTTCCGACCAGCGGAAGTTCATTCCGAGAGGCTTCAGGAGCGCTCCCTGTCGAGAGGACTCCGGTCGGGGCGTTCTGTGCGCTATCGCTGCGACGTGCGAGCCCGCACCGGACAGTTTCCATCGACAGGAGCCGAACGGTACCGCTCCGGGAAGGCAAACGACTATGAAGCGGGAACCGCTCTCGAGACGGCCGCTCCGGCGCGGGGGAAGGCGATGCTCCCACGTTCGTTCGAATACGTGAGCCCGAGTTCGGTAGACGAGGCCGTAGCACTGTTGAAAGAGCACGGCGAGAACGCGAAACTTCTCGCGGGGGGCCAGAGCCTGATCCCGTTGATGAAGCAGCGCCTCGCGTCCCCCAAGGTCGTCGTCGACCTCAACCGGATCGCCGAGCTTCGGGGGATTCGAGAGGACGGAGGCGCGATCGTTATCGGGTCGATGACCCGACATCGGGAGGTCGAACGCTCGTCGACCCTTGGAGAGAGGTTTCCCGCGATCAGCGACGCCGCCCCCACGCTCGCTGACCCTCTGGTCCGGAACCGAGGGACGGTCGGCGGATCGCTCGCTCATGCCGACCCCGCCTCCGACTGGGCGGTCACGTTCCTCGCTCTAGGGGCGGAGATCGAGATTCAGGGACCCAAGGGGACCCGTACCCTCGGCGTCGACGCGTTCTTTCGGGATTCGTTCTCGACCGCGCTCGCGCCGAACGAGGTCATCACGCGGATCCGGATTCCGAAGCCGGCGGCCCACACGGGCAGCGGATACTCCAAGCTGAAGCGCAAGACCGGCGATTTCGCGACCGTTTCGGTCGCCGCGAGCCTTCGTCTAGAGAACGGTCTTGCGACCCACGTCCGGGTGAGCCTCGGAGGGGTCGCACCCACGCCGATCCGGTCGGCCCGGGCGGAGAAGGCGCTGGAGGGAAAGAAGCCGGATGCTGCGCGGATCGCGGAGGCGACCCGCGGGGCCGCGGAGGACGCAAAACCGGTCGACGATCTTCGCGGAACGGCCGAGTACAAGCGGGCGATGGTCGCCGTCTACGCCGGGCTGGCCCT
>JASHTB010000058.1 GCA_030040775.1 Thermoplasmata archaeon | reverse complement strand
TCGGCCGTGCGCTTGAAGTCGGTGACGTCCCGGGGGAGGACGAGGGCCTCGAGCGCCTGGTGCGCGGCGATGAGGACCGTGGCGGCCGGGCACTCGTAGACCTCCCGCGACTTGATCCCGACGACGCGGGACTCTAGGTGGTCGATCCGGCCGACCCCGTGGGCCCCGGCGACCCGGTTGAGACGAGCGATGAGCTCGTGCAGGGGGATTCGGTGCCCGTTCAGCGCGAGGGGCACCCCGCGGTCGAACGAGACCGTCACGTACTCCGGAGTTTCGGGCGCCTCGGACGGGGCGCGGGTCCAGTCGAACGCTTCCTCCGGGGGCTCGACGGACGGGTCCTCGAGGATACCGCACTCCACCGAACGGCCCCAGAGGTTCTCGTCCACGCTGTAGGGGGACGACTTGGTCGCCTCGACCGGGATCCCGTGGTCGTGGGCGTAGGAGATCTCGTCCTCGCGGGTCATGTCCCATTCTCGGGCGGGCGCGAGGACCTCGAGGTCGGGGGCAAGACCGGTGGTGGAGAGGTCGAATCGGACCTGGTCGTTCCCTTTCCCCGTGCAGCCGTGCGCCACGTAGTGGGCCTTCTCGCGTCGGGCGACCTCGACCAGGTGCCGGGCGATCAGGGGGCGGGCGAGCGCGGTGCTGAGCGGGTAGACCCCTTCGTAGAGCGCGTTGGCTCGAAGGGCGGGGGTGATGAACTCCTCGGCAAACTCCGCCCGCGCATCGGCAACGTACGCCTTGACGGCCCCTGAGGCGAGCGCCTTCTTTCGGACCTGCTCGAGGTCGACCGGCTGGCCCACATCGACCGTCATCGCGACGACCTCGACGCCCTTGTGCTCGGTGAGCCACGGGATCGCCACCGAAGTGTCGAGTCCCCCGGAGTACGCGAGCACTACCTTGGGTCGAGCCACGGACCACCTCTTGAGCCGGTCTCGCCATGCGTCGGCGCCGATTTATAGGGGATGACCGTCATCCGACAGAATTGGGCTAAAGTGTCCAGAATCTGACAAACATGACCGAGCCGTCAATCGCCGAGCGGGTCCGAGAGTACCTCGATGCCCACCCCGTCCTCGGGGATGCCCTGCGGCTCAAGGTGGCGAACGTCTCCGCGGTCGCCCGGCGCGTGGCGGAGGACCTTGACCTCTCGGCCAGCGAAGCGGTGGTCGCTGCGTGTCGGCGATATCATCGGGGCGGCGAGCTGTTCCGGGAAGCCGGGGTCCGACGGGTCCTCCGCAAGAGCCGGATCGAGACCCGGACCAAGGTCGCCGCGATCACGGTCACCCAGGGACCCGACGTGCTCCAACGGCTCGGGGACGTCGTCGAGGAGCTCCTGGACGAGAGCCTTCTGTGCCGGGTGATCCAGGTGTCGCGCGGGACGGTCATCATCGTGGACGAGGAGTCCCTGCCGAGAGTCCTTCGCACGCTCCGCGAGAGCCAGCTGATATCGATCCGCAAGAACCTGGTTGAGGTCGCCGTCACGAGTCCGGAGAGCATCGAGGAGACCCCGGGGCTCCTGCGCCATCTCTCCGGAGTCCTGGCGGCCCAGGGGATCAACATCGTGGAGGCGCTCTCCTGCTACACCGACACCATCTTCCTCCTCCACAACGAGGATTTGACGGGGGCCCTGGGCGCCCTGACCAAGACCCTGAAGTGAACGGCCTCCCAAGCGGCGAAGAGCCGCACGGGCTCGACCCCGAATCCCGGCTCGAACTCCCCGGTCCAGCGACGGTAGCACGATTTTTTATTACGACATAACGATTAAGTAGCACCCTTTTGTCTCCCGAGCATGGTCACGCCTGCGAGCCTGCCCCGTCCCGAGACGACGGAGAACAACCAGTGGGTCCTCGGACCTCGGGAGCGACGCGGGGCCGCGTTCATCTACGTCGCCATCGTGGCCGCGACGGCGCTCGGCCTCGCCCTGACGTTCTACATCGGCCGGACGTTCGGGATCTTCATCGGGCTCGGGATCCTGGCCTACACGCTCGGTTTGCGCCACGGGGTCGACGCCGACCACATCTGCGCGATCGACAACACGACCCGTAAGCTTCTCCAGCAGGGAAAGAAGCCCTACACGGTCGGCACCTGGTTCTCCCTCGGGCACTCGACCATCGTCATGGGCATGTTGGTCGGGCTCGTCCTGGCCGCCCGCTTCATCATCAGCTCGTACCCCACCTTCGCCGCGGTGGGCGCGGTGCTCGGGACCGCCATCTCCGGTGGCTTCCTCTACATCATCGCGCTGATCAACTTCCTGATCTTCTGGGAGGTCTACCTCATCTTCCGGCAGCTTCGCGCCGGCACGCTCGACAACGAGCGGCTCGAGAAACAGCTGAACAACCGCGGCTTCATGAACCGCTACTTCAACTGGCTGTTCAAGTTCGTCAACGAGCCCTGGCAGATCTACCCGGTCGGGGTCCTCTTCGGTCTCGGGTTCGACACCGCGACCGAGGTCACGCTGATCGCGATTACGGTCACGGTCGGGACCGCCTCGGTCGGGTTCCCGCTGTGGATGGTCCTCGTCTTGCCGTTCATGTTCACGTGCGGGATGGTGCTCACCGACACCTCCGACGGGGTCAGCATGCGATACGCCTACGGGTGGGCGTTCGCGAAGCCGATCCGCAAGGTGTACTACAACCTCACGATGACCCTGATCTCCGTCCTGGTGGCGTTCATCATCGGGACGATCGAGATCCTCGGAGTGGTCGCTTCCGAGTTCAGTCTCTCGGGCGGGCCGTTCGGCTTCTGGAACACGATGAACTGGCTGAACAACGCCGCCGGTCCTTACGGCATCGACGTCTGGGGCTACGTCGGCATCGGGATCGTGCTCCTGTTCATCGGCTGCTGGCTGGTCGCGATGCTCGTCTACAAGCTGATGCACTACGAGGAGATCGGTTTCGCACCCCCGCCGGAAGACCTCGGCGCGGGCGGGGGCACTGGGTTCACCGGGTGACCGGGCCCCGCCCGGGCGGGCGGCGCTCCTCAGCGACCACGGGTGGGAAGCCCTCATAGTCGCTCCGTCGATGCCGGCGCGATGCCGAGGGGAGTGGTCCGCGTCGGGGTCTCCCTCGAGCCCGAGCTGCTCCGCGTGCTCGACCGATGGGTCGACCGGCGCAACAGCCCGAGCCGGTCCGACGCGGTCCGGACGCTGATCCGCAAGGAGCTCGCCGAACGGACCCTCGCCGACCCGGACTCCGACGCCCTCGGCGTGGTCGCGCTCCTCTACCGGCACTCGGCTCCGAACGTGCTCCGGCGGCTCACGTCGGCCGAACATCACTGGGGGGAGCACATCCGATCGACCACGCACGTCCACCTCGAAGGGGACGCCTGCGCCGAGGTCGTCGTGCTCCTCGGACGCCGCCGGGAGATCGAGGCGGCCGCCGAGGACCTCCGCGGCGTCAAAGGGGTCCTCGACGGAGGTTGGCTCGCGACCACCCCCGCGGTCGCCGGTGGACGAACCGGGCACCGTCATCCCCACCGGGGCGAGCGCCGCCGTCCTTCCACCCCCTGAAGGGAAGCGATGGCGACCCGGCCGGAAGAGTCGCTCGCCCGCGTCGTGCTCGACCAGTACCTCGCCGTCCGGCCCGGCGAGACGGTGACCGTGGAGACGTGGGACCATGCGATCCGGTGGGCCCGGGCGTTCGTTCTCGAGGCCCGACGCCGCCGCGCCGACCCGACCCTCGTGGTCGAGGACGAGGAGTCGTTCTTTCGCTCTCTGTCGCTCTTGCACGGCCGCGACCTGCCCGGGGCCTCGCCCGCGCTCGCCGAGCGGAGCGACGCCTACGTCTACCTTCCCGGACCCGAGGGGTTCCCGCGTCTCTTCGCCCTGGCGCCGGGGGAACTCGAGACGGTCGTGGCTCGGCACGGACCCGCATGGCGGCGGGCCGCCCGACGGGGGGGCGTGCGCGCCGCACGGGTCGACCTCGCCGGGGCAACCGCCACGGCGGCGGCGAGGTTCGGAGCCAAGGTCGAACCCTGGCAGAAGGATTTCCTGCGGGCAAGCCTCGTCTCGCCGAGCCGACTCGCCCGGGCCGCGGAGCCGATCGTCCGCCGGCTCTCCCGGGCCCACCGGGTACGCATCCGGCATCCGAACGGCACCGACCTCACCCTCAGTCTCCGACCTCATTCCTGGTTCGTGGAGGACGGGCGCCTCGACCGGGCCGACCGAGTAGCCGGACGCGTCTGGACACGGATCCCAACGGGACGCGCCGTCTTTGCCCTCTCCCAAGGCCTCGCCGAGGGGACGTGGGAATCCAACCGGCCGGTCTACCGTCGATTCGGTGACCCGGCGGTGAGCGAAGGGGCGCGCTTCTCGTTCGTCCAAGGGCGCCTGCGCGAGTACTCCTTCGAGCGGGGAGGGGCCGCGTTCGCAGGGCTGTATGCCCGGGGGGGACGAGGGCGGGAAGTTCCGAGCGCCCTCGTGTTCGGTCTCAATCCGGCGGTCGTCCGCGGACCCGAGCTCGACGATCTCGCCCTGGGGACCGTCTCTCTCGTGCTGGGGGAATCCCGACCGAGGGCGGGGAGGCCCCGGGTCCGATTCTCCTACCTGACGAGCCTGAGCGAGCCCGACCTTGAGCTGGACGGACGGGTCTGGTGGCTCGACGGACGGGCCGTCCGACCGCCGAAGGAACCTACGGGCCCCGAACGGCGGAGGTCTCCTCGCGCGAGCGGACCGACCCGACTCCCCTCGCGTGCGTCGGACCGGTAGGGGCATCCGACAGCCGCTCGGCGAACTGGCGCAGGAGCTCGCCGGCCGGCTCGAGGTGTCGCGCCGAGACCTGCTCGACGTTCACCCCGAGGGGCACCGTGATCTCCTCCTCCCTCGCCGCGCGCGTCACGGTCGCCCAGACCTCGAGCGCCCGTTCCTCGCTGCGACGGACCGCCTCGGCATCGTCTCCCTCCAGGATCGCCCGCTCGGCGGTCTCCGGAATGTCGGCACCGAGCCATCGGATGAACTCGACGTCGTCTTCGTCGGCGACAGGGGCAAAGCTCAGGAGGACAGACGCTGGTGGGATTGCGGCCTGGCGGCAGAGCAGGTCGTACCGCCGGATCATCTGAACCACGAGGTCGGCGTCGAAGAGGATCTGGGTGGTGAAGAACCTCGCGCCGACCCTCGTCTTCGAGAGCATCCGGTGGGGCTCGCCGGTCCGCTGGGGGATCGCGATGTTGCCGATCGCCCCACCCGCCTTCTGGAAGATCGGTCGGAGGAGACGGTTGGCGTCGACCACCGACGGGCCGGGGTAGGGGATGTACCGGCTCGCACCGCCCACCAGGACCGCATACCGGAGCCCCTGGGCCGCCGTTTCCTCCGCCCAACGCTCGAGCCCATCCGACGGAGGAAGGTAGGCAACGACTTTGTTCACGACCGCGGGGCGGTCGGCGCGCTCTGCGAGCACGCGGGCGAACTCTCGAACGTCCCCCGAGCGGTAGTGAGGCTTCCCTTCGTGGTTCTCGTCCACGAGCTCAGGCACGTCGATCGCGTCGAGCCGGGGAGTCTTCCGCATCAGGTCGACCACCGCCCCGACCCGCTCCTCGAGCCGCGAGCCGTGGACCCGGGCCGGCGGAGGGACCGGCTCGAAGAAGAGCGGGGTGGAGGAGAGCGACTCCGAAAACGTCCGATGCGCCGTCACGTCGATCCAACCGGGTGGCATGCCGGACCCCGAGGTCGATAAAATCTTTCGTCTGAGAGGGACCGTTGCGGAACGCGCAACGGCGGCTCGTGGGGAGCAATCCCCCGGCCGGCCCAGGGCGTCGACCGGGGAGGGACTCCAAGGTTTCCTGCCGGCGCGCTCGAGACGCTCGGAGGCTTCTTAACCTCGCGACTCAGGCGGAGGCCGTGGGCGCCGCCATCGAGGTCGAACGGCTCGTCAAGCGGTACGGCTCCCTCGCCGCGGTCGACGGGGTCGACTTCTCCGTGCCCGCCGGCACCGTCTTCTCGTTCCTCGGACCGAACGGAGCCGGGAAGACCACAACGACCGAGATCCTGGAAGGCCTGCGACGCCAGACCGAGGGGACCGTGCGGGTCCTCGGTCTCGACCCGTGGAACGAGGGTTCGGCCCTGCACCAACGGATCGGCGTCATCCCGCAGGACTTCCGCTTCTTCGAGAAGATCACCGCCAAAGAGGCGGTCGAGTACTACCGGGCGCTGTTCGGCACC
>JASHTB010000057.1 GCA_030040775.1 Thermoplasmata archaeon | reverse complement strand
GGACGCAAAGACGTCTTGCGTCAGGGTCTCCGGATCCGGGGGAGACGTCGCTTCCGCCACTCGGACCGCTTCTCTCGTCGTCTGCTCCGCCTCCGCGCGGATCCGTTGCCGGTCGGCTTCCGAGAGGAGGCCGAGCTCGTCTATCCATCCCTCGAGCCGCGCGACCGGGTCCCGCGTCGCGGCTCGGGCCGCCCAGCCTTTGGGCTGGTAGCGGGACGGGTCGTCGGAGGACGAGTGCGGCGTCATCCGAAACGTCAGGAACTCGAGCATCGTCGGGCCTTTCCCAGCACGCACCGAGGCGAGCGCGTCGGCGAGCGCCCGGTGGACCGCGACGAAGTCGGTCCCGTCGGCCCTTCGGCCCGGCATGCCGTAGGCGGAGGCCTTGCTCGCGAGCGTCGGAACCGCGGACTGCCTCTCGACGGGGAGCGAGATCGACCACTGGTTGTTCGCGCAGACAAAAACGACGGGAAGGCGATAGACGGAGGCGAAGTTCAAGCCGGCGTGGAAGTCGTTCGAGCTGGTCGCGCCGTCGCCGAAGAAGGCGAGGGCGACGCCCGGGTCTCGGCGGCGGTGGAGGCCGTAGGCGAGCCCGACTGCCTGAGAAATCTGCGTGCCGATCACGGACGACATCGAGACGTAGTGGACCGCCCGCGCCGTCGGGTGGCAGGGCATCTGGCGTCCGCGAGCCGGGTCGCTCGCGTCCGCGAAGACCGAGTGCGCGTAGTCGACGAGCGGGAGACCTCGCACGATGGCCACGAGCTGCTCCCTGAGGCCGGGGAAGACCCAGTCCTCCGGTCGCGACACGAGTCCGGTCGCGACGTTGACCGCCTCCTGTCCGGTGGCCGCGCCGTAGAAGCCGATGCGTCCCTGGCGCTGGAGCGCCTGCATCCGAGCGTCGAACGCTCGGGCGAGCGCCATCCAGCGGAAGGCGCTCACGACGGTATCGGTCCACCCGTCGCCGAGGAGGTTCGCGGCCTCTTCGGCCGAGTAGGGAAGGGGTTCGACCGTTGCAGGACCCTTCATGCGAGCTCGGCGAACAACTCGCACCCCGTCAAGGACGACGCCGTAGAATCGACGAGTTGGCGATTCGTCGCTCGCACCTCGCCCTGGCCGAACGACAGGCCCGTCTTGAACTCTGTCCCACCACCCGGGAGCCAACTACTTCCGCGGCCCCGGCGCGAGCCGGGGCCGACTTTTCAGAAAGCCACGGACCAGACAGCCGCGGCGGCTGCCACCGCGAACCCGATGAGTTCGGCGGTGAAGACGGACTTGAGCGCCCTCGCCACGGCGGGGGGAACGTACTGCTGGGCCATCGAGGGCTCCGTCGCAAGGGGGTGGGTTTTCTCCGGCAGATTCTGCCGCGCCCGGTAGGCGCTCCAGGCGAGCACCAAGAACGCGACGGCCACCGCCGTCCAGAAGACGGCCCCCGCCCACATCGACAGAGGACGGGCGGCCGAGGGATAAGCGGTACTGTAACTCTTCGAGGCTTTCGACTCCCCACGCCCGAGGCAGCCCCCGCGCCGAGGCCGCGAAGATGTTACAGCTCCTGGGGAAGCTAGGGTTCATTATCCCCTCCCTCATCGGATTCGTTCGGAGATGTCGAACGAAGGTAAGCTGTCTCTCCCCACCTCCCCGCCCCATTCCTTGGAGATCGGGTTCTCGGGGTGGAAGCACAGCGCGTTCGTCCGCATGGATGGGAGGCCGGTCGAGATGGGTCACAGTTGGAAGACCCCAGGAGCCGACTGGTCGCTGGAACTACCGGGCGTATCAGGCGGCCCGCTTCAGATCCAGGTGCGCTGCGCGTTCGAAAGAAATCACTATCCTCACTCCCACCTCTTGGTCGCACGCTGGGGGGATGCCCGCCTCGTAGTCGCAAGCGGGGTCGATGCCGCGACCCTCCTGCGGATGGCCCAGCCCCCGGTTACCATCTGACCGGCCAGCGACACGGACGAGTGGATGGGGCCGACCCCCTGCGGCAGGCTTCGCGCCTCGATCCGTCCCTTCCGATATCCTGTCTATCCCGCGCCACCAGTACGACCACCGGACCTCATCCCACGAGCTCCTCGCCGACGGTGCACGGTACATTGAATCGCGACAGGACCCTCAGCAGTCCTCCGGCTCCTGGGTCGGGGAAGTGAGGTTGGCACCGGTCGTGGCCGTGTACGTAGCCGCGAGCAGGGTACCGGTTCCGCTCGTTGCGGTCAGCGAACAGGTGGAATAGAGGACGACCCAAAGCGCCTCCCCGTTGAAAAGGGAGGAGTTCCCGAACAGAACGAACGCCTGGTAGCTCACCGAGGTGCTTCGCAGGAAGGAACTCCCGCCGTTCAGGTTGAAGCTCGCGGCCACAACCGTCGCATTCACGACCGTAAGCCCTACGATCGGGCCCATGCCCGTGAACTCGGAGATACTGCTGCAGTTCGAGACCAGGCCGAGAGGGACGGCGGAGCTCGCATTGACGCCGATCAATAGGAGCGTGTCATTACTCGGATTCGCGGCGATGAAGACCCACGCGGCGACCTCGCCCGGGGTGGCGCTCGAGGGGGTGGCGTCCATCGTGTACGAGGCAGGAGCGCCAGTAGCGAGGGACGACGTACATCCGCTGCCGACGGTCCCGGCAATATTCGGAGCGCTCACCGCGCTCTTGACGCCGATGCCTTCGGCGGCCACCAGGGTCCACGGCCCGCCGGTCTCGTTTACGCTCACGCTCTGAGCGGGCGAGAGGGCCTGGCTGTACGCCAGAGGGGTCCCGGTGGGACCGCTGGCATGAGAGGAGAACGCTCCGGTCACGAAAAGGACCGCGAGCACGATGACGATCACTACCGCGACCGCGCCCAGGATACCGATCCAAAGCTTCCGATGGGAAGGGGGGAGTGGGACCGGCGGGGCGGCTCCGGGCGGAGCGGTAACGGGGAACGGTGTCGAAGGCGGTGGGCCGGGGCTCCCGGAAGGCTGATAGAGAACGCCCGGGGGAGGAACGGTTGACGATGAGGGGTCCGGAGCTCCCATCGCACGGTGGGTACGCGAAACCGCCGCTTAAACCGTTCTCAGGCGCCTGGAATCCCAGTGGACGCTGTTCGCCCCTCGGGGGCGGGGGTGATCGAGAGAGGGGAGTCCCTTCGGCGAACGTAGATCCCGAAGGTACGACTCCGTCGACCTGGTGTTACCTAGCCGACCCAGTACGTTGACGTACGGTCCGGTCGTCCGTCGGTCATGTCCAGCGCGTCGTTCGAACCGGGGGCCCGGAGCCAGAAGGACCCCGATTGGTTGCGGGACGATGACCACCGGCTAAGGGAGCAGGTCGAACGCACATCTACGGCCACGAATCGGTCGAGATGACCGCCTACTAGATCGGTCTCGACCTGACGCAGACGGCGACGAGGCTCCGCGCTCACGCGGAGTCGATGCGCACCGCAATCGCGGCCCGGAGGGCTATCGATGCGATTTAACGGCCGGTCTTCGAGGTTATGCGAGCTCGGCGAACAGTTGGTGCGGGTCTTCGAGGTACGACTTGACGGCCGCGAGGAACTGAGCCCCTTCGATCCCGTCGACCACCCGGTGGTCGAGCGATACGGAGAGGTTCATCAGGTCCGCCGGGCCGACCGAACCGTCCGAGCGGTAGACGGGGCGACGCTGGATCTTGTGAACCCCGAGGATCCCCACCTCCGGATAGTTCAGGATCGGCGTGGCCATCACGCCGCCGAGCGCGCCCAGGCTCGAGATCGTGAACGTGCTCCCCATGAGCTCGTTTCGCGTGAGCTTGCCCGCCTTGCCGCGCTCGGCGAGGTCCTGAATCTCCCGGGCAAGCTCGGAGACGCTCTTGCGGTCGGCGTTACGAACGACCGGGACGATCAGGCCCTCGGGGGCCGCCGCCGCGATCCCGATGTGGTAGGCCGAACGAGTGACGAGCTCCTGCCGCGCGTCGTCCATGGTCGCGTTCAGCCGAGGGTTGGCCTTCAGCGCCGCGACGACCGCCTTCACGATGAACGGTAGGTAGCTCAGTCGGACCCCCTCTTTCTCGACATGCTTCGCCATCCGGTCGCGCAGCCGGACGAGCTCGGAGACGTCGACCTCCTCGACGTAGGTGTAGTGCGCTGCCCGATGGGTTGACTCGCTCATGTGCTCGGCGATGACCCGGCGGATCCCCCGAATCGGTATGCGCTCTCGGACCTCGGATTCGGGGACGGGAAGACCGGTAGAGGGTGGTGCCGTGCTGGGCAGAGCGCTCGAAGCAGCAACCCGGCTCGGTCCTTGAGGCCGAGGCTCCACCGCCCCAGCCGTCGAGGGGACGGCCGAGCTCGCGAGTCCCACCGCGGCGTTCAGGTCGTCCTCGGTGATCCGCCCGGCGGGCCCCGTTCCCCTCACGGTCGAAAGGTCGATTCCCTTCTCCGC
>JASHTB010000056.1 GCA_030040775.1 Thermoplasmata archaeon | reverse complement strand
ATTCGCATGGAATCGTCGCGCACCGGTTGGTGGCACCGTCACGGGTGGACGGTCTCGCTCCTCCTCCTAGCGTTTTCGATCGCGTTCGCGATCCGGACGATCTGGACCTACCCGATCATCGCGCAATGGGGCCCCTTGTTCACGTATGCGGGCGGGTCGGACTCGTACTACCACTCCCGGGTGATGACCTACATCATCCAAAACCACACCAATCTGATCTACGACCCGATGCTGAAGTTCCCGGTCGGGGCAATCAACCCGCGCGAGCCGCTCTTCGACTGGATGAATGCGATCCTGGGGACGGTCTTCGCCCCGTTCTTCGGTGGGAACGCGGTGGTCGCGGGGTCGTGGTTCCTCGACCTTCAGGCGCCGTTGTGGGCCGCGCTGGGAGTCTTCCCGGTCTACTTGATCGGCCGTGAGGTAGCGACCCGACGGACCGGACTGATCGCCGCGCTCATCTATCCGTTCTTGAGCGCCAACATCACCTCTTCGATCTTCGGCTACGCGAACTACCTGTCGTTCTACACGTTCATCATTCTCGTCGTAATCTATTCCTACGTCCGCACGGTCAAGGCCGTCGGGAACCGCCGCTGGGTCGAGAGCTATCGCAATCCCCGGGATTACCTTCCGGGCCTGCGCGGTTTCTTCCGGACCGAGCGGACCGCGGTCAAGTGGGCCGTCTTCACCGGAGTCTCCCTCGGCGCCCTCGCCCTCGCCTGGCAGGGGTACACGTACGCCGTCGTGGTCATCGGCCTCTCGGTCTTCATCGCGATGATCATCGAACGGATCCGCCGGGTCGATTCGTTCGGCCTCTACGTCGCCACCTGGATCGTCGGGCTCGTAGGTTTCCCGATGGCGATGCCGTACTACCTCGCCCAGCACCAGTTCGCGGTCTGGTTCGACCTGCCGCTCCTGCTTTACTTCGGTATCCTCGCGCTGCTGCTCCCGTTCCTCCTGCTCCGGGACGTGCCCTGGGTGTTCTCGATCCCGGTGCTCGGCCTCCTCATCGTCGCCGGAGCCGCCCTCCTCGCCGTCGTGAATCCCACCTACTTCACGAGCGTCGTCACGGGGCAGGGGTACTTCGTCAAGACCCTGATCTACTCGACCGTCGCCGAGGCCCAGGCTCCGTCGGTCGACTCGCTCGTCATCGGCTACGGTGTCGTCACGTTCTTCCTCGCGTTCATCGGTCTCGCGATCTTCGTCTACCTCCTCGCTCGTGGCCGCTTCAAGCGCTACCACATCGTCTTCCTCGTTTTCGCCATCCTGTCGATCTACCTACCGGTATCAGCGGCGAAGTTCTTCCTCCTCGGGTCGCCGGCGTTCGCGCTGCTTCCGGCGGAGGCGTTCCGCCGCGCGCTCGACGTCGCCGGCTATCCCGAGCTTCGACGGACCGTGGCGTCGCTCTCCGACCGCCGCAGCCAGTTCTCCGCCTTCCGCCGTGCCTTCAAGGCGCGTCACGTGCTCGTGATGGCGCTCGTGGTCGGGATCCTCCTTCCGAACGTATGGACGGCGATCGACGCGGGGATCCCGGGGAACACAAAGAGCCAGTTCTCCGAGCAGGTGGCCGCCACGCTGCCACCTTGGCTCCAGCTCAACACGACCAACCCCTCGTCGCAATACTTCGGGGCGGCGGGCAGTTCGCTCGACACTCCGAATCAGTACGACAGCGCCGCCTACAACTGGCTCGCGCAGCAGGACACGAACGTCCCTTCGGCCCAACGGCCGGCGTTCCTGAGCTGGTGGGACTACGGTTTCCAGGCGATCGACCAGGGAGACCATCCGAGCGTCGCGGACAACTTCCAGAACGGGATCGACCCGAGCGGCCAGTTCCTTCTCTCCCAGAACGAGTCCCAGGGGATCGCGGTCCTCTCCACCACGCTCCTGTCGGCGGTCCTCGTGAAGAGCGGCGCGAAGTTCCTTCCGGGCTCCCTCGACCGCCTCGTCGCCCAGGACGGCCTGAACCCGCGGACGCTGAACTCGTATCTCGCGAACACGAGCTCCGACTACTCGCTCGTGGTCGCCAATCCCGATCGCTACCTTCCGGTCAATCCGAGCACCCTCACGGACCAGAATGCGATGTACCTCGCCGTGGAGTACTACATCGCCTCGACCCTCTCCCTTTCCGGGGCCGCCAAGTTCTACGACGACATGCAGGCGTACACGGGCTGGTCGATCCGCTACGTGGCGTCGGACACGCGCCTCTTCCCGTTCTCGGGGACCGACACAGGGATCTACTACGCACCGGCCGACCTCACGGGCCGCGTGGTCGACGCCGCCGGGATCCCCACGACGTTCTTCAACGTCTTCATCAACGGCTCGAACGGCCAGACGTACCCTGCGGGTTCGCTCCCAGGGGGAGTGAGCCCGGTCAGCTACTCGGTCGCCTACTACGCGCCGTTCTACAACTCGATGATCTACCGCATCTACATCGGCTACAACGGGACCGATATCGGGCAGGCCGCCGGGATCCCTGGGCTCGCGGGAGCCCCGTCGGTCGTCTCCTCGCCCCTCATGCCCGGCTGGATGCTCCAGCACTTCGAGGTCGCCTACAAGACCGCCTACTACTGCCCGCGGGCCAACGCGACGCCCGGGGCGTCGTGCTTCTCCGCGACGAACACCCCCGCGGCGGAGGCCCTCCAGGCGAAGAGGGGAGGGACCGTCGACACGAGTGCGGACTCCTACTTCAGCGGGGGCGAATCGATGCTCGTCTACTACCCTGGTGAGACGCTGCTGGGCGAGGTCGTCCTTCCGAACGGCGCCCCCGTCGCCGGGGCTCGGGTCACGGTGGACGACGGCTGGGGGATCCCCCACATGACCACGCTCACGGCCTCCGACGGCTCGTTCTCCGTCGTCCTGCCCCCGGGCAACGACACCGTCAACGTCACGATCGGCTCGCTGAGCGGACTGATGCAGCAGGGCAACGTGCTGTTGAAGTCGGTGCCGGTCACGGTCCCGGACGCGGTCGGCTTCAGCTTGAACGCGCCGACGCTCGTCCAGTCGGTGACGGTCGCACCGGGTACGGTCCAGGGATTCGTCTACTGGAACGTGAACAACTCGTCGTCCTACATGCCGCGCGTCGACCCGCTCATCCCCGGGGCGAAGGTCGTTCTCTGGGGGGAGAACGGCACGGCGCGGCTCACGGCCACGACGGACGCGAGCGGGTCGTTCCTCCTGTCGAACGTGCCGCCCGGGGATTACAAGTACAATGTCCTCTACGGCGGGGGAAACTACACCGAAGGGACGATCACCCTCTCGGCGGGAGCGGCCTACAATGCAACGGCCGGCCTCAGGCCCGGGATCTTCAGCGGAGTCGTTCGCGATAGTTCGGGCGCACCGGCGGTCGGCGTCTCCGTGGAGCTCTCCAACGCAAGCGGCGTCGTCGCGACCGCGACCACGAACCTCTCGGGCAGCTTCACGATCGCCTCTGTCGGAGCCGGGGAGTACACGCTGACCGCCGTCGGCTCGACCCCGTTCCTCCGGTCGGAGGGCGTTTCGGTCTCCGCGACGAGCCCGGGAGAGAACGTCACGACCAACCTCACGGTCCGACCGACTTCGACCGTCGAGCTTTCGGTCGCGGCGAACGGGGCTCCGGCCGCCGGTATCCCCGTTCGATTCGTCCCCGTCGCGCAGTCCGGCGGACCCGCCGCGCCGATCGGGCCGCTCCTCAACGCTTCGGCCAACACTACGGTGGTCTCGACCGGTCCGGGAGGGACGGCGACCGCGTTCCTTCCGCCCGGGAACTACTCGGTCTACGCTCTCGGCTTCGTCGGGTCGAGCCTGTCGGTCGGTCTCTCCAACCTCACGGTTCCCGAGGCGGACCTTTCGCTCCAATCCTCGCTGGGTCTCACAAGCCCGGTGAGTCTGGCGGGAACGGTCGTCAAGACCGGGGCCGTCACGAACACGACCCACGAGGCGGTGATCGCCTACGCCGCGTCCGGCACCCAGGTCGTCTCGTGGGCCAATGCGAACGGTACGTACGCGCTGCTTCTTCCGAGCGGCGACTACACGGTGCTCGCGCTCGCCGGGTCGGCCAGCGGGTCTACCGGTGTAGCGGCCGCGCTCGCCTCGGTCGCTCTCACCCAACCGACGACGCTTACCCTCGACCCCGTCGCGGCGGTCGAGAGCCGGTTCACCGTCGGGTCGATTCTTCCGAGCGGGACTCTCTTCCCAGCGGGAGGCGCGTCCGTCGTGGTCTCGGTGGCTCCGTCGGGGCCCGCGGTTCCTGAGGCCGCGTCGGCCGAGGGCAACGTCACCTACTTCCTCCCTTCCGCCCTCGGTACGATCGGATCGTCCTACTGCGTCCGTGCGAGCGCCCCGGGATTCTCGACGGCGAGCGAGTGCGGCGTCGCACCGACCGGCCTCGGTGCCCTGACCGAGTTCCCGCTCCTCCTCGGGAAGGTCCAGGTGACGCTCACCGTCGTCGGGTTCCCCAGCGGGACTTCCGTGACCGTCAATCTGACCGCGCAGAGTCCGAGCGCCGAGAACCTCACCCTGACCGGGGGACCGACGTTCTCGTTCTCCGTTCCTCCGGGCATCTACGGCGTCGGGGCGTGGACGAGCGTCCCCAACGGGACGGTCTACCTACCGTCGTCGATCCTCTCGACAACGATCCCGCTCGGCGCCACCTACGCGAACCTCACGCTCATCGTTCTTCCCGAGATCGTAGCCAAGGGGACGCTCACCCTGCCCGCAGGAAGCACCCTCTCCTCCGCTACGATCTCCCTGAGTTCGCCTTTCGTCAGGCTCACGGTGAACGGGGGCGCCTTCACGAGCGGGTTCCGGGCGCCCCCCGGAACGTACTCCGCCTACGCGACCGTCACCACGAACGGCATCGAGTACGTGAACCTGACCCGACTCACGGTCACCTCGAGCGGAGCGGTCTCTCCCACCCTCTCCCTGCTCGTCCCCGGCGTCAACGTCTCCGGGAGCCTCACCGGCCCGTCGGGCGGGACCGTCTCGCTCGACACGGCCGTCACCCTGACGAACTCGGGCGGCGCGGTCGCCTCCGCGGTCGTGAGCTCGGGCACCTTCTCCCTGGTCCTGCCGCCCGGGGTCGGTTACGTCCTTTCGGCGAACGGGACGAGCGTGACCGTCGGGCCGAACGGTAGCTACCTGCGAACCTGGACGTCGGTCCCCGGCGCGAGCTGCACGCCGACGGCCGCCTCCCCTGCCTGCCCCGTTCCCATGGTGCCGACGACCGAGCTCGTCTGGGTCAACGGAACGCTTTCGATCCCGGGCGTCCCCGGTCCGCCGACGGCGACCGTGTGGCTCGTCGGACCGTACCCCTCCGACAACGTGACTGCCGTCTCGGTGACCTCCGGCGCCTTTGCCGTTCAGATGCTCCCGGGCGCCTATTCGATCTACGCGAACGCGACCAGCCTCGGTTCGCTACGGGCCGGCTTCTCGAACACGGTCGCGCTCCCTTCCAGCCCGGGGAGCGTGGCGCTCACGCTCGTCCCGACCTGGACCGCGACGATCGCCGTGAACCCTCCCAACGGCACGATGGCCGGCCTAGGCCCGGTCACTCTTACGCTGAGAAACTCGGCCGGGGACCGTCTCGTCTACTCCGGTCTCTCTGGTAACTCCGTCCTGAGGGTGGCACTCCCCGTCGGGACCTACTCCGTCAGCGCGACCGCCCAGGGCGCGCTGAACGGCATCGCCTCGAACGTCAGCGCGAGCACTTCGTTCGCGGTCGCGAACGGGAACGTCGGGGTCTTGGTCCCGCTCTCCTACCGTCTCGTCTACGCCGTTTCAGGCAGCCTGATCGGCGCGACCACCCAGACCGCGTCGACCGGCGGGACGGCGTCGTTCGCCTTCGCGCTCAAGGACACGGGCAACGAGCCCGTGACCGTGACGCCGGTCGGGACGCCGGCGTACTGGACGTTCCTGTTCAGCTTCTCCTCCGCCACGCTCACGCCCGGCGGGCCGAACGTCTCGGGCGAGGTCCAGGTCGTCGTCCCGCTGGGAACGCCGGTCGACCACCCGGGTCTCACCTTCGAGTTCGAGGTCTCCAACGGGAGCGTCGTCGGCCGGGTGAGCCCGTCCCCGACCGTGAACGTCGTCGGTTACTACGGGGTCGGTGTCGGCCCGTCGTCCCTCCCGGTCGAGGCGGGACCGCGGCAGGCAGTGACGCCGTTCTACGTCGTGAACACGGGCAACGTCTACGAGAATCTCCGCCTGAGCGTCGTGGACGGGCCGCGCCTCGAGAGTCTCGGCTGGGCCCCCTCGATCACGCGCACGAGCTCGCAGCCGGTCAGCCTCCCGGGTCTTTCCCCGGCCCAGAACGAGACGTTCTACGTCCTCCTCAACGCGACCGGTCCCGTGTTCGTCCTCCCAGGGTCCGTCACGATCGAGGTCGCGGTGGTCAATGCGACCGGGGCGCTCCAAGAAACCGTCACTCTGCCGGTGACACTCGGTACGGTCGAGCCGAAGACGCCCCCAGGCGGCACGCCGATCAGGGTGAGCGGCCCGTCCATCGGGACCGCGCCCTTTTCGCTTCCTGACTGGCTCGTTCCCGTTCTCTCGTTCGTCCCCGCGATCGCGCTCGCGGTCGGGGTCGTCACCTACCGGTGGTGGAGGACCCGTAAGTGGACCCGACGATGAGGCGAGCGTGGGCCCATCCCGTCGTCTACGCTCTGCTCGCGACCGGGCTCCTGCTCGGCCTCGGCGCCGCGAGCCCGCCGGCCCTCGCCGCCCCCACCTCGACGCCCGTGACGGGTTCTGTGACGGGGCCAACCGTCCTCGCGTTCGGCGTAACGGGGCACTACACGATCACCGGCACGGGGGGTCCCGCGTTCGCGTCGAACGGCTCGCTCGTCGGGAACCTGACCTACTACATCACCCTCGCCGCTCCGAACCTCACCGGGGTCTCGGTCACCCCCACGTCGGCCGCGCTCTCCCCCACGGTCAACGGGACGCCGTTCCTCACGGTAGGCTCGTTCGCGGAGACGGTCACGATGACCGTGATGATCTCCTCCGTCTACCAGCACGTGAACGTCTCGACCAACCTCACCTACTCGGTGCGGGTCGTCCAGCCGTACGTCGTCAGTGCGACGATCGTGAACGTCTCGAGCACGACCGTCCTCTCCTTCCTCGTGACGGTCGACCTCGACGGCGCACCGGTCGGCAGCGTCACGGTCCCGACCATCACGCCAGGAGGGGAGTACAACCTCTCGTTCCATTACGCGACGGTCGGGCTGTCGCCCGGAACGCACACATTCTCGATCTCGCTCGCCTCCGAACACGGCCTGGTCGTCTTCGCGGGCGGGGCGACCTCGTACTCGCAGTCGTTCTACGTCACCGGTCCCGCCCCGAACTACACGCTCTGGTACGTGGTCGGGATCGTGGCGTTCGTCGGAGTCCTCTTTATATTCCTCACCCGAGCTGCCGCGCGCCGACGCGGCGCGTTGCGTCGATGAGCGCCGCCTCAGTCTCCATGCAGGACCGGGTCGAGCTCCGATGCACGTCGTGCGGCCGGGCCGTCCCGGCGAAGGGCGCGACGCAGTTCGTCTGCCCGAGCTGCGGGGAGGCGACCATCGGCCGGTGCGCGCGCTGCCGCGACCAGAGCGTGACGTTCCACTGCCCGAAGTGCGGCTTCGAGGGCCCGTAGGAGCGCCGGATGGGGGAGGTCGCCGTCCTCTTCCGGTTGATGCCCCAGGGCGTCGAGACCGACCTCCGCGCGATGGCCGAGGCGGTCCGGGCGGCCACGCCGGAGAGCGTCCGGGTCCGGGGCATGCAGGTGAAGGACATCGCGTTCGGTCTCAAGTCCCTGCTCGTTTCGGTCGTGATGGCCGACGCGGGCGGGGTACTCGAGCAGACGGAGGCCGCGTACGCGAAGGTCCCGCACGTCGAGTCGGTTGAGGTGATGGAGGAAGGTCTCCTGTAGGGGCCTCCTCCCAGAACGGTACGGCTCACGTGGCTGCGAAGAACCCTCGGCGGGGATACCTCGGGCGAGGCGCCCCGAGCCGAGCCGCGGTGGTCGGGGTTCCCCCTCGCGTAGGTCCGTGGGTCGCGGCCGCGCGGGTCAGGTCGCCCCGCGGGCTATGGGAGCAGCGCAGGCCGAGCAGCAGCCGTTCGCCCCGGCGAGGTACGAGCGGGCGAGGCAGGAGCGACAGACCGGTCGCGAGCAGCGAGGACACTCGACCCAAGCGCGGAATTCGCAGAGGTCGGACGAGCATTCCGCACAGTGCCAGAGCGCCGTGGGAGCGAGCCCCGACGGGGCGCGGTCGGCCAGTAGACGGCCGGCGGAAGTAGAGGGCCTTCCTCGAAGGTGAGGAGGAGTTGGGTTTGCCGCCTCGATGATGACTGCGTAGTCCGAAGAGTCGAGCGAAGGAAGGAGCCCGACCGGTCCCGAGAGGAGCGGCGTAGGGGCTCCCACGGCCGCCGCGGGGATCGGCTCCATTTCCTCAGATGGACTCTCCTCCTGCAGCGGTGCGAGCGGCCGCGAGGGGGCTGGTCCGAGCGTTGAGGGGAGTTGTTCGGAACCGCTCGGCGGTGCGGTGAGGGTTACCGGGACCCCAGGCTGCGTTTCTGTAGGACGCGAGGGGGCAATCGGTCCGGCCGAGGACGAGGAGCCTCCCTCCGAGTCGGGTTCGGAGAACCGGGGGAAGAGGACCTCGAGCTCGGCCTCCGAGAACAGCTCCTCACGGGATTGGCCAGTTGCCGGCAAGGGGAAGGGTGGGACGGACTCCATCGAGGGGCGGGCGAGTTCGACCCGGGAGCCGTTCGCCGGCGGCGCCAACCCTGACGACTCCCGTGACGAGAGGTGATTTTGGTCGACCCGGAGGAGGTCCCGGTCCCGTTCAGGGAACGCGACGGCCCCTCCGGACCGGGGCGGGGAGTAGGCTGTCTCGGGAACTGGGCCTACCGTTTCCACGCCGAGGGAACGCGTGGGGAGGGGAGTCCAGTAAGCCCAGAGATCCTCGACCGACCGTCTCGGGACCGATGCGTCCGCTCGGTCGAGCCCGCCGTGGAGGTGGATTCCCGAGCGGCGATGCGTTGCCGCCGCGGGTCCAGTGAGTTCCCTGGGACTGTTCGCCGGAGCGGAGGGGACCGCTGCCCGCGGGGCGGCCTTCGCGCGGAGGGCGGGGATCGGCTTCTCCACGCCCGACAGGTACAGGTCCGCGCTCACCACGAGGACTCCGAACCCGCTGGCAAGGAGGAAGTACGGAACCGATGGGTCGAGTTCGCCCCAGACCTGCAGCACGAGGAGCGCGCCGAGCCAGGCCGACAACCCTCCCACGAAGAACAGGAACGTCACTTCGGAGGGTCGCGCTCTTGCTCCGCGTCCGGCAGCCGACGCGGGGTCAGCGCGCGACGAAAGGTCCATCCGTGAAGCTCCGACTCACGCCTCCAGCGGCTACGGGATTAACCTATCGAGACACGGGAAACCGGTCGAGGCCTCCGGGGTAGCGCCCATCACTTCTACTCGAGAAGACCGACCGGTGGGGATGCCCCGGTTCCACTGGAGGGGTCCGGAACGGCCATCGCTAAAGGATCTCGCTCCCCACGCGGGTCCCGGCCGGAGAACGCACTCAAACCTTGGTCTTCGGCGGGTCGAAAAGGGACGCTTGCGCCGGACGCACCCCCGGGGTTCACCCGAGGACCGTCGCTCGCCCGCTACGGAATGTCGGCCGGGTTCCACATCCCGACCCGTCGCCCGTCGCGCAGCGAGTCCATGCGGGCGACCTCCTCCCGGGAGAGGGAGAAATCGAAGATCCGCGCGTTCTCTTCGATCCGGTCTCGGTGGATGGACTTCGGGATCTCGATGATTCCGTGCTCGATCCCCCAGCGCAGAAGGACCTGGGCCGGGGTGCGTCCGTGGGCCGACGCGATCGCTCGGACGGTCGGGTCATCGAGCCGGCGTCCCCGGGTGAGGGGGGACCAGGCCTCCAAGCGGATCCCGTGACGCTCGCAGTAGCCCAGGAGCTCGGGGTCGTACACGAACGGGTGGAACTCGACCTGGTCGACCGCCGGGGTCACCTCCGAGTTCGCTCGCAGCTCTTCGAGGTGGCGGAGGGTGTAGTTGCTCACGCCGATTGCCCGGCACAGCCCCTCCTGCCGTAGCTTCTCGAGCGCCTTCCAGGAACCCAGCCGCTCCTCGGGGGAGTTGGCCCGCGGCCAATGGATGAGATAGAGGTCGATGTAGGAGAGGCCGAGTCTTTCCGCGCTCGCCCGGGCCGCCTTCTGCGCCGGCTCGAAGCCGTGGTCGGAGAACCAGAGCTTGGTCGTGACGAAGACTTCTTCTCGCGGGATCCGGCTCGCCCGCACGGCCCGCCCGACGTCGGCCTCGTTGCCGTACATCGCCGCGGTGTCGATATGGCGATAGCCGACCTCGAGCGCGGCTCGGACGGCCTTTTCGGTGACCTCCCCGGCGGGCGACTGGAAGACCCCGAGTCCTAGCATCGGGATCTCGCCGCCCTGGTTCAGCCGCACGCGGGGCGCCGCGACCTGAGCGGGGGAAGGAGACATGGCTTCGGCAGGACCGTCCAGGGTTTATCGTGCGTGACGCGGGGAGGCGGTCGATCCCGTAGCACGGAAACGGGACGACCGGCCCTGTTGCTGGATGCGCTGGTCGTACTGGCGCAACTGCGCCTCATGCTCAGGGCAAAGGGAGAACGCGAGCCAGGGGGCCGACGCCGAACCAGGGTCGGCGGTCGCCGCGTAGACCTCGACCCGATGGGGTCGGTCGTCGCACGGCCCGCCGGCCCCGACGTCCGGTTCGCCTACGAGCGGCCGGAAGGCGAAATCGTACGCCTTGCCCATGTCGCAGAGCGGCCTTTGAAAAATCGCGCTCATCGCCCTCGGTCGGCCCCTCCGACGTAGGAAGCCGTCTCCGAGCACAACGGTTCCCTACTAAGCGCTTCGGGCGTTTTGCGGGGGACCGTAACGGGAGCCCCGAAGCTATGACCCGGAAGAGGCTGGAAGGCGAGCCGATGTCGACGTGAACCGGTCAGGTCGATGCGGCGGGTCACTCGATGCCGAAGGTCCGGGTGGGAGATTCCGAACTCCGATACCAGATCAACGGTAGTTCGGGCGACCCGGTCGTCTTTGTCCATGGTTCGCTGGTCGACCATCACAGTTTTGACGCGCTCGTCGGCCCCCTCGCTCAGAACCTGGTCGTGATGTCGTACGACCGGCGAGGGCATGGAGAGAGCACGGGCCCCCGTCGCGAGAGTCCAGTGCGCGACGACGCGAGCGACCTCGCGGGCCTCCTCGAGGCGGTCGACCTGTATCCGGTGCATCTCGTCGCGCACTCGTATGCCGGCGCGGTCGCGTTTCGGCTGGCCCACGACCGCCCGGAGATGGTCCGCAGCATCGCGGTCCACGAGTCAGTGTTCGTCGGGCTCCTGCTGGAGGATCCCGTGAATGCGGCGGAAGCGGAACGGGTCCTTTCCGAGATGCACCGGCTGCAGGGGCTCGTTAGCGCCGGCGAGCGGGAGAAAGCAGCTCGGGGGATCACCGAGGCTTTCTCCCTGCAACCGGGAGCGTGGGAGCGGCTCGCTCCCCCTGCTCGGGCGACGCTCGTTCGTCACGTCGACCGATGGTGCGAGGAGTTCGACGACCCGAACGCGATCCGCCCCAATGCGAGAGAGCTCTCGGAGTCGCTCGTTCCGGTCCTGCTCACGGTGGGCGAGTTGAGCCCGCCGTTCCTGCATCGCATCACCGCGGCGCTCGCGCAATCGCTACAGAACGCTACCGTCTGCACCCTAGCCGACGCCGGGCACGTCCCCCATCTGACGCAGCCACACCAGTATGCGGGGGTGCTGGTGAATTTCCTGCTCGAGCGAAACGTCCCGACCACCTGAAAGAACCCAGGAGGTCTTCTCCCGCCGTCCTCGGGGTGGCGGTCGAGGAAGGGGATGTCCTCTAGCCTAGCCCGTGCCCGGGCGGCGCGGCTCGGACACAGGGACCCCGTCTAGGAGCTTCATCACGCCCTGACCGAGCCATTGGCCTCCGTCCACACTGAGAACCTGGCCGGTGATGTAACTCGCTCGAGGACTCGCGAGGAACCGGACCGCCTCGGCGACCTCCTCCACGGTCCCGAACCGTCCGAGAGGGATCCCCCGCGTCACGGAGTCGATGACCGCGTCGCTGACCCAGAGCTGGCGGTCGGTTCCCTCGGTTCGCACCGGGCCGGGGGCGACCGCGTTGACCCGGATGCCGTAGCGGGCCCACTCGACCGCGAGCGTTCTCGTCAGAGCGAGAACTCCGGCCTTCGCCGCGGCCGAGTGAGCGGTTCCCGGCCCGGCCATCCAGGCGTACGACGCGACGATGTTCACGATGGCCGGGGTCGGGGATCGGCGCAAGAGCGGCAGCGCCGCCCGAGAACAGAAGAACGTCCCGTCCAGGACGATGCCGACGACCGCTCTCCAGCCGTTCGGAGAGATCCCTTCGGCGGGGGCGATGAAATTCCCTGCCGCGTTGTTCACGAGGACGTCGAGGCGGCCGAACTCCTGCGATACCGCCGAGACGAGTCGGTCGACCTGCTCCGGGACGCGGACGTCGGTCGGCACCTCCAGGACGTGTGCCCCGTGGCCCCGTAGTTCCGCGGCGCCGGCTGCGAGGTGTTCCTGAGATCGGCTCGCGATGCAAAGGTTGTACCCGTCCCCCGCGAGCGCGCCGGCGATCGCACGACCGATGCCCGTCCCCCCGCCAGTGATGAGGGCCACCGGTTTCGCTTCGTGGTGGGTCGTCGTCGAGGGCACGGCGCGCCGAGTGGGCCTGAGTGTATGAAGTTGCTGCCGGGGGTCAGCCGTTCGTAAGGAAGGTTCGGACTTCCGAGAGATCCTTTTCGCTCAGCCCCTCTCCGAGAATTCCGTTCCGACGGAGGACGGGACTCCCGTCGCGGAAGACGACCACGGTGGGGACGACCTCGATATCAAACTGCTCCCAGACGGGATTGTCGAGGTCGGTCACGTCGCCTAGGGCGACCGAGTGCTCGTTCGCGAGCGTGGCGAAGAGGGGCGCAAACGCCCGGCAGAACGGACACCACTCGGCCACGAAGGCGACCGCCCAGGTTCCGGAGCGCCGGAGCTTGCCGGAACGGAACGCAGTCGCGCCGAGTCGTTCGAGCCGGTCGGCCGCCGGCGAACCGAACGATCCCATCGAAGGTCTGGACGGCGCCCGGGCGGATACGTTCACCGTTCGCGGGCGACCCAATCGCTCCAGCGGGCCGCAGTAACCGGTCCGAGGTCCGTCCAAAACTCCCGGATGGCCGAGAGGGGGGTCCGGTCGAACAGTCGGGGTAGACGCCTTGGGGGACTCGAGAGGGGTACGACCTTCGAGCGACCCGCGACCACGACCACCGGGACCCTCGCCCGGCGGGCCGCCAGGGCGAGGGGCCGGGTGCCGACCTTGTGCACCACGCTCCCGTCGCGGTAGACCGCATCCGCCCCGACCAGGACGAGGTCGACTGTACGGACGATGCGGGGTCCCTGCGCGTCGGCGATGCAACGGGCGCTAAGTCCGTCCCGACGGAGCTCGCGAGCGAAGAGCCGACCTTCTTCGCCGGGTCGGCTCTCCAGGACCAGGACCTGTTCCGGGGGCCGGCCCCGAACGAACGATTTGAGAACCGCCCGGACGGAGGTGCTTCGGCTCAGGGTCAGGACGCGAGCCCCGACCGGGATGCGGCCGCGAGCCCATCGGGCGATCCTCTCCGGTTCCCCTGCGAGAATCCTTTGCCAGGAGCGAACCCACCGGTCGAGGTTCCCGAGAAGGGCCCGACCCGACGCGGACCTGGCCGCCTCATACCATTCCGCTGACCACCGGCGGAAAACTCCCATCGCAGGCTGGACCTGCGCGAGACGGTGGGCGACCTCCCGAACGATCTCCTGAACATCCGCCGGGCGACTCCGGCGCGAGACAGCCAACGTCCGTTCGAGCACTGCCAACGTCCTCTCAGCGAGGCCGTGGGCTCCTGTCTCCCGGTCAGCGGCCACCGATCTGAGAGCCCGAAGGAGCTGGGTGAGCGCGGCCAACTCGTTCCCGGAGCTTCGACGCGACGTCACACGGGAGGAACGAACCTTGCGGACTTGAACTCGTCCGTCCCTCCTCGCATGAGGTCGAGCGAGTGTCGATCCGCGTCCCGACCGAAAGCCGGACCGAGAAGGTTTTTCCCGCACCCCTGAAGGGCCGCGTAGAGACCCACCCCTTCCCGAGCCGAGTCCTAGAGGGGAACCCCTGGGGAGACCCGGTGGAACGTGAGCTCCCGGTCTATCTCCCGCCTTCCGGTCGAACAGAAGGTTGCCCCCTCCTCCTCCTGTTGTCGGGGTATACGGGAGCCGGATGGCTCCACTTCCAGAGGCCACGGTACCTGCAGGACGCGATCCCGGGCCGGCTCGACCGGCTCATCCGGACGGGCGCGGCGGCCGAGGCGGTGATGGTCGCGCCGGATTGCCTCACGACCCTCGGTGGGAGCCAGTACCTCAACTCGAGCGCCACCGGTCGGTACGAGGACTACGTGATGTCGGAGGTCGTCCCGTGGGTCGTGGATCGGTACCGTACGGGTCCGGTCGCCGCGATCGGCACCTCGAGCGGAGGCTACGGGTCGGTCGTGCTCGCTCTCCGGCATCCTGAGGTGATCCGGGCGGTGGGGTCGGTGGCGGGGGACGCCTACTTCGAGTACTGCTACCTTCCCGAGTTTCCGACGGCGTTCCGAGTGATTCAAAGGGAAGGCGGCCCGGAGAGATTGCTGAAACGCGTTCTCAGCGGGCCGATCAGCGACTTCGGACCGCGCAACCCGGTGAACCACGCGCTCGAGGTGATGGCGTACGCCTCGTGCTACTCGCCCGTCCCCTCGGAGCCGGGTCGCTTCGAGCTACCCTTCGACCTAGACAAGGGTGAGATACGGAGGGACGTATGGGACCGCTGGCTCACGTGGGACCCGGTCCGGATGGTCCGAACCGACCGCTATCGAACTGGCCTGCAAAGGCTCTCCCTGCTCGACATCCACGGCGGGAACCGCGACGAGTACGGCCTGGACCTCGGGGGCCGGATCCTTGCCGCCGAAGCGAGTCGCTGGGGGGTCCGCGCCGGGTTCGAGGAGTTCGAGGGAGTCCATGCGGACGCCGGTCCCCGCTACGACGTGATGATTCCTCGGGTGCTCTCCGCAATCGGCTTTCCAGCCGCGCCTGTTTAGTATCCGACGGAGATGGGACTCGCCGGGTCTGTACCCAGGCCGCGCGAGGGTTCTGTGTTCCAGGACGGAAAAATCGTCTGCGACTCCTGTAAGTCCCCGATCACTCGGGTCACCGAGGTTCCGGCGGACGGCTGGCCGCAGTTGCACAGCCTGTGCTCGAACTGTTTCGCCGACCTCCAGAGGAAGGCGATCGCGCGCTAACGCCAGCCACCGGTCCGTTCTCCCGTGGGTCGTGTGCGGTTTTGCGGTAGCCCGTGCGGCTTCGCACCGAGGGAAGTTCGGTGCGGCCGCGACGGGTCGAGAGGAACCGTCAGACTCGGACGCCGGAACCGCTCAGGGTCCCTCGAGCGGGACGAGGGCTTCGTCCTCGAACCACGCGAGCACGATGAAGTGCCAGGCCAGGGCGATGAGCAGAAGGAGTCCTGAGAACTTCGCCCCTTCTTCAGAGGCGATCACGGCACCGCCCTCCAACCGACGACCCTCCCGGACCGGCTCAATATGCAAGAGCTCGGTCCCGTCGTCCCGACTGACCTTCCAGGCCGGCACGAGCATGCCGGCTCGATGGAACCGGAAGGTCGGCCCGCCGGGAAGTTCGATCGCGTGGTGGCTCAGGTGGGCCGTCAGCCGGGCGAGGACCTCGCCCGCTGCGGACCGGCGCACGGTGATGTGGGGGTTTAGAAAACCGCCGCGCTTGAGCGTCCAGGATCCGTCGGCGTAATCTAACGACGCAAGGGACCCCCCGGCGTGCGCCCATCGGAGTCGTGCGACCGGGGATTCGCCGGAGGATAGGACGAACTCCAGCGGCGTCTCGCTGGTCCGCTGCCACCGCATCGTGGACCGGTCGACCGAGGCGAGCGGGACGAGCGGCGGCATCGACCCGTCACCCCGTCGCCCGTTCATAACCCCGCGGTCGGGTCTCCCTCCGAGCGAAGACGGTGTCACCCCTACCTCGAAAGCCTATCCCGGCGCGCGATGCGGCGTTCGATGGGGAGCCTTCGACGCCGTCGGACAGGACTACTGGCCGGCGAGCAGGAAGAGAATACCGGCGATGAGGACGAGCAACGAGCCCAGGAGCGGGAGGACGCCCGCCGTGAGCCCAAGGACGAACCAGCCGGCTAACACAAGGACGACGAGGACCACGCCGGCGGTGAGGCTGCGCTCGGGACCGCGGGAGCGTCCCAGGATTGCAAAGAATCCCATCAGAAACCCGGTAACAAGGAACAGCACCGCCTGTCCCCAAAATCCCGTGGAGTGAAACACGCGCCCGTTCGTCGCAAGGAACAGGACTCCGCTGACCGCGTCGAAGAGTCCGTCGAGGACGATGAGTCCCGCGCCGAGGAGGCCCAGAACAAGGCCCAGGCGTCGATCGCCCTCGGCGCTCATGATGTTCCCGTGCCTCGGGCGGAAGCAACGGAGAGATGAACGTTGCGCTTTGCGCGCAACGGCCGCAACCCTATGAGACGAAGGCCCTCGTCCCCCCGATGGTCCTTCGAGAGACGACGTTCGAGGTCGGTGGGGCGCTCACGGTCGGTCTCGGAGTACTTCTCGGTGTCGGGCTCTTCCTCGCGGGGGCGGGGATCGAATTCTTCGAAGCGTGGATGACCGTCGGTATCGCCGTGGGACTCGGGGCCTTCTTTCTCTATGTGGGACGAGCCGAGGGGCGACATCGGCGCCAAGAGTTGTCCGACCTCGAGAACGGCCTAGAGCGTTCGCCGAACCGACGGCCTTAGCGCCGTCGTCCGGCGAGGAAACCTTTTCTTACGGACGAGACGTCCAAGGCGTGCGGCCGGGATGGGGTAGCTTGGTCTATCCTGGGGGACTGTGGATCCCTCGACCCGGGTTCAAAGGGACGCGGGGCCGTACCCCGCGCCCTGAGAGTCTCGGTCCCGGCCCTACCGGGCCCGGGCCTTTCGTTTCGGACGGGCCGAACGCCGTCGCGTACGCCGAGACAAGGTCGTCGCTTCGAGCCGTGAGAGCACCTCGGGTAGTTTCGTGAGCGTATAATCCGCCCAGGCGGCGCCCCATCTCTTCAGGTCGGTCGGGGTGAGATTCCACGCCGGCAGTCGAGAGGCCCGACCCAGCGGCACGACCCCAAGGACCCCTCCCGACGCCTCCATGTCGAACCGGGAGTCGCCCACGAGGAAGATCGGAACGGCCGGGTACCGACGCCGGTACTCGGCGAGATGCTCCCGCTTCGTCCCGTCCGACGAGCCAAGGACTTCCTCGAACCAGTACCGGAGACCCTCCCTCTCGAGAAGAAGCTCGGCCATCTGGGTCTCCGCTCCCGTGGAAACGGCGAGGGTCCAGCGGTCTTGGGCGAGTCGCTTCAGAAGCTTCGGGACCTCGGGGAACGGCTTCGCCTTCGCGTACGCTTCCGTCACCTTGCGCTGATGGAACGTACGCGCCGTGGCCGCGCGAAGGGAGACCGGGGCGTCCGGGTAAAGCTGGGCGAGCTGGGCTTCGAACGGCATCCCGGTCGTGGCGAGGTAGTGAATGCGTGCCTCCTCCGACGGGGTCCGAAACGCTTGAGCCATCACGTCCGCCGCCACGACGCTGATCGCCCCGAGGTCGTCGAGAATCGTTCCGTCGAGGTCGAAGACCACCACGCCTCGTTCCACCGTGCGCGGCGGAACGGACTCCGCGCGTTTCACGACCGGGCGGGAGACCTCGGCAAACTGGCTCTGCGCCGGCACCACCGGGAGCTCGAGACCGCTACGGAACGGTCCGGGCGGCCGTTCCCCCTCGTCTCTGGAATCGTGGGGCAGGTCGCCCAAGGGCATCGGCGGACCGAACGGCGCTCCATAATAAGGTGGGAGGCGGGCGCCGCGCTAATACCACCGCGTGATTGAAGGTTCGGTCTCGCCTCCAGGAGGACACCGTGCATCCCAGTCATGTCATCCGGGGTCGGACGACCCAGCTCCTCCGGGGCAAGCGGATCGTGGTCGGGGTCTCGGGGTCCATCGCCGCCGTTGAGGTTCCGAAGGTCGTCCGCGAGCTCTTGAGGCACGGCGCCGACGTCTACGCTGTGATGTCGAGCGAGGCGACCCGCATCGTCAGTCCCGAGGCCCTCGAGTTCGCGACCGGTCATCCCGCGATCGTGCAGCTCACGGGCAACGTGGAGCATGTCACCTTCCTCGGCCCGGGAGAAGGTCAGGCCGACCTCTACGCGATCGTCCCCGCGACCGCGAACACGATTTCCAAGATCGCCCATGGGATTGACGACACCCCCGTGACCGCGTTCGCGTCGGTCGCCCTGGGCGGGGGCGTACCGATGCTCCTCGCGCCGGCGATGCATTCGCATATGGGCGTGAACCCGGCGGTCCGGGAAAACCTGGAGAAGCTACGGACGTGGGGCGTCGGTGTCGTCGCGGGAGAGTCCGCGGAAGGAGAGGATAAGGTCGCCGGTCCCGAGGAGGTCGCCGCGGCGGTCCTCCACCGCTTGGCCCGGGGCCCCTGGGTCGGGCGCCGCGTGGTGGTCATCGGCGGCGCCTCCCGGGAGCCGATCGATGCCGTCCGGTCGTTGACGAACGAGAGCACAGGAGAGACCGCGGTCGCCCTCGCGACTCAGGCCCATTACCGGGGAGCCGACGTGCGACTCTGGCTCGGAGCCGTTCGGGTCCCTCTCCCTCCGTGGGTCTCGGTCGAGCGTTGGCATCGCGTGGAGGACCTTCTTTCGCTCGCGCGACGGCGTCGGTCCGACCTCGGCGGCAGCGCGGCAGTGATCGTCCCGGCGGCGCTGTCGGACTTCACGCTGGACGCGCACGCAGGAAAGATCTCCTCGCGCGACCACGCCACCCTGACGCTCACGCTGCGTCGTGCCCCCAGAGTGCTGCCCGAACTCAGGCGCCTCGCCCGTCCTCCGACCCGTCTGGTCGCGTTCAAGCTCGAAGCCGGTCTTTCCGCCGCGGCCCTCGAGCACGAGGCGCGAGAGCTCGCAGAAGAGACCCAGGCCGACTGGGTCGTCGCGAACGATGTCGCGAGCCTAGGAAGCCCCGAGACGACCGCTCTCATCCTACCGAGGACGGGGCCGAGGCACTACCTAAGGGGCCCCAAAGCCGAGTTTGCGGGGAAGCTGCTCGACGACATCGGACGGGACCTCCAAAATCTCGAAGGCGCCGCGTCTAAGCCCCCGCGGTCGGGGACCCCCCCTGCGCATCGGACCTCGACCCGCCGCGGGAGGACTCGCCGACGTTAGTTCGGGCTCGACACGGTTTCCGTTCGACGGAGCGGCTCGCTAGATGGCGTTCACGACGAATCCGAGCGCGAACCCGACCACGACCCCGAGGTAGGTCAGTCGCTGCTTGACGTACGACGCTTCGGGAGTATCGGCCGGCCGGAACGCCGAGCGCAGCATCGGAAGGATGACGTACAGGATGGCCCCAATGGCGAGCGCATCGAAGATCACGTCCAGCAGCGAATCGTTGTAGAAGTAGCCGACGACTCCGCCTAGGATGGTCGGAAACCCTCCGATGAGGAACAGGAGCGCGAGCACGGACAGGCTCCGCTCGTTCTTCCCGATGAGCGGGGCGGCGATCGGGAATCCCTCCGTGACGTTCTGGAGGAAGAAGCCGACGAAGATCACCGTGAGGAGACCGATCGCCCCGAGCGCCCAGAACGCTCCGAAGACGAGACCTTCGGTGAGGTTCTGAAAGCCGATGGCAAGCGCGACCAACAGGGCGAGCCCTCGGGGCTGCAGGCGGCTCTTTCCCGAACGGTGCTCGGAGAAGAGGAGGACGAGGAAGCAGCCGACGCAGGCGACGAGGAACGCGACTGCGTACGTCCAGCTCGCGAGGTACGGGCTCGCAGGATTGGTGTAGATGATGGTCGCAGCGTCGGAGAAGACGTCCCCCAGAAGAAAGATCAGGATCCCGATGGCGACCGCGGTGAGCAGGACTATCGTGCGTGAGGCCACGGACTTCGCAAGGACGATCGGAAGCGAGAGGTAGATCGAAAGCCCCATCACGGTCGCGAGGACCACGAGCTCGGGGAAGTTCGTCACGACTCTCCACCCATCGCTGTCGCAGGAGCTATTTAAATTCGAACGTGAACCCCGGCGGAGGCTTCGTCACAGCGTGAAGCCGGCGTTGCACCTGACCCCGCCGGGAACAGCGGACCCTCGGACCGGGTCGCGGGCGCCGACCGCCGCTCTTATTATACGGCGAGCCTGCGCGCGCCGAGGCGCCCGATGGTAAAGCTCGCCGAATGGCGGGGGAAGGAGGTCTTCCGGAAGTACGGGGTTCCTCTCCCTCGCGGCGCGGTCGCCCGTTCTGTAGACGAAGCGGAGTCCCTCGTCCGTTCGGGCCGAGTCCCTCTTCCGTGCGTAGTGAAGGCCCAGGTCCTCGCCGGCGGCCGGGGGAAAGGGGGCGCGGTCCGCTTCGCGTCGACTCCCGAAGAAGCCCGCTCGGCGGCGACGGCGATCCTCGGGCTCGATTTCAAGGGAGAAAAAGTGAGAGAGCTCCTGCTCGAAGAGAAACTCGCCTTCACCCGAGAGCTCTACGTTTCGATCACCCTTGACCGTGCCCGCCGGCTCCCCGTCCTCATGACGAGCGGACGCGGAGGCGTGGAGATCGAGTCAGTTCCCGACGCGGAGATCGACCGACAGCCGATCGACCCGTTTCCCGGGCTCGCCGGCTACGAGCGACGGCGTGCGGCCCACGCGCTCGGCCTCTCGGGAGACACCGCGCGCTCGCTCGACCGCATCCTGGACGCGCTCTGGCGGGCGTTCCAGGGCGAGGACGCGGAGCTCGTCGAGGTCAACCCGCTCGCGCTCGTGGACGGCGGCCTCGTGGCGCTGGACGCCAAGGTGATCGTCGAGGACGACGCGGCGTTCCGCCACCCCGAGTACGCGGACATCCGAGACGACCGAACGCCGCTCGAGGAGATTGCCCGCGAGAAGGAGATCGCGTTCGTCCAGCTGGACGGGAACATCGGCGTGATCGCGAACGGGGCGGGACTGACGATGGCGACCTTGGACGTCTTGAAGGAGTTTGGCGGGGACCCGGGGGTCTTCCTCGACCTCGGCGGAACCGACGACCCCAAGAAGGTCACCGAGGCGTTCCTCCTGATGGCTCAGGCGAAGCCGAGGGCCGTCTTCCTGAACATCTTCGGCGGCGTCACTCGGTGCGATACCGTCGCGACCGGTCTCGTCCAGGCGATGGGGCAGGTTGCCCCCGAGGACCGGTTCCCGCTCGTGGCCCGGATCCGCGGCAACAACGAGAAGGAAGGGATCGAGATCCTGCGGGCCGCCGGCGTCGTCGCGGTGCCGAGCCTGAAGGAATCCGCCCAGGCGACCGTCGCGGCGGCCCGGGGGGCGACGTGACCGTTCTGGTCGACCGGGACACCCGCGTCGTGGTCCAAGGTATCACCGGACATCAGGGCACGACGCACACGCGCCAGATGAAGGCGTTCGGGACCCAGGTCGTCGCCGGGGTGACGCCCGGAAGGGGCGGGAGCGAGGTCGAAGGCGTTCCGGTCTTCGACTCGGTACAGGAAGCGGTCGACCGGACCGGTGCGAACGCCTCGTGCATCTTCGTCCCCGCGCCGTGGGCCAAGGACGCGCTCCTGGAGGCCGTCGATGCCGGAATTCGGCTTTCCACGGTCGTGACCGAGCACATCCCGTTCCACGACATGCTGGTGATGTACCATTACGCGAAGGCGAAGGGAACCCGGATCATCGGACCGAACTGCCCGGGGATCGCCTCCCCGGGGAAGTCCAAGGTCGGGATCATTCCGAACGTCGTCTTCCGCCCCGGCCGAGTCGGCATCATCTCCCGGAGCGGGACCCTGACCTACGAGATCGTGAACGGGATCAAGGAGCACGGGCTCGGCCAGTCAACGTGCATCGGACTCGGCGGCGACCCGGTCGTCGGGACTTCGTTCGTCGACGCGCTCCCGTTCTTCGAGAACGACCCCGAGACCGACCTCGTCGTCCTCGTGGGAGAGATCGGGGGAACGGCGGAGGAGGATGCCGCGGAGTACGTGAAGCATCACTTCTCGAAGCCCGTGGTCGCCTACATCGCCGGTCGCAGCGCACCGGAGGGAAAGCGGATGGGGCACGCGGGGGCGATCATCACGCGGGGCAAGGGGACCGCCGAGTCGAAGGTCGCCGCGCTCGAGCAGGCCGGAGCGCGCGTCGCGCGCTTCCCGTACGACGTGCCGGACCTGGTCGCCGACGCGCTGGCCCAGCGGGGTCGCCGATGACGGCCAGCTCGGGCGACGTCGAAGACCCCTGCGGAGTCCCCGGGTGCGCAGCTCCCGCGGTCCGACACCTCGCGCTCGCCGAGGCCCGCAAGGTCTTCTCCGACCTCCCCGACCGCGGGCGTCGCGCACCGCTCTGCCGGGACCACTACCGGGCGTGGAAGAAAGGGACCCGGACGTCCCGCAAGCTCGACCGACTCGGCTGGTAGGACCGCCGCCCGGCGTCTCCGGGCCACGGGGCCGGACCGGATCCGGGGGGACCTCTCCTTTACTGCTTACGCATCTTCTGCGCCCGCATGCGTCGGCGCATCCGCTTCTTGCGCCACTTCCACCGCATGTGGCCGCGCTTCTTCCATACTCGCGAGGAACGTTTCATTCAGGGAGACCGGTCGGCGGCGGGTACGGGCGACCGTTTATTACGGTTCCGTCAGAAACCGGCGCTCCGCTCCGACCTTATCTAGGAAAGTCGCCTTGGAAGCTGCGTGCTGACCGCGGCCGACCTCGAGATCAACGTCCTCGAGTTCCGCCAGCGCGCGTTCCAGTTCGAGCGCCTCGCGGACTACGAGGGGACCGACTTCGCCGTCTTCTCTCGTACGGAGACCGAGAGCGAGAGCCAGTTCCGTCCCCGTCTCGTACACCTGAAGCTCGTCGTCCCCCAGGCGTGGATCGTCTACGACGAGCCGAACGACATCCTCTCGGTCGCGAAGGACGGCGTCACGGTCCCTCCGCGTTTGACCGAACCGGTAGTCGAAGTCCGGGCCGAGCGTCCCGAGTTCACCGAGCAGGGGATCGCCTGGCATCGCGCGGAGCGACCCGGGGGCTCTCTGGTCTACACGCCCGCCGAGCACGCCGCGGGCGTACTGACCCCCGAGGGGCTCGCCGCGCTGGGGCTGGTCTGACCCCATCGGTTCCCGGACGATCCGACGAGGGCTAGTTAGCGCCCGGGCGGCGGCCGATCTGGCCGACCAGAGTCCCGGCGGCGGTCATTCCGCTCGTTCGAGTCGGTACGTAATAGCTCCGTCTAACTTGCTCGATGGTAAGCGGACTTGGAGCCCATCGGGGAACGAAACGGACGGACCATCGGAGGTCGGAGGAGCAGATGAGCGAACCGAAGGAAGAGGGCAAGTGCCCGATCGTGCACGGGACGACCAACGTCGGAATGCGGTCGAACAGCGATTGGTGGCCGAACCGGCTGAACCTCAAGATTCTCCGCCAGAACTCGTCCCTGTCCAATCCGATGGGCGAGTCGTTTAGCTACGCCGAAGAGTTCGAAAAGCTCGACTACAAGGCGCTGAAGAAGGACCTCGCGGCGCTGCTGACGGACAGCCAGGACTGGTGGCCGGCGGATTTCGGCCACTACGGGGGGCTTCTCATCCGGATGGCGTGGCACGCGGCGGGCACCTACCGCATTGGCGACGGCCGCGGCGGTGCGGGCGCGGGTCAACAGCGCTTCCCACCGCTCAACTCCTGGCCGGACAATGTGCTCCTCGATCGAGCGCGCCGGCTTCTCTGGCCGATCAAACAGAAGTACGGCCGCCAGATCTCCTGGGCCGACCTCATGGTCCTCGCCGGGAACGTCGCGCTCGAGTCGATGGGCTTCAAAACCTTCGGTTTCGGCGGCGGGCGACCGGATGTCTGGGAGCCGGACGAATCCGTCTACTGGGGCAAGGAGGAGACCTGGCTCGCCGACAAACGCTACACGGGGGACCGGCAGCTCGAAAACCCGCTCGCCGCCGTGCAGATGGGCCTCATCTATGTGAATCCCGAAGGGCCGAATAGCAACCCGGATCCGCGAGCCGCGGCCCGGGACATTCGGGAGACGTTCAAGCGGATGGCCATGAACGACGAAGAGACCGTCGCCCTCATCGCCGGCGGGCATTCGTTCGGCAAAACGCACGGCGCCGGCGACCCCAGGCTGGTCGGCCCGGAGCCCGAGGCAGCGCCCATCGAGCAGATGGGCCTCGGGTGGAAGAGCAAGTTCGGCACCGGCAAAGGCAAAGATACGATCGGGGGCGGTCCGGAGGTCACTTGGACCACGACCCCGACGAAGTGGAGCTACAACTTCTTCCAGAACCTGTTCGGCTACGAATGGGAACTGACGAAAAGTCCGGCCGGCGCCTACCAGTTCAAGGCGAAAGGCGACGCGGCGACGATTCCGGACGCCTTCGACCCCTCCAAGTACCACGCACCCACGATGCTGGTGACGGACCTCGCGCTGCGGATGGATCCGGTCTACGAGAAGATCTCGCGACGCTATTTCGAGCACCCGGAGGAGTTCGCGGACGCCTTCGCCCGGGCCTGGTTCAAGCTCACGCACCGCGACATGGGCCCGCGCTCGCGCTACCTCGGACCCGAGGTCCCGGCGGAGGAGCTCATCTGGCAGGACCCGGTTCCCGCCGTCGACCACCGGCTCGTCAACGCGAGGGACCTCGCGGACCTGAAGGCCAGGATCCTGGCCTCGGGTCTCTCCGTCTCGCAGCTGGTCTCGACCGCCTGGGCCTCGGCCGCCACCTTCCGCGGCTCCGACAAGCGCGGAGGGGCGAACGGGGCGCGCATCCGCCTGGCGCCCCAGAAGGACTGGGAGGTCAACCAGCCGGCCCAACTGGCCAAGGTGCTGACGACCTTGGAAGGCGTACAGAAGGCATTCAACTCCAAGCGGACCGACCGAAAGAGGGTGTCACTGGCGGACCTGATCGTGCTCGGCGGTTGCGCGGGGATCGAGCAGGCCGCGAAGCGGGCCGGTCACAGGGTGACCGTCCCGTTCGCGCCCGGCCGTACGGACGCCTCCCAGGAGCAGACCGATGTGGAGTCCTTCGGCTATCTCGAGCCGGTGGCGGATGGATTCCGCAACTACCTCCGGGCCCGATTCACCGTGCCGGCCGAGGAGCTGCTGCTCGATAAGGCGCAACTCCTGACGCTGACCGCGCCCGAGATGACGGTGCTCGTGGGCGGTCTGCGGGTGTTGAATGCGAACTACCGGCAGGTCCGACACGGCGTCTTCACGAAGCGACCCGAGACGCTGACCACCGACTTCTTCGTGAACCTGTTGGACATGCGCACCGAGTGGGGCGCAACCTCGGACGAGAATGTGTTCGAGGGACACGACCGCAGGACCGGCGAATTGAAGTGGACCGGCACCCGGGTCGACCTCATCTTCGGTTCGAACTCCGAACTGCGCGCCCTCGCCGAGGTCTATGGCTCCGCCGACGCTCAGGCGAAGTTCGTCGCCGACTTTGTCGCGGCGTGGAACAAGGTGATGAACGCCGATCGCTTCGACCTTCGACGACCGGCCACCGGGCGGCCTGAGGCCGATCGCGTTCGGACGGGTGGCCGGCCCCGCTCCTCGCCCGGGCATGCCCGTCGGCGGGGCGCGGGAGGCGACGGCGCCCGTCGAGCCGGCCCGGGAGGAGCGTTTCAGAGGACTCCCATGTCGGTCAGCTTCTCGGGGAGGTAGTGCTCGGTCACGTAGTTGAGACCGTACTTCGCGAGCGACTGCTGCTCGGCTTTCTTCCCGTTCTTGAGCATCAGCTCGATCTCGCTCCGCCACTCCGCGGTCGCGAAGCGCGGGTCGGTGAGTTCCGCCTGGAGGGCCCGGACGTCCTGGTCAGTGAGCTTGTCGGACGGGAGTTCGTAGTTCTCGATGTCCGAGGCGGTCACGCCGAGGAACTGCGCCGAGGGCGTCGCGAGGTAGTTCGATAGGTGGGCGGTCTTGATCGCCCCGTAGGCGACGCTAGCATAGATGCGGAACGACCAGGGGTCTCCGTCCGTGAAGACGACGACGGGCAGGTCGAGTTCCTCGGTCATGCGCTTCAGGAAGCGCCGAGTCGAACGGGCCGGCTGCCCCTTCAGGTGGACGAGGATCGCGCTCTCCTCCTCGTCGAAGTTGTTCTCGGCGAGGCGGTCGACCATGCCACCGCATTCGATTGCGATGACGAACTTCGCGTTGGTCCCGACGAACTCGATCTTCTCCTTCTCGACGTTGAACGGGAGCGAGTAGCCCCCGTCGCCGACGTCGTCGCGGCAGTTGATCCGCTTCACGATCCCCTTGCGGTTCCGTTCCTTGATCGTGAGGTCCCCGATGACGGAAGCGCCGTTCTCCTCGGGGTGCAGTCGAAAGTCCTCCCGGAGGCGCTCGCAGAGGACCTCGAGGTCCTCGATGAGAAGGTTCGACTCGTCCTCGCTGTGGAACTTCGCGTCCTGCCGTCCCTCG
>JASHTB010000055.1 GCA_030040775.1 Thermoplasmata archaeon | reverse complement strand
GAGACAGGTGTGTTGCTTTTTGGCGGAAGTGCAAGGGTCTCTGACGAGAAGGTTCCCACAGTACGAGAGGAACGGGGAATCGGCGCCTCTAGTCCATCAGTTGTCCGGCAGGGCATCGCTGAGCAGCCACGCGCTACGGGATAAGGGCTGAAAGCATCTAAGCCCGAAACCCCCTCGAAAAAGAGAGACCTCTAAGGACATTCGTAGAAGACGAGCTCGATAGAGCCGGGGTGTACGCGGAAAGCCCTCGGGCGATCCGTTCAGCCCGCGGCCACTAACGTCCGCAGCTACGTTACCTGGTTTCGCTTGGCAGTTACACAGAACGCGTGTGGTTCTTTTTTTCCCCGAACCTCGCCCGCGGCATGCCCGGCCCGCCGGCGTTTTCCCGTCCGGTGGCTCGGAGCCGGTCGTGCCGTCGCTCGGAGTGAGCCGGACGCGCTGGCCCGTCGTCGCGTGGGTCCGCCTGACGCTCCCTCCTTCTCCCCCGCCCGTGATGCTCACCCCCGGACCTCCCCCTCCGCCCGAGCCGCCGCTCGAACTTCTCGAGCCGAATCCGGTACCGACCGACCCGAGGAAGCGGGTCTTCTCCTTCGAGGAGGAGCACGACGGCTACGTCGTCCGTCTCGTCTGGGACACGGACGACCCCGAGCTCCTCGAGGCGGAGTACCGGGCTCCCCTCTACGGCTCGCGCCTCCCGAAGGACCGGGTGGAGGCGTTCTGGGCCGCGGTGAAGCGGCTCATCGCGCCGATCGGTCCTCTCCCGGTCGAGTCCGCCGACCCGTGGCCGTAGGCGCGCGACGCCCGAAAGGATAAGCCGCGACGCTCGTCGCCCCTCCGTGCTCCGCCAGACCTTCCTGCACCTTCCCGGGGTCGGTCCCATGACGGAAGCCGACCTGTGGCGAGCGGGCGTACTCGACTGGAAGACGCTCCGCGAGCGCGAGGGAGCGCTCGGACTCTCGCCGACCGCCCGAGGTCGCCTCGAGCGCGCCCTCGAAGCGAGCGAGCGAGCGCTCTCCGAGCGGGACGCGGCGTGGTTCGGCCGGCGGCTCCCCGGGCGGGAACACTGGCGCCTCTACCCCGAGTTCGCCCGGGAGACCGCCTTCCTCGACATCGAGACGACGGGGCTCTCTCCCTACGAAGGGATCGTGACGGTCGTCGGCGTTCACAGCGCGGAGGCAACGCGCTCGTTCGTCGCGGGGGACGACCTTGAGGAGCTGCCCGCCTACCTACGCCGGTACCGAGTCCTGGTCACGTTCAACGGCAGCCGTTTCGACGTTCCGTTCCTCGCCGTCGCCTTTCCCGAGCTCATCGTGCCGACCGTCCACATCGACCTGCGCTTCGTCTTCTACCGCCTCGGCCTCGCCGGAGGGCTCAAGCGGATCGAGGCCGCGCTGGGCGTCGGGGACCGGGCCGGGGTCGAGGGGCTGGGCGGGATCGACGCGGTGCGGCTCTGGCAGGAGTATCGACGCGGGAACCGAAGCGCGCTCGAACGGCTCGTTCGGTACAACCGGGCCGACACGGTGAACCTCGAACCGCTGCTCGAGCGGGCGGTGCGGGACCTCTCCCTCCGCCTGCTTCCGTCGTCGGCTCCGGGGCCGTCCGCCGCGCCTTTCGCCGCCGGCGGGTGAGACGCCCGTGGGAACCGAGCGCGAGGTCGCGGTCGTTCTCGGCGACTACGGGCGGCGCAGGTTCCTGCCGTTCGCGCTCCGCTCTTTGCGGGCCCAGACTCTGCCCCCGTCCCGCTACGAGGTCGTCGTCACGAAGAACTATCGTGACCCCGGCCTCGACCGGGAGCTCGAGCAGAGCGGCGCCACGGTGCTGTTCGACGAGGAGCCGAGGATCGGTCGGTGGCTCCGTCGAGCGGTGAACGCGTCGGCCGCGCCGATCGTGACGTTCCTTGACGACGACGACGAGTTCGAACCCGACCGCCTCGAGCGGCTGCTCGCGGTGTTCGCTCGCTACCCGGACCTTGGATTCTATCGGAACCGGGTCCGTGTGATCGACGAGGGCGGTCGCGCGATCCCTCCCGACCGGTGGCGCTCCCACGAGACCGACTCCGGTTTCGATGCGCTCGGGCCGGTCTACCGGGGTCGGGAGGAGAAAGCCGACCTCCTCGAGATCGCGACCCGCCGCACGTGCGCGACGTTCAACACGAGCAGCATGGCGCTCCGCCGTGAGATCCTCGCGGGGGAGCTCGGAGACGAGTTCGAGAGGACCCAGCTCGAGGACCTCTATCTCTTCCTCGCCGGGGTCCTCGCTCCGTATGGTCTCTATCTGGACGACCGCCGCCTCACGCGCTTCCGGTTCTACCCCGGCAATGTCAGCGGGCAGGTCCGCTGGCTGGGCCACGCCGAGGAGTCGTACGGCGACATGGTCGGGGTCGCGCTCCGCCATGGGCGTCCCGACTTCGCCGAGTGGCTGCGCCGGCAGTCGGTCCACTACGGCCGGATGTACCGGGGCAGCACCCTGGTAGAGCGGGTGGGCGCGGCCGCGGCGCGGCGCGAGGTCGCGCGGCGGACCGCAGAGTACCTCCGCTATCTCGGTCGTAACCCGGTGGAGCGGGCGTGGACCCTCGACACCTGGGCCGCGGGCGCCTACGGGGTCGGGTACGTCGGACTCGGGTCGCCGGTCTCTCGGCTCGCTCGCGTTCGGCGTGCCGCTCGGTCGGCCGGATAGGCGGCGGCCCCCGGCGTCAGGCCGGCAGGGCGAACGAGCGAGGGGGTGCGGGGATCGGGGCGTCGGGCGGTGGCGTGGCCCCGCGGATTCGATCCGCCGCGAGCCGGCAGTACTCCCTCGAGGAGTCGATGTTCAGGTAGTGGCGGCCGAGACGACGGGCGACCGCGGCCACCGTCCCGGTCCCGGCGAACATATCGAGAACGACGTTCCCCCGGTAGCTGTAGAACTTCACGAGTCGTTCGATGAGCGCCTCCGGGAACGGCGCGGGATGTCCGTCGCGCCGGCGCTCGGGAGGGATGGCCCAGAATCCGTCCGAGAACGTCTCGAACTCGCGGGCGGTGATGTCGACCGCCGCCGGGTCGCCGGAAAGCTTCCACTGACCCTTCGAGAAGACCAGGACGTACTCCCAGGAGGGGACGATGTGAGGGTTGGACGGACTACGCCAGCTGCCCCACGCCGTACGACGGCCCATCGTCTGCTTGTACCAGATGATCTCGGTCCGCATGATGTAACCGAGGTCACGCAGGTCGCGCGAGAGGTCGTGGTGGATCGGTCGGAAATCCTTGATCGACGTCGGGGCGACGTTCAGCACGAACCGGCCGCCGGGGACGAGGACCCGGTGGAGCGTTTGCCAGACCTCCTTGAGCCAGCGTAGGTACTCGTCGGGGGCCCGGTCGTCGCCGTAGCCGCGATACGGGACCTTCAGGTTGTACGGCGGACTCGTGATCGCAAGGTGGACCGAGTCGGCCGGGAGTCGGTCGAGGACCGACCGCGCGTCGCCGTGCACGACCCGGTCGAAATAGCGGAGCGACGCGGACCGCGACCGAGCTTGGCCCATCGTCGCGCGAGAGGGGCTCGGTCAGATGAACGTTGGCCCCTTCGAACTCTCCTCACCGAGGGGACGCGGGACCCCCGCGGCGTCCGCGATCCGTTCGGCGATGGCGAACGAGGCGGTGGCCGCCGGGCTCGGTGCGTTCACCACGTGCAGGGCTCGCTCGCCCCGGACGATCACGAAGTCGTCCTCGAGGGACCCGTCCGCGCGCACGGCCTGCGCCCGCACCCCGCTCGAGCGCACCCCGAGGTCGTCCGGTCTCACGTCGGGCCAGATCGTGCGGATCGCCTCGAGGTAGGAGCCCCGGCTCCAGGAGCGCATCCACTCCCTCGCCGCGAATCGTCCGTACCGCCGCGCCAGGCCGAGGGTCCCGGGGAAGAGGGCCATGCGGGCGAGCTGTTCGAGGTCCCACTGCCCGGGCCGATACCCCTCTCGCGAGAGGGCCAGCGCGGCGTTCGGGCCGGCGAGGAGCCCGCCGTCCACCGTGGGCGTGAGATGCACCCCGAGGAACGGAAGGTCGGGGTCCGGCACCGGATAGACGAGGCACGGGATCGACTCCTTCAGGCGAGGCGAAAGGTGGAAGAAGTCTCCCCGGAACGGCACGATCGCGACGGGCGAGCGGACGCCCATCGCCGCGGCGACCAGGTCCGCTTGCAGGCCCGCACAGTTCACGACGAACCGGGCCCGGCGCTCCTTCCCGTTTCCTTCGAGCCGCCAGCCGTCCGCCCCGGCCGCGGCCGACCGGACGGTGAGCCCCGTCTCGACCACGACGCCCTCTTTTTGCAATAGCTCCCTTAACCGGCGCGCGACCGCGGGATAGTCGATGATGCCCGCCGTAGGCACGTCGAGAGCGCCCACACCGGCCACGCCGGGAAGGCGGTCCTTCAGCTCGCGCGGTCCGATCCGTCGCACGGAATCGATCCCGTTCGCCGAGGCCCGGTGCGCGAACTCCTCCAGACGAGGGAGCTCGGAGTCGTCCCCCGCGACGATGAGCTTCCCCACCGTCCGAACGGGAATGCGCTCCCGCTCGGCGAAGTCGATCAGGGCCGCCCGACCTTCGAGGCACAGCCGGGCCTTGAGCGAACCGGGCCGATAGTACACGCCCGAATGGACCACGCCGCTCGAGTGGCCTGTCTGGTGCAACCCGACCTCCTCTTCCTTCTCGAGCACTCCGACCGTCCAGTCGGGCCGGCGACGGTGGAAAACCCGCGCGGTCGAGAGGCCGACGATTCCTCCCCCGATGATGACGAGGTCGAACGGCTCGCTCATGGAGGATCCGGCTCGGCGGGAGGCCGTCCGAGCAGACTCTAAAAGAAAGACGACGTGGGTATTTTCGTCTCCTCTACGGGCACGGCATTTCTCGACCGGCGAGCCGTGCTAGAGCCCGGCGTGGTCGCCGACCGAGGCGAAACGCTCTCGCCCGGCGTTATGTTATAATCTCGTTCCCGGTCGCTCGCCGCGATTCGCCATGCCGGTTTCCCTCACCGTTCCTAAGGAGGCCGAGGCCGGCGAGCGCCGGGTCGCGCTCGTCCCGGAAGTGGTGAAGGCCCTCGCAAAATCCGGGGCTTCCGTCACCGTGGAGGCCGGTGCCGGCGAACGGGCGGGGTACCCCGACGAGGCGTTCCGTGCCGCCGGTGCCACGGTCGAGTCGGACCGCGCGAAGCTCCTCAGCGGGGCCCGGCTCGTCCTTCAGGTGCAGTGCCCTTCGTCCGAGGAGGTCGCGGCGCTCTCCCCTGGGACGGTCGTCGTCGCGCTAATCAACGCCAGCCGAAACCTCGAGCGGGTCGCCGAGATGCGCGACCGGAAGGTCACCGCCTTCGCCCTCGAGCTCCTCCCACGCATCACCCGGGCACAGAGCATGGACGTCCTGAGCTCGCAGGCGACGGTCGCCGGCTACCGAGCGACCCTCATCGGCGCCGAGCTCACTCCGAAATTCCTGCCGATGCTCACTACCGCGGCCGGGACGATCCGCCCGGCGAAGGTGCTGGTCCTCGGGGCGGGCGTCGCGGGCCTGATGGCGATCGCCACCGCGAGGCGGCTCGGCGCGGTCGTGGAAGGGTACGACGTCCGTCGCGCGGCGGGCGAGCAGGTGCGAAGCCTCGGCGCGAAGTTCCTCGAGCTCAAGATCAACGCAGAGGCCGCCGGAGGCTACGCCCGGGAGCTGACCGACGAGGAGAAGAAACAAGAGGCGGAGATGGTCGCGAAGGCGGTCGCGGACGCGGACATCGTCATCACGACCGCGGCGGTCCCGGGCCGTCGCGCTCCGATCCTCGTCCGGGAGGAGATGGTCGCGCGGATGCGCCCGGGCTCTGTGATCGTCGACCTCGCCGCCGAGACGGGAGGAAACTGCGTGCTCACCCGGCCCGGGGAGACCCTCGTCGCTCACGGCGTGACGGTCGCGGGGCCGCTCAACCTGCCGAGCCAGCTTCCGTTCCATGCGAGCCTGATGTACGCGAAGAACCTGCAGTCGTTCCTGACCCTCCTCGTGACGAAGGAGGGAGGACTGGTTACCGACTACTCCGACGAGATCCTGGCCGCGAGCCTCCTCGTCGCGGAGGGCACGGTGCGGCACGCGCCGACCGCTGAGCTGCTCGCCCGAGGCCACTAGATGGCGGCGGACCTCTGGACCGCCCTGTTCATCGCGCTCCTGGGCGCGTTCGTGGGTTACGAGGTGATCAGCCGGGTACCGGTGCTTCTCCACACGCCGCTCATGAGCGGCTCGAACTTCATCCACGGAATCGTGCTGGTCGGGGCGATCGTCGCCCTCGGACTCGCCACGAACCCGATCGAGCAGGCGATCGGCCTGGTCGCCGTCGTCATGGGGGCGCTCAACGTGACGGGCGGTTACATGGTCACCGTCCGGATCCTGGCGATGTTCGACCGGTCGAAGCGTAGGGGAGGCGCCCCGTGACCGCCTACGTCCAGGACGCGATCGACGCGGTCTACGTGGTCGCGGTCCTGGTCTTCATCCTCGGCTTGAAGGCGATGAGCGGTCCGTCGACCGCCCGGCGGGGGATCGTCTACGCGGGGATGGCGATGCTCCTCGCGGTCGTCGTGACGTTCTTGAGCCCCGGCCTCTCGAACTTCCTCCTGATCTTCGTCGGGGTCGCGATCGGCGGCCTCGGCGGGTGGTACTGGGCTCGCGTCGTGAAGATGACCGCGATGCCCCAGATGGTCGCGATGTTCAACGGCATGGGCGGCGGCTCCGCGGCCGCGATCGCCGCCGTGGAGCTCCTCTCGAGCCTTTCGAACCGGACGACGGCGGCCCTCAGTGTCGCCGGAGCGGTGATCGGTTCGATCTCGATCGCGGGCAGCATCATCGCGTTCCTGAAGCTCCAGGGCTGGATGACGTCGAAACCCGTCGTTCTGCCGGCCCGGCAGTTCCTCAACACGGGAGTCCTCGTGG
>JASHTB010000054.1 GCA_030040775.1 Thermoplasmata archaeon | reverse complement strand
CAGGGCCAGGTCGGGATGGACCTCATCCGCGAGATCGTGACGATCTACCGCAACTACCGGTTCCCCACGAAGGTCCTGGTCGCGAGCGTGCGTCACCCCGTCCACGTACTCGAGGCCGCGAAGGTCGGTGCCGACATCGTGACGATGCCGTATGCGGTGATGGAGAAGCTCGTCCAGCATCCGCTCACGGACGTCGGACTCGCCCGGTTCCTCAAGGACTGGGAGAAGGTTCCCAAGGGCTAAGCCCCCGGGCGCGGAGGGTCCGCTCGGCCGAGGACGACCATGGGGTTTGAGTCGCTCGGCTACCTGGTCGGCGTCTGGAAGGACGAGGTCCGTGAGGGAGAGCCGGGGCGGGCGACCGGAGGAGGCGAGTCCTGGCGCCTCGCGCTCGCAGGCCAGATCCTCGTGCGAGAGGCCTGGTGCGAGTTCCTCGCCTCCGCGAGCCGCCCGGCGTATCGCCACGAGGACCTGCTCATCGTGTTCGCGGAGAGCGACTCCGAAATGCGCGGGATCTTCTGGGACAGTGAGGGCCACCTCATCCGGTACCGGGAGCTTCACCCCGACCCGGACGGGAAGGGGTTCGGGCTCGTGAGCGACCCAGCCACCCCGGGGCCCCGCCAGTGGCTCCGGTACCGGTTCGAAGAACCCGACCACCTCTCGGCCGTGTTCAGCCTGCACCCGCCCGGCGCGCCCGGGTTCGTGCCGTATCTTACCTGGAGGTCCGTCCGGGAGCGGACGGCGTCCCGCTAGCCTCGGTCGTTCGGGCGCCGCGGCGCGTTGGGACGGTTATATCGCCGGCGCGGATACGCGGCCCGTCCGGTGACGAACGAACCACTGCTCGAGAAGTACCTGCGCCTGACTCGGGAGGCCCTCGCCCGCGTGCGGGCGGCGCCTCCCGAACGCTCCCAGCTGCGGGGAGCCTCGGACGATTTTCTCGCGATGGCCCGCGCCTACCTCGCCGACGCCGAGCATTTCCGGACGGAGGGAGACCGGGACCGGGCGCTCGCGGCGGTGAGCTACGCGCACGGGTGGCTCGATGCGGGGGTCCGATTCGGACTGCTGGACGGAGGGGGCGATGAGGAGCGGTTCACCCTCTTCCGCTGACCCTGCCTCCGACGCCCGCGCGGGCGTCAGCGAAGGGATCCTGGCCACGATTGAGTCGCATCTACGTCAGCGAGAGCTGCGGCGCGAGGACCTCTACGAGCGCGCCCGGCGCCTGCGTCGCCTCGCTCAGGGGACGATGGCCCGCCTGCACTTTGAGGGCCAGGCCTCCGTCGAGCTCCCCGAGGTCCGGCGCGCGATGGCCGACCTCGCCGACTGGCTGAAGCGAGAGGCGCGGGGAGACGAGCCGCTCGCGCTCGACGCTCTGCAGGAGGCGGTCGAGGCGGTCCTTCTGGGGGCGATCGTCGCCCGGGAGCCGATCCCCGGCCCGGCCGACCTCGGGGTAGACCCGGAACCGTATCTGCTCGGCCTCGGGGACGTCGTCGGCGAGGTCCGCCGCCTGGCCCTCGACCGCCTCGCCCACGACGACCTCGCGGGCGCGGAGGAGGCGCTCAGCCTGATGGAACGGTTGACCCGGGCGCTCCTCCGCTTCGACACGACGCGGGCGATCGTGCCGCTGAAGCCGAAGCAGGACACCGCGCGGGCCCTCCTCGAGCGCACCCGGGGCGAGGTCGTGATGGCCCGCTTCCTCGCTCGCGCGCAGCCGCCGCGCCCTCGAGAAGAGGGAGGGTCGTGACCGAGGCCGCCCGCCGAACGGTGGCGGTGATCGGGGGGTCCGGGGTCACCGGCCTCTTCGAAGGGGGCGCGAAGAGGAGCCACCGGGTCTCGACCGCCTGGGGAGCTCCCTCGGGCCCGGTGGAGGAGGGCGAGGTCGGCGGCGTCCGAGTGCTGTTCCTTCCCCGGCACGGCGTCGGGCACACGATCCCCCCGCACCGGGTGAACTACCGGGCAAACGTCGACGCCTTGAAGTCACTCGGCGCGGACGCGATCGTGGCCATCAACTCCGTCGGCTCGCTCCGCGAGGAGCTCCCGCCGGGGACGTTCGTCCTTCCGAGCCAGTTCCTGGACTTCACGAAACAGCGGCCGACGACGTTCTACGACGGCGGCCGCGTCTACCACGTTTCGCTCGCCGACCCGTTCTGTCCCGACCTCTCCCGGTTCGCGGTCGAGGCCGGGCGGACGGCCGGGACCCCGTTCGCCGATCGGAAGACCTACGTCTGCGTCGAAGGACCCCGGTTCAGCACGCGGGCCGAGTCCGCCTTCTTCCGGACCCTCGCCGACGTGATCGGCATGACCCTCGTCCCCGAGGTAACGCTCGCGCGAGAGCGTGCGACCTGCTACGTCTGTCTCGCGATGGTCACCGACTTTGACGTCTGGGCCGAACGACCCGTGGAAATGAAAGAGATCGTCGAGACGATGCGCCGCAACGCGGAGCGAATGCACCGGTTGCTCTCCGATTTCGTTCCGCGGGTCGCCGTCCCCCCCGCCTGTGCCTGTTCCCGCGCGCTCGAGGCGGCGGGCGTGTAGGGACCCTACCCCCTAGGCCGGGGCACCGCGCCGGACCGTGATCGGGATCCGGCCCGCCACGAACTCGAGCTCGGCGATCTCCACCGGGTCGACCAGCGTCGCCGGCACGTCGATCAGGATCGGCGCGCCCAGGCTCACCTGCAGCGCCCGAGCGCCGAGGATCCGCGCACGCTCGAACCGGGTGTACTCTTCGGCGCCGGGGGGGCGAGACACGGGTCGTTCGCTCACCGTTTCAATCCCACCGGCCCCCGAACGGGCCGCGGCCATCAAGGCCACGGCCACTCGGGGCACGGTATTTGACATTTGTTCTCAGTCGGAGAGGCCGGTGCGCCTCTCGCCGGGCGGTACTCCGGGCGGGCGACGCGGTCTTAGGAGTCGGGCCGTTCGAGAGCACCCACCGATTTCGTCACGGGTTCGGTCGCGAATAGGAACGCTAGCGTTCCGAACGAGCCAACGGCTCAAGAACCGCTCGCCCTCTCCGCGTCTCGATGCCGCTCACGCTCCTCCCCGCGACCGCCTACTATGCGCTCCTCGAGGTGTTCGTCTTCCTCGCGGTCGCCGAGCTCCTTCGCTCCTTTTCCGAAAGGCTCGGGGTCCCGACCCTCGTCTCCGACCTCCTCCTCGGGATCGTCCTGAGCGGCTTCGCGGTCGGCGGGGTGCTGAACGCTCTCCTCGGGGTCCCGATCTTCGAGGTCAATAGCTACGTCCTGCTGTTCGCGGACTTCTCGGTGATCCTCCTGCTCTTCGCCGCAGGACTGGGAAGCGGATTTGCGGGCCTCCGCCGCGCCGGGGCCGCCGCGGTCGCCGCGGCCATCGCGGGGGACCTCGTACCGTTCGGGCTGGCCTTCGTCGTCTTCCGAGAGTTCTACTCCACGAACGCCGCGCTGCTCCTCGCGGTCGCCTCGGCCGCCACCAGCTCGGCGGTCGTGGCGTCGTTGCTCCAGAGGGAACGCCTCACGGTCACGCCCGAAGGCGAGTTCCACATGAACGTCGCGGCCCTGGACGACGTGGTCGCCCTCGTGCTGTTGTCGGTGGTCCTGACCATCGTCGGCGGCCGGTTCGACGTCCTCGCCGTCACGGGCAGCGTGGTGGGGCTCGTCGTCGCCTGGGTCGTCCTCCTGCTCGCCTCGGTCCTGATCATCCCTCGGCTCCTCCGGCTTCCTCGGCTCCGCGCGACCGTCGGGATGCCGTTCCTCTTCCTCTTCGTCCTGGTCGTGATCGTCGTCTCGCTCGGTTTCTCCGCCGTCATCGGGGCGTTCATCGCGGGGCTGGCGGTGGCGGAGAGCCTCGTCGCCATCCGGACCCGCCAGCTCACCGAGGTCCTTCTGGTTCTCTTCGGTTCGCTGTTCTTCGTCGTGACGGGGGCCGAGTTTGACGTCCACTCCCTTCTCGGCCCCGGGCTCCTTGCGCTGGCCCTCCTCCTCGCGTTCCTCGCGGCGGGAGGTAAGTTCCTCGGGGTCTACCCGATCGCCCGGCTCCGATGGCCGAGCGCTCCGTCGCGCGCCATCGCCTTCGGCATGATTCCCCGAGGCGAGATCGGGCTCATCGTCGGGTCGATCGGGTTCGCGGACGGCATTCTCGACCAGACGATGCTGGGGGAGATCCTGCTGATGTCGATCGTGACGACGCTCCTCGGCGCGGTGCTCTTCCGCCGGGTGGTCGGGTCGATCCGTCCCGACCGCTCCGCGCCCGCCGCCTCTAACGGGGACGCGGGCGGGCCGAGCTCGGGATAGGCCGGCCTCCGGCCGCGCTTTCGTTTCCCCTAGCTCGGCGCGGCCGCTGACCTCATCTCTCGGCGGAGCCTTTCGACCCCGTGGACGATGCGAAAGAGCCGGGGTCCCTGTCGGAGGAGCGGTGTCCGAAGTGTGGAAAACCGGTCGGTCACTACGAGGACCGCGAGGTGCGGATTCGCTGGTGCGGCTACCCTGAGGCGCACTACTGGGTCTGGCAGCTCAAGGTCCCCAAGCTGACGATGCGTCCGTAGGCCGCTTGGCTCTTGCGCGCTCGCGGGCCCGAGCGGCCCGCACGTCAAGGCGAAAGCGCAGCACCTCGACCGCCCCGGCCGGTTCGATGTCCGGCCGGTCGGGAAACGCTCCTCCGACCACCGAGGAGACGAAGCGCCGGGCGGCCCGCCGTGCCTCGGCCCGGGTGGGTGCCTCGACCGTGCCGAGGCCGTCGACCCAAGCGAGGTAGCCTCGGGGAGTGCGGAACAGACGGACCTGGAACGCCGACGTAGCCCGTCCACCGGTCGGTGGGGGTATCTCGGTCTCGGAGAGGGGACGAAACGCAGGCACCCTCGGGGGTCGGCCGCGCTACTGGGAGGCGGAGCGTACCCCGAGGGGGCGCGAGCGGCCGGCCCGGGTCTCGTCCGGCAGCTCCTCGAGCGACGCTCCGGCCCTGCGGGAGCCGGAAGGCCTGCGGAGGAGGAACATCGCGTGGTGAGCGCCCGGCTCGGCGACCCGTGACCGCCGGACCAGCTCGAAACCGGCGTGACGGAACCAGCGCTCGTAGGTGTCGGCGTCGGCCTGGCTCCAGTACATCTTCGCGTTCGAACCGAGCCAGTTCTCCGCCACGCCCGTGTACGCGGTCTCTCCCG
>JASHTB010000053.1 GCA_030040775.1 Thermoplasmata archaeon | reverse complement strand
ACCTTCGCTCTCGTCTTCTTCGCCGGCGCCTTCGGCGCGTTCCTAGCGCACTCCTGGGTCGCCTCGCTGCTCGTCTTCGTCGCGTGGGTGAACGGCTGGTTCGGGACTTTCAACCTGATTCCGTTCGGACCGCTGGACGGGGCGAACGTCTACCGCTGGCGCAAGAGCGTCTGGCTCGCGGCCCTCCTCCTCGTCGGAGCATTCACGGCCCTGCTGACGCTCATCTTCGCCGGTTACCTCACCCCGCTCCTCGGACACTGAGGGGGTCGGACCGCTACCATGGCGCGAGCAGCCGTTCGGGAGCTCGGAGAGGGTCGTCAGCTGCTTGACCTCGACTTCCGCGACACGGAGGGGCTCGTCGCCGCCTACCTCCTCCCGGAGGAAGAAGGGTTCACGCTCATCGAGACCGGACCGTCGACCTGCCGAGAGGCGTTGCTCTCCGCCATCGACCGCGCCGGGGTCGCCCGAGAGGAGGTCCGCCACGTCTTCGTCACCCACATCCACCTCGACCACGCCGGGGGTCTCGGTGCGGTGGCAGAGTCCCTCCCGCGGGCGAAGTTCTACGCGCACGAGATCGGCGTTCCGCACCTCGTTGACCCGACGCGGCTCATCGCCAGCGCGCGGCGGGCCTGGGGACCTGCCTCCGACTCCCTGTGGGGCGTCATCGCGCCGGCGCCGGCCGCCCGGCTCTTCTCGCTGAAGGGCGGAGAGCACTTTCCTCTACGGGACGGAGAGCTCCGCGTGATCGCGACCCCGGGCCACGCTCGCCATCACCTCGCGTTCTTCGACTCCCGTCTTCGGGCGATCTTCACCGGGGACGGGGCGGGCGTGCGGCTCGAGCACAGCCCGCGCCTACGTCCGGCAGTGCCCCCACCCGAGCTCGACCTCGAAGCCCTGTTCGCGAGCCTCGAAGCTATGCGTCGCACGGACCCTCGGCTCGTCCTCTTCAGCCACTTCGGACCGAGTCCCGACGGCGCCGCGGACCTCGGGCGGTACCGCGGGGTGGTCGAGCAGTGGCGGGACGTCGCACTCGCGGCGGCCCGAGAACGACCGGACCCGGAGTTCGTGACGAAGCGCCTACGGGAGTACGACATCGCGACGTTCGAAGCCACTCCGCCGGACGAGCGCGAGTCGATCATCTCGGGCTACGAGCTGGCGGCCCGAGGGTTCCTACGGTACTTCGAGACGCATGGGCTCCTCGGCCCGGGAGCGGCCTGACGGAGCTCACCCGCTCCGGGCGGCGCGTGGCCGCCGCCGCCCTGCTCCTCGCCCGGACGGTCTACGCGTTCAACTGGTACAATATCGGAGGGGTCCTCCCGGCCCTCGGCCGGGACCTCCCCGCGACGACCTTCGAACTCGGGGTCGTCCTCGGCGCCTTCCTCCTGGGCGCGGCGGTCTTTCAGCTGCCGGCGGGGGTCGCGTCGCTCCGATGGGGGAACCGGGCCGTATCGATCTTCGCCCTGTTCCTGATGGGGTCCTTCGCGTTCGCGTCGGCGTTCTCTCCGAACTGGTACGTTCTCGCCGGGCTTCGTTTCGGGGCCGGAGCCGGGGCTGCGTTCTTCTTCGCGCCGGCGCTCGGCCTCGTGACCTCGTACTTTCCGGTCGGGACCCGGGGACCGATCATCGGACTCTACAACGCCGGCTTCGCGGTCGGCTCGGCGGTCGGTCTCTTCGGCGGCGCCCTCGTGGGGGCTGCCTTCGGCTGGCCCGCCACCCTGATCGTCGGAGGCGCCGGGCTCCTCGCGATGGCCGTCGTGGCCCCGTTCGCGCTGCCCCGGACCGAGGCCGTCTCGGAGCACCGAGGATTGCGACCCCTCTGGGATGCGGCGACGCCGGTCCTGCGGTCCCGTTCGATCTGGGCTCTGTCCCTCAGTACCTCCGGGCTCTGGGCAGCGTTCTTCATCGTACCCCAGTACTTCGTCGCGTTCGCGAGCCAAGCCCACTCCGCCTGGCCGATCGCGCTCGCGGCGGCGCTACCGACGGTCATGATCATCCTCGAGGTCCCCGGCGGTCCGGTCGGTGGCTGGCTCGGGGAACGCACCGGTGAGATGAAGGGCCTGCTGCTGCTCTGGGGAGCGACGACGGGCGTGGCCGTGTTCTTCATCCCGCTCGTTTCGATCCTCGGGCTCGTACCGCTGTTCGTCCTCCTCGGGTTTGCGGACGGGGTCGTCTTCGCCGTGCTCTACCTCCTTCCCTCGTATCTGCCGGAGTCCCGCGGCGAGACGCTCGCGCTCGGCCTCGCGTTCCTGAACTCGATCCAGATCTTTCTCGGAAGCGGCCTCGCCATCGCCTTCGGCTACCTCGCGGGTACCATCGGGTACACGGGAGCCTGGTGGTTCGCGGCCGCCGTCGCGCTGGGTCCGTTGCCGCTGCTCGCCTGGGTGAGCGGCCGACGCGGCCCGACCAGAGCCCCGGCGGTGCTGCCGCCTTCGGCTCCCCGGGCCGTCCGAGCCCCTAATCGACCAGGGTGACGAGGTTGGTGGGCCGGCCTTCCACCGGGTAGCCCGCCGTGAGCACGATCGGTCCGGGTCTTCCCACGTTCGCCCGGGCCACCAGCTCGACGGCCCGTTTCC
>JASHTB010000052.1 GCA_030040775.1 Thermoplasmata archaeon | reverse complement strand
GGGGGCGACGGCCGCGAACCGGGCGACCTCTGAGATTGGTGCGAGGAGGCTGACTGTGGCGGGGTCCTGAGCACCGGAGTAGTTTCCTGTTCCCGTTCCCTGCCACGAGACGAACGAATAGCCCGGTCCCGCGAGAGCGCTGAGCGTGACCTCGCTGCTCGCGTTGAACCATCCCCCGTCGGGGCTGACCGTGCCGGAGCCCGACGGGGCGACCGAGGTCGTAAGCTCGTACTGCGTTGCGTACGAGATCGGCTCGAGGACGGAAGCTCCTGAGATTTCGAAGCTGCCGGTGGTAGGACTCGCTAGGTAGCGGGTGCCGGCGGCCCCAGGAACGATGCCGGCCAGGTAGAACGAGTACGTCCCATTGGGCTCGTTGAACGTCAGCGAGGTCCCCGAAGAACTGTTCGAGAGACCGTTGAGCGCGACCGTCCAAGCCGCCGCCGTCGGTAGCCCGTTCTCGGTGAAGGTCACCGTGTAGGTGACTGCCGTCAAGAACTGGGCTTCCTCGGTCACCGGCCCCTCCATCACGACCACGGCGGGATTCGCCGTTCCCGAGTACGAGCCAGGGCCCGAACCGGACCAGTCGGCGAAGGCATGGCCGGGGCCGGCGAGGGCGCCCACGCTCACGGAAGCGCTGGCATTGAACCAGCCTTCTGCCGGCAAAACGGTCCCGGCCCCCGAGGGTGACGCGGCGGTGCTGAGCGCGAACTGCTCGGTGAAGTTGATCGGGACCTCGACCGGAGCCGAGGCGACGGAGAACGAACCGGCCGAGACGTTCGAGACGAGCCGGACGCCGGTCCCGGCCGAGAGCGGAGAGAGCACCGTGAAGGAATAGGCGCCGTTGGTCTTGTTCAGCGTGATCGTGGAGGTCGTCGAGTTCGAGACCGCACCGTCGACGGTCACGGACCAAAGCGTCCCGGCGGGCAGGTTGCTCTCCGTGAAGACGACCCGATAGGTGTCGGCGACCGTGAGGGAGCGGACCCAGGTGTGCCAGGCATTGGTGGCGTAGTCGGCTCCAGAGTACTCGCCCGCGAGCACGAACGTGTCCGCGGCGAGGGGTGAAACGGCTGCGCCGGAGTAGTTCCCGAACGGGCACACCCCGAGCGAGCAGCCCACGGTAGGGTTGTCCGGCCCGGTGCCGGCCTTGACCGTCTGGGCTGGCTCGAGAGAACCGGGCGGGTCGGCCGCGGATTGAGCGGTCGCATAGACCCCCGGGTAGAGGGAGGCGGAGGACTCTTCGAACACGACGGCGAGGTCGCCGCCGGCGTCCACCGCTATCGCGGGGTAGAAGTCGTACGTTCCTGCCCCGGTGGTCCAGTTGAAGTCCTGGAGCACGCTGTCGGAGGCCGTGGATAGCTCCCACAGGTGGAGGCACGCTCGGACGGTCTGGTCGCCAGCGGGGGTGCAGGAGACGGTCGCCGAGGCCCACAAGGTCCCGTCCTGCCAGACCGCATCCTCGACCCGTGCGGTGCCGGTGGAGATGAGGTTCGGGGTATCTTCCTGGCTGGCCGCGGGCGGGGATACCGTGACGCTCGCGAGCGTGGCCGGTCCCTTGATGACGGGAGGATTCGTTGCGCTCCCTGGCGAGCCGGAAAGATTCCAGAGGAACAGCGAATTCCCTCCTGTTCCGTCGCTCACCAAGTAGATCCAGGGTGTGGGTCCCGTGGGCTCGGCGGGCGTGAGCGATTCGTTGCTCGGACTGAGAGCGTTGTTGTAGGTCGAGACGCCGGTGTCGGCGAGGACCTCGCTCTTGTTCGCCTCGAAGACCTGAGCTCCTTCAAAGACACCCCCCGAGTACACGTTGGTGGTGACGACCAGGTTGAGCGAGTCCACGGCGAGGTCGGGCTGGGTCGGAACGTAACCTATCTCTCCTCCCGGGAGAGCGAAACGCTGGATGTTCCACGACCCGGTCGGGTCGCTGGTCAGGCTTCCCCCGTAGAGTATCTGGTCATGGGTAACGTCCTCGACCGAAGCGAACCATCGCTGAGTGCTCGAGTCGTAGACGACCTGAGGGGCCGCCAGCGCGTCGGTTCCCGTGCCGAACAGGTCGGTAGAACCGAGGCTCGCGTTGCGTACGAGCACGCCGGCGGTCGTCCAGATCCGGAACTCTGTGTTGGCGACCTCGAAGACGTAGCCGTTGCCGGTGGCGACGTCGGGGTCGGCCGGGAGGCAGGTGGTAACGCAGGAGCTCGAGTAGTTCAGGCCCTGCCAGCCCGCTTTGAGGCTGACCGAAGCAGGGCTTCCCGCGGCCCGGGAAGTCACGACGGAGGTCCCGTGCGTCGACGCCGGCTTGGGATTGGGCGATGACACGGCGATCGGTGCCGACCCGACCGGTTGCGGACCTCGGTAATCCGAGGAGAGAGAGAACCAGTGGACCATCTCTGCGGGCGCCGCGCCGAGGGATCCCGACCCCACCAATACGGCCACAACGGCTAGCAGTAGGAGCGGAGTCACCCGGCTTTTTCCCATGACAGGAGCGGGCCGATCGAGGGGCTCGCTCCATACGTTTCTCTCGGTCCGCCTATTTCAGACTTGTTCTGTTACGGGCCGCGGCGCACCGATGCCCTGGACTCACTATCACGGCCGGTGCGTGTGCGCAGGAGGGGCCTCCGCATTTGCCCATCAATACGAGCGCGAGTTGGCATGACAAGGCCCCCGCGGGACATGCCTCGAATGCGCGTCCGGGGCGGGGCCCACTGGGTCCCTCTCGCCCGAGTCGTCGGTCAACCGTTCCGTCGAGCAGCGCGCCTTCCGTATCGGTCCGCGAACCGATCTCCGAGCGAGACCGCCGCGTTCACCGGTATCACGGTCGCGCGGATCGTCGTCGCTTTCGTGTTCCTTCCGCCCCTCTTCCTCGAGGACCGGCCCGGCTCTGGAAGGGCGATGGGCAGCTCGATTTTCGAAGCCCGATCTAGGAGGCGACGGCGGGAGCCTCCCGCAACGAGTGCGCGAGCACTCGGCCGGGCCGTCGGCCGGTCAGGCGGCCGTCGTAGACCACCGGCTCTCCCGCGACCCATACCGAGGAGAACAGGCGAGCGTACCGGG
>JASHTB010000051.1 GCA_030040775.1 Thermoplasmata archaeon | reverse complement strand
GTGGCCACCCGGGAACGGTCGCCAAAAAAGAAGGCGAAAGACCAGCTCCCGCCCGCCTCCGGGACGGGGCGAGAGGGCGATTCTGACATTCCGGAAGATGCCGGCGCCGGGAACCCGTCGGCCTCTCCTCCGGAAGCCGAAGGCCCCGTCGGCGTGAACGCGGAGGGAGGCGCCCCGCCCACCATCTTCGCCCCGCCGGACGAACCGGCCTCGACCCCGGCCTCGCCCGTCGGGCCCCTTGCCCCCCGGACGAAGGAGACGTTCGACGACCTCGCCAAGCGCGTCGCCCGGACCCAGCCGCGTCGCGGCTCGGTCGTGCAGCCTCCTCCCGCCTGGCAGCCGGATGAGGTCACGCTCGGGTTCGCGATGGTCACCGATAAGTCGGGGTCGATGCGAGAGCTCTCCGAACCGACGATCCTGGCCACGATCCTCATCGCGGTCGAGACCGACCGTCGGGCGATCCTGAGCCGGTTCGCCTCGGGATTCGACGAGGAGGTCGATGCCGTCGCCCAGCTGTTCTGGCCGTTCCTGGTCGTCCACATTCCAGGGAGCACGGAGGCCGCGATCTTCGACGGAACCGGGTCGTGGAAGCGGACGTTTCGGTACACCCTCCTGCCCTCGGTCGACGGGGTGAAGCCCCTGCTCGACCGGTCTCTGACCCCGCCGCAGCACCTCACCCAGGTGAAAGCGCTCCTGCCGTACTTCTCGCGCGACGCCGGCGCCGAGGTGTTGACCGTGGAAGGATTCCTCCCGCTCGACCCCCCGCTCCTGTTCGACGTCCTCTCGCAGAGCCAATTCCGCACCGACCCGCAGGCTGCGCACGCCGGGTTCCTACCCGCCCGGCACAAGGTCGACTGGTACGAGAATCTCGTCCAGCAGATGCGCTCTTGGCTCGAGCGGTTCGAGTCCGACCTTCGAACCCTCGACGAATTCCACTCCCAGCTGGACGGGACCCTCTCCGCGACGCGGATTCGGGTGGAAGAGGAGTACCGGCGAAAGCAGGAAGAGTCCCAGGCTCAGGTCCAGGGCGCGCTCGCTCAGGCCGAGGAGGAGGTCGCCCGGCTCCAGCAGGCCCATCATGCGGAGGTCCTCCGGTACCTCGAGGTCATCCGGAAGAGTCAGGCAGCGGTCGCTCACAGCGAGACCGCCATGGCGACCGCCGACACGCTCGCCTTTCGAGCGAACCACCGTCGATCCGACCCGGCACCCCACGAGGCGAGGGGCAAGCAGGCCCGCGCCGACGTCCGCAACGCGAACCGCCAGATCGCGGAGAGCCGTCGGATGATCGAGCGGGTGCACGAGCTCCAGCGGGCGGACCAGGAGCGCGCGATCGAGAAGGTCATTCAGATCGAGCGCGCCAGCGCTCAGGCACTCGCCCAGCTCGAGCTGTTCCGCGACGATTACGTTGCGGCCAGCGCGGAGATCCTCCAATCGGTAGACGGTCAGATTGCCGCCCGCACGACCCAGCGCAATCTCCTCTCTGGATACTTTCTCCCCCTTCCGTCGCTCGCCACCGTGAGCGTGATCTGGTTCCCGATCTGGGTCGCGACCCTCCGGGGTTCACGCGGAGTCCGTCAGCTGGTGTTTCCGCCGATGCAAGTGCGGACCACCCTCGGGGTGGGGGGGGCCCTCAAGCGGCTGTTCGGAGGGATCGTGCTGCCCCTCGAACCGAGGACCGCCCAGTTCGACAAGATGCTCCGGCCGACGATGGAAGAGGCGCTGGCCCGAGACCCGTGGCTCGCGTCGGCGACCCAGGAGCTCACGCGGGCCGCCGACGTACTGGTCGACCCGGATGTCCTCGATCGTCTGCGCGTCGGGCTCGGAGAGCTCTCGCGACAGAAGTGGATATCGAGGAAACAGGAGGAGGACTTCTTGCGCACGTACGTCGAACGGGCTCAGCGCCGGGTCCGAGGAGGCGTTCCCCCACCGGGAGCGGTCCCTCTCGGCGCCCGCGCCGAGTCACTCCCCGTGGAGGCGGGGGAAGCGGGATCCCCGTCAGGACCCCCTCCCCACTAGTTCATCACGAATATCCTCGGCGCAACTTTCCTTCTCGAGCCGAGCTGTCTCGTGAAAGGACCTCTTCGAGAAGCTCCTTCAAGACCACGGCGTTCGAGCGCTCCGAGTCCTTGGCGGCGTAGACCAGCGTCAAGGGTCGTCGCCGGGACTCGGACGCTAGCGACGCGAGCGCGTCCCGGTGCTCGAGCAGCTCTTCTCGGTACCGTTCTCGGAAGCGAGGGAATCTCATCGGGTCATGGCGAAACCAGACTCGAAGCTCGTCGCTCGGCGCTAAATCCCGACGCCATTCGTCGATCTCGGCTTCTGCCTTCGTCACGCCTCGGGGCCAGAGTCGGTCGATTAGAATCCGTCGGCCATCCCCCGGGGAGGCAGGCTCGTACGCTCGTTTCGTGCGGATCATAAGGCGACGGGAGAGAGGGCGCAGGAAGCCGTCGCGGAGGTCCCGCTGGCCTGAGTTCCGAGTCTGTTCACTTCGCGAGGGCGAGCAGGTCCTCGGCCAGCTCTTTGGGTTTCGTGATCATCGGCCAATGACCCGCTTCGATGGTCCGGTACGGACCTTCGAGCTTGCCCCACTTCCCTGCGATGATCTCGTCGACGGGGTCCCCGCTGAGGGTGCAGAGGACGTACGCCTCCCTCACCGCGTCGTAGTGGCTTGAGAGCGTGATCGGGTCGGTCCCCAGTTTGATCGGCCAAGGAGTGGCCAAGGAGATCATC
>JASHTB010000050.1 GCA_030040775.1 Thermoplasmata archaeon | reverse complement strand
ACAGCTAGGACGGGGGCCGCCGCGGTGGGGGTAGACGAGACCGAAGCGTGAGGGGCAGCGCTCGAGGTCGCCGCCGCGCTGAGTTCTGCGGGGACCGAGGGAACCGGCTTGGCCGCAACGGCCATCGGGACGGGAGCAGGCGATTCGAGCGCCGGTGCCGGGAGCGACGGGACCTGGACCCCCACAGGAACCCGGCTGGGTTTGGAGGCCGGAGGCGCGGTTACGGGCGCGGTTACGGGCGTGGTTGCCGGCGCGATTACCGGCGCTGTCACGCGTGCGGGTACGGATGGGACTTCCGCCTCGGCTTCGGCCGCGACGGCTCCTACCGAGGGCGGTCGAATCAGGGAGAGCAGCCACTCGAGCTGGACCTCGAGCACCTTCGGTGGCGGGAGCTTCGTGGGCGGGAGGCCCACCCGGGCGGCCTCGCTGCGTTGGACGATTCGCTGGTAGGCCTCCCCGACCTTCGGCTCCCCGGTCCGCGACGCAAGCGGCCCTTCCCGCAGCGAAGTCGCGAGGCCGATGAGCAGCGAGTTCGCGCGGGCGAGATGCGCCCCGGCTCGATCGGGGTCGAGCGCGGCCGCCGCGCTCAACGCCGACTCGATCTCGACCCGGATCGAAGAGAGGTCCGTGCCGACCGTCACGAAGTCCCGTACCTGCTCGGCGAGAGGGTCGATCGGCGAGATCACCTCCTGCTCGAGCAGGGTGGCGGCGACCTGCGGCAGGATGGCGGAAACGCGCATCGGTTCCATGATCTGTCGGGTGTCCCGGGAGATCGTCACGTCCAGGTTGACGTCGATCCCTTGCGATCCGATCCGGTACGGATGAAGCCGGACGTCGTGGGCGCTTCCCCGGAACTTCTCGACGCCGATCGCCCGGACGGTCCGCTCGTCGAGCTCCCAGCGGAACAGCCGTATCTCGCCCCGGGCGAGCATCCGCTCGGGGGTCTCGACGTCCTCAAGCGGGGACTCGACCGTGAGGATCGTCGTCACGTGCAGGTCGGAGACGAACCGTAGGAACGCCTGGCCGCCCGCGACCGGGTCGAACCCCTTCATGCAGAAGTACTGCAATGCGGTCAGCGAGTCGATCACGAGGCGGGAATAGCTGCGTCGCTGGACCTCGGTGCGGAGCATCTGCTCGAGGGCGGTCATCGTCACCTCGACCGCGGAGAGCTCGGGCGAGCGCCGGATGGTGAGCGGGACGTGCTTGAACGCGTTGACCGACCGGACGGAGGCGATGTCCTTGAACGGGACCCGTTCGTAGCGCATGATGTCGGGGATCGCATCGAACACCTCGACCTCGTCCAGCGCCGGGCCGAGGCCGCGGTGGTTGACGCGGATCTCGTTCGGAGGCTCCTCCACCGTCACGAACAGTCCCCGCTCGCCCCGGCGGACTCCCTCCACCAGGAACTGAAGGGCGAGCGTCGTCTTGCCGGTTCCCGAGGGACCCACGACCAGGTAGGGCCGACGAGAGAGCAGCCCGCCCTCGAGCATCGCGTCGAGGCCGGCGCTCCCGGTTGAAACACGCCGGTCCGTCGAGAGACCGGACGCGTTTGGGTCGGCCACCGTCGGTTCGCCTGTGCGCACGCTCCGAGGAGCGCTGCGCGCGCTACTCTGATGGCGGGCCGGGCTTCTTGAAGCTTCCCTCAGGGCGGCGGAGGTCACGCCTCCGCAAGCGATATCTTGTCCATCGCGCCCCGGCGACCGATGCCCCCCACCGGCACCGACGGACCGATCCGGATGCGAGCCCTCGCTGCAATGCTTCCCCAGGCTCTCGAGGACGGGTTTCGCGCTGGGCGGGAACTAGCTCCCTCGGCACTCGACGGCCGTCCGTCGGTCGTGGCGGTCGGGATGGGCGGCTCGGCCATTGCGGCCGACCTCGCCCGGGGGTTCGTCACCGCCGAGAGTCCGATCGAGCTATCGGTCCTTCGTTCCCCGGAGCTCCCGCGGTCGGTCAACGAGCGGACCCACGTGATCCTCGTGAGCTACTCGGGGAACACCTGGGAGACCCTGCAGGCCTACGATGCCACCCGTCGGGCCGGTGCCCGCCGGACCGTCGTGACTTCAGGAGGAGCGCTCGCAGAACGGGCCAACGCCGACGGCGTCCCGGTCCTCACGCTGCCCCCGGGCCTTCCCCCCCGCTCGACGGTCGGACAGCAGCTAGGAGGGATCCTAGGACTACTCGACCCTTGGTTCCCCGAGTCGAACGAGGGCCGGGTCGGCCGGGTCGCCGGACGGGTTCGAGGCCTTATCGGGCTGTACGCCAAACCCCGAGGGCCGGCCGGCCGCCTCGCCGAGAAGGTCGGGGATCGGCTCCCGTTCGTGTATGCCGAGAGCTCGTTCCTCGCGCTCGCCCGACGGTGGAAGACCCAGGTCGAGGAGAACGCGAAGCGGCTTGCGACGTTCGACGAAGTACCCGAGTTGTTCCACAACGCCTTGGTCGGATGGGACGCGGTGCGCCGGTCGGAGGCGGGACGGTACGCGGTCATCCTTCTTGAATGGACGGGCGAGTCCGGGTCGACGCGAAAGAGCTTCCGGTAT
>JASHTB010000049.1 GCA_030040775.1 Thermoplasmata archaeon | reverse complement strand
GAAGATGATCTCCCCACCGACCAGCCAGTTAGCCGATCCACCCGGCCCGAACGTCGAAGCGCCCGATGCGATGCTGTAGAACTTGATCGTCAGCAGCAGGAACGCGATGAACAGGAACAGGAACACCATGAAGATGCCCCATCCGTGCTTCGGCGAATTGATCAGGAAGGTGAAGGTGAACATCATCCAGATGAACGCGAACGCCGCAATCGCCCAGAGGAATCCAGCGGGTCCGCCCACGGCCGCGTCGTACTGACCCGTGAAGTCAACCAGCATCAGGGTGAAGGCGAGCCAGAACGCCCCGTAGCCGATGAACGCCGAGCCCGCGAACATGTTCCCCTTTCGCAGGGCGATCGTCCCCGCGACGAACTGGGCCGTTCCGCCGAACGCGAGGGCCATCCCGTAGATGGCCCAGTTTCCCGCGAAACCGGCCGAGTACGGCGTCGGAAGGTTGCTGAGTCCCGCGATCATCGTCGTGGTCCCGAATCCCATTAGGCCCACAACGGCCGGACTGGCCCACCATTCCGGTTTCTCCTCCATCTTCGGAGGAGCTTCCTCCATCCCCCTTGCCGTTTCCATCGTAACCGACGAATCTGGCATATTAAGTCGGCCACGGGTTCCTAGTAGATAATTGCTCTTTTCGACGGAAGATAACTGTTACAGGGCAAAGCCCTCGGTTTCCGCTGCGGTTCGCGCGTTCTTGAAAACGGGCTCGGGTCATCCCTTATCTCCGCCCGGGCATCCACCCCTGCCTCGGGCAGGACCTAGGGCGCAGTTCGCTCATGGACGACCGAAACGAGCTTTCCAAGATCGTCTTCGGAGAGACGCGGGTGATCCTGACCCGCGACCTCTCCGTGATGAACCCGAACCTGGTCCCGGGGGCGCAGGGGCTCGTAATCGGAAAGATCGCGAACTACACGCTCAAGGTCGCGTTCCCGAAGGTTACGGTCGGAATCAACTGGAGGGACTGCGACATTCTCGCCGGAAAGACGGGGATGCCGACCGACGCCGACCAGCCGAAGGTAATACCGAAGCCTCGCCACATGGGCGAGGAGTAGCCCGGTCCCTCTGAGCTTACACCGCCGGCAGAAGGCCGCGAATCTCTGTCAGGGCCTCTTCGAGGTTGGCCGCGACGTGCTCGGTCTCGGGTCGGTCCCAGCCGGGCGGGAGGAACAGCTCCTTGTATCGCGCACCGTAGTGGTTGAGCTCGGTATAGAGAATAGCCGCGCGCAGGCCGGCTCGTTTTGCGCCCTCGACGTCCGACCAGCCATCTCCGATATGCACCGCCCGGTCCGGAGGGTCCCCGAGGCCGGCGAGCGCCGCCCGAAAGATCTCGGGCGAAGGTTTCGTCCAGGGGTGTTCGTCGCTGAAGACGTAGGTCTCGAAGTACGGCTGGAAGCCCATGCGCTCGAGCACCGGTCGCAGAAATCGTCCCGGTTCGCCGACCGTGTTCGAGATCAGGCCGAGGTGGTAACCATCGCCCTTGAGCGCGTCCAGAAACCCGAACGCCCGGGGTGCGCGCTCGAACGGAAGCCGGTCGATCTCTTCGGCGAGCCCGCGCAGATAGCGGTCGGGCGAGGCGTCCCGGCCGGTCGACCTTGCGGCCCGCTCGAGCTGCTCGGCCGGGGTGACCGTGTGACCCTGACCCGACTCCGCCACGGCTCGGGCATACTCTCGTTCGAACGCCCGTTCTAGCTCCTCCCGGGTCGACCCGGACGCACCGGGTCGTCGCGGAGACGATGCGAGCACCTCGGTCGCGATGCTCACCTGGGCCTGCATGTACGCCTCTTCGTCCTCGGGCTCGAGGTAGATGAGCGTGTGCCAGAGGTCGATCGTCACGGACGCCATCTGCGCGGTACCCGCCCCTTGGCGTCCCAGTTCCGGTGAGGTAGATAGCGGGTCCGTGGATGGGAACGGGACCTCCTGCTGCGACGAAGAGACTCGTAGGGGACCTCAAGACCGACACCGGAATGCGTCCTCCGTGTCGACTTCCGCGCCCCGGCTCCTGGTGACGCTGCGTCGTCGGGATCCGACCGCCCGCGCGGTCTCGCTGGGTCTCGCGGGGATTCCTTGGACCTATGCCGACGGGTCCGCCCCCGTGACGTGGAGCTCCGTCGAGGCGATGCTGGTCGGGTCACTCGACCGGGAGCTCCCTGGTTACGCACCGACGATGACCCCGCATCTCGCGTTCGTCCAGCGGATCTACACCGGCATGGACGGCTTCCCGTTCGACCGGTTCCCGCAGAGCGTCCGGGTCGCGGGTAACGTCGGGGCGTTCGCGCCGTTCGTGTCGGAGCACGCGTTGGCGCTGGCGCTCGCGGCCGCCCGAAGCCTCCTCGCTGCGAACGACCAGGTCCGCCGGGGAGCGCTGCGGCCTCCCCCCGAGCACCGCCTCCTGTTCCGCCGGACCGCGGTCGTCCTCGGTTACGGCGAGATCGGCCGTGCCCTCGCGGCGCGCTTGAGCGGTTTCGAGATGCGTGTCCTCGGGGTCAATCGGACGGGAGAGCTCGCCCCGGGTTGCGCGGCGATGTACCCCGCGAGCGCGCTCGAGGAAGCCGTCGCTCAAGGAGACTTCGTCTTCGAGGCCCGCCCCCTGACCCGTTCGACCCGCGGGACGATCGATGGGCGGATCCTCGGCGCGATGAAACCGGAAGCGGTGTTCGTCAACGTCGGCCGCGCAGGGACGGTTAACGAGGAAGCCCTCTACCGCCATCTGGTCGAGCACCCCTCGTTTCGCGCGGCCCTCGACGTCTGGTGGGACGAGGATTACGAGCACGGCCGGCTCTATAGCCGGTTTCCGTTCGCCGACCGTCCGAACTTCGTGGGCAGCCCGCATGTCGCAGGCCTCGGGCCGGGGTCGGAAGAGTACGTCCTCGAGAAGGCCGTGGAGAACGTGGCCCGGTATTTCCGGGGCGAGGCGCCGCGGTATCTCGCCGACCGCACCGAGTACGGTCCCGGTTAGCACCGATTCCGCGGGCCGTACGGGCCGAGGGTTAGCGGATCCGTTCGAGCGCGAACGAACCGACGATGAGGGCTCGCTGGGTCGCGCGGCACTCGATCTGCTCGCGCGTCGCGACCTCGCCGAAGCCCTTTACCGTGAGCAGGAGGCGGTCGCGGTCCTGTCGGAAAAGGAGGGCGCCGTCCATCCGGCTCAAGAGGGTCTCGACCGCGGCCTCGCTGAGCGCTCCGGCCTCGAGCGAGTAGACGACCAACGCGTTCCTCGGCTTCAGGATCCCCACCACGTTCTGCAGGAACGAAAAGCCGGCCCGCTCGTCACCGTGGGCTAGGACCGCGGAAAGACCGAGGAACCCGACCCGGTACCCGGGCGGGCGAGAGGATTCGAGCGCGTTCGCCGCTTGCACGAGGCTCGAGAGGATACCGGCCCGGTCGTCCGACCCCTTGACGACCGTGTGGATCGAGTCGGTCTTCGCTCCCGAACCGGAGGCATCGATCCAGCGGACCATCCCCATCTGTTCGTACTCCCGGAACTGGGGCAACACGATGCCGAGGCTCTGAGCGACCTCGCCGGGGGAGCGCGAAGCGGTGATCAGGATCACCGGTTCCCCGCGTTTCAATCCCTCCGCTACGAAAGCGTAGAGCACGACCTCCTTCCCGACGAACGCGTCCCCGACGAGGACGAGGTGTCCGTGGGGAGGGATCCCTCCGAGGAGGAGGTCGTCCAGGCGCGATGTGCCGGTCGGGAGGCGGTCGGGGAACCGGCGGTCTCTCGGGGCGCTCAAGGTCTGCGGCTCCGCCGGCGCCGAACCGGGCGGGGGGACTCCGCTCACGTCGCGGATACCTCGGGTCTTCCCGGATAGGGCCCGGGCTACGGCGGCACGGTCGACTTCTTCCGTGCCCCCGGCGGCCCCGACCGCGGCCATGCTCGTGAACCCCAGGTCCTCCCCCCGGCCCAACGCCTGGCGACGCAGGCTGACCTCCTGCTCCGAAGCCTGAAGGGTCCTCTCGCGGGAGGTGAGGACGCTCTCCCGTCGTTCGATGTCCTGGGCCAGGTCCTTCAACTTCGCCTCCCGAGCGGTGACCCCGGCTTCGCGGTCGGTCACCGCCTTCAGCGTGCGATCGAGCTCGGCCTGCTTCTCGGCGGCCGTGACCGTCTGTCGAGTGTACTCCTCGAGGCGACCGGTAGAGTCCCGGGCCGCGGTCTCGTACTGCTTCTTTTGCTCCCCCGCGGCCTTGAGCTGGTCACCGAGATCGGCCTCCCGCTGGCGGACGGTCGCTTCTCGCGCGGCGAGTTCCGACTCCTTGTGAACGACCCGTTTGAGGCCCTCCTCGGCGACCTTCGCCCGGTCGGCGACCTGGCGGGCTTTCTTTCCGAGCAGGACGTTCTGCTCGTCGAGGATCGTCTTGAACTGCTGAAGCTTGACCTCACGATTGGCGATATCCTGGCTCACCGAGGTCGGCACCGCTGGCCCCGTCTTCGCTCCGATCTCCCTGGCCGAGACGTCCCCCTCTCGCGTCAGGAGCTCCTGGGTCTTCTGGTCGAGCTCCTTACGCCGCGACTCGAGCCGGGCTTCGGTCTCCGCAAGGCCGGCGACCCGCGACTCCAGCTCCTGCTGACGGTGGGTGAGCTCGACGTCGCGCTTCGTCTGGTCGGACTCCCGGTCGACCAGGCGTTGCTCCCTCGTGGAGATCTGCGGAAGGAGGCGGGTGACCTCCTGTTCTCGTTGCTCGAGGGCCTTCGTCTTGTCGTCGATGAGGCGGGCGCGGCCGTCCATCTCTGCGATCTTGCCGGCCCAGGTCCGCTCTTTGTCCGAGACCGAGTCGGCGCGTTGGCGGTAGTCCGTTTCGAGTTCGCCCAGCTGGTCGCGTGCCTGCTTCAAGCTGTCCTGCTGCCGCTGGATGGAGAGGTGCTCGTTCTCGACGTCGGCCTCTCGCTTGATAAGGGTGGTCTCCCGGAACTGGACGGCCTCCTCCCGCTGGCGAACCTCCTCGGCGATGTGGAACATCCGGCTCTGTCCGGAGGTGATCAGCTCTCGCTCGTGCGGCCGAGTCCCCGAGGAGATCAGGTGGAGGAACGAGCCCGACGTCTGGTAGAAGATCGCCGAGAGGAAGAGGCTGACGGCGAGGGCCCCCGAGACGGTCGCGGTGTTCCCCGGAAAGTAGACGAACAGCGCGGTCGAGACCGGCAGTACCGCGCAGAGCGCGGCCGCCACCTGCCGACCCGACCATCCGGTCCAAGTGAGCACGAGCCCCAGGACGGCGATCGAGATCCCCACGAGCTCGACGGGGTAGAACCAGGGGAAAAGGGAGAGAGAAGCGAACGGCCTGACCGCGGCAAGGCGCAACCCGTAGGTGATGGTGATGAGCGCGTTGGCCGCGAGCGCCCCGACCGTGACCGAGAAGTGGGTCTCCCAGGGCCAGAGCTGATACGTCTCCCACTTCGCCGCGAGACCTGTTGCCGCGATGGCAAGGCCCGCGAGGAGGGGGATGACGAGGTAGAACGAGTTGAGGAGGGCGTGCGCCCCGGTCGTCGAGCCGAGCTTGGGCAGCTGAGGGTAGAACAACAGGATCAGAATGCCGTCCAAGGCGAGCCCGGCGGAGACCAGGATCGTATAGAGGTGAGCCGAGCGGCCGATCTGCAGCTGGAGCAGGGCATCGTTCTTCGCGTGGTCGAAATCCTCTTTGGAAGGCACGGTCACCGACCGACTGCGAGCGGCCGCTGCGGTCGATCTCGCCGCCGCCCTTGCCGAAGCCTTCTTTCCCGCGGCGCCCTTGGCGGCAGGCCCGGGGACGGTGACCGAACGGGAGGCAGGGGATGCTGGCTCCCCCGCCGCAGACTGCGGCATAGAAGCTCTCCCAAATTGATGGGGGGCGGCCGTTACTTAAATTGTCTCATTACACGGGACGCCGGCGCGCCGCCACTACCACCGCAGCTGCCGCGTCCCAGCGCGCCGGTTGGCGGCCGAGCTCCTCTTCCACCTGGAGCAGGTGGTCCCACGCTTTGGGGTCGGCCCGAGCCGCTTCGACCCGGGCGGCGAGCGGACCCAGCGCGGGGGCGACGGCGAGACCCTCCAGAACCTGCCAGCCGTGGGCGACGAGAAAGCGACTCAGCTCTTCCGCGGAGATCCGTCGGAACTCCCCGTTTGTCTCGCGGCGGTAAGGGATCCGGTCGAACCCTTCGCGCATCACTCGTCGTACGATGACGGCGACCGGTGCCCGAAGGAACCGGACCATCGCGGTCTCGGGGAGACGTGTCAGGTAGCGGGACCGCTCTCCCGGTCCCGGAGCAACCTCGACGACCAGGGTTCCTCCGGGGGCGACGAGAGCCATCGCGGCATCCCGGAGGCGGTCGGCGGAGGCTCCCGCGAACCCGAGGCTGTTTCCGAGGAGCGCAACCGAACCGAACGCTGCCGGAGGGAACGGTGGAGCCCGGCCGTCGCCTCGAACCCAGCGAGGTGCCGGGCCTTTAGCGAGGAGCTCCTGGTGGCGCCTCCCCGACCGAAGCATCTCTCGGGAGACGTCGAGAGCGACCTTTCGCGTGGACTCGTCTCCGAGACCGAAGGTGAAGCGACCCGGACCCGAGCCGAGGTCGAGAGCCCATCGGGCCGGTGCCGAATGGCGGTGGAGAAAGCGCTCCCGGAGCTCGCGCCAGAGGTCTCGCTGGCCGGTCCCTTCGTACCGCGCCCACTCCCTCTCCGCCCGATACCGGTCGGTTTCGTGGTACCGGTCCAGGGCAGCCGGGGCCGTAGGTCGCGGTCTCGTGCGCATTCGCTTCGAGGAAGAAGGTAGCGAACGGGAGGGATGAGTAGCCCCCCACCGGGGAGGTGTGCGCTCGAGGACCCCCAATCGCCCCAAGATGCGGCTCCAGTCGGCCGAATCCCAGTCGAGTCTTTTATTGCGAGGGGAAGTACCCGCCCGAAGGCGGCAGACGGCGGCGGTGCGAGACCCAACCCGTTCGCCGCCCTACCCTCCCATGACGGAACCCCCCGAGCGGTACGGTCCTCTCGTCCATCGTTCGGTGCACCACGGGGCCCTCCTCTGGGTCGTCGCGGTGCTCGAGTTCGTGGCGGCGATGATCGTTACTCAGCTTGGCTGGAGCCACCCGACGTACAGCCTCACGCAGAATTACATCAGCGACTTGGGCGCGGTGAACTGCGGTCTCCTCGGGGGTCGCTACGTCTGTTCCCCGTGGCACGACGTCTTCAACGCTTCGGTCATCGTTCTCGGCATCCTGGTTATCGTCGGCGTGCTCCTGACCCCCACAGCGTTTCCCAACCGGCGATCTCGTACCGTCGGGCTCGGCCTCCTCGTCGTGACCGGCGTCGGGGCGATCGGGGTCGGTCTCTCTCCGGAGGACGTGAACCTCGCCGTCCATCAGATTTCGTCTCTCCTCGCCTTCGGGGGAGGAGGCCTCGCGCTAATCGTTCTCGGGTTTGCGATGTTCCGGGACACTCGGTGGGGAGGGTATCGGGCCTACTCGATGATCTCGGGCCTCGTCACGCTCGTTGCGCTGGGACTGTTTGTCGAGCACTCCTGGCAATGGGGAGGTCTTTGGGCCGACCTCGGGGCCGGAGGGATCGAACGGCTGATCGTCGCTCCGGTTCTACTTTGGGCTCTTCTGGTCGGAATCCACCTCCTGAGGATCCCCGCGTTTGCTCCTCGCCTTTTGGCGAAGGGTACCGTGCTCTGAGGCGAGGCTTTCGGAAGGTTCTCGGAGAAGTCTCACGATTTCGGAGTAAGACGAATGCCCGCAGAGGAGGATCCCGGCGCTCCCCGTCGCTGCCCCGAATGCGGCGGAGCTCTCGGCGAACCGGTGAGCGCGGACGTCCACTGTTACGTCGAGTGTACCGCGTGCGGCGCCCGATTCGACCTCAAGGACGGCCGGATCTCTCTCGGCTAGATCGAGCCCGGTGCCGGGCCGAAATCGCCGGGCGGCGGCGGGAGCACCCCGATCGCGACGCGATTGACCCAGAGGCCGACGGCTCGAGAGCTGGCAGGTTCGAAGCCAAGTCGCCGGGCGAGGCGAAGGGCCCGGAAGTCGTTGCTCGTGGTCACCGCGTGGAGGTCGGCGAGGTCTCGCTCGAGGAGGACCCGGATCGATTCGAGACCCAGGTGGTAGCCGAGACCAATGCCGCGCAGCTTCGGGGCGACCATGATCTCCGAGAGGATCGGGACGTCGAGACGCGTGACCAGCGACGCCCCGACCA
>JASHTB010000003.1 GCA_030040775.1 Thermoplasmata archaeon | reverse complement strand
TACGTCCTGCTCGCGGCCCTCGCGGTGGCCCTGGTCCTGGAGGGACTCCGCCACGCGGTCCGCCTCGACCTGCCGACGATCCGACCGGTGGAGCGGGAGCGGGTCGCGAGCTTCGTCTACTACGCCGTGGCGCTGGTCGGGGCGATCCTTCTCGCCCCGCTCCCCATCGCGGCGGCGGTCATCCTCGGAACCGCGCTGGTCGACCCGCTCGCCGGGGGGTTGCGCGAGAGCGGGCGGTACGCTCGCTTCTACCCGGTTCTTCCCTACTTCGTCTACGCCGCTCTCGCCTTCGTCGGGCTCTGCCTGGTCGGGAGCTGGCCTCCCGGGGTCTCTCTCGCTCTCGCCCTTTTCGCGGCGCTCGTCGCTCTCGCGGCCGAGTACCCGAAGATGACCTGGCTCGACGACGACCTCGTGATGATGGCCGCGCCGGCGCTCGCGCTCTACCTGGTCGGGGTGCTCTTCCTCGGACTCCCCGGGTGAAGAACGGTGGGGTCCCCGCGCCGGGGTCCGGCGCGCGTCAGACGATCGGCGTCAGGACGGCGTAGGGGGCGCCCTTCTCGGGGTCCGGACTGATCGCGTGGATCGTCGTGCGCGGCCGGATGCCGTAAATGCACGGGGCGTTGTCGATGTTGATGATTCGGAAGTACGTGTCCATCATGTTCAGGATCTCGCTCGAGACGAGAAGCCCGGGCTTCAGAAGGCCGATCCCGAGGTTCCCGACGTGCTTCGTCCGTGAGACCCCCTGGAAGTACATCCGGATGGCGATCTGGTCGCCCATCAGGCTCTCGAACGTGTCGAACGCCGTGTACTCGATGAACGGCTTGCGGTCCGGTCCCGAGACCGCCTTCTGCGCGGTGACCATCGCCCGCATCGCCTCGTCCCGGCCGAACCGGGCCATCGGGAGGATGTACGGCTCCTCGGTCTCCTCCGCGGTGTAGTCCGGGATCCGCACGCGCGTGTCGAACTGGTTCGACGGGATGTGGCGCACGAGCGTCTCCCTCAGCTTGTCGGGCGACTCCCCGGCGGCGAGCACGGCGATGATCCCCCGGCCCTGGGAAAGGAAGTTCAGGAACGTCGGGGCGAACAACGTGTAGTAGTCGTCGATCCCCACGTTGACGTCGACCTCAAACGCGTTGAAGCTCCCCCGGCGCAGTCCGCCGCCGAGCAGCGTGTCGAAGTCGGGGATCCCGGTCGAATAGTACCGTTCGGGGTCGGGGATCGGCTTCCACGCCCCGGCCGGACCCGGGGCGCCGCCGTTCGGCTCGATGCCGAGCGCTTCGAACCGTCCTCCGGCGAGCGTCACCGCGTAGCGGGCCTGGCCGATGTTGGTCGCGCGCAGCTTCTCCAGCCTCAGGTGGCGCACCCGTCGTTCGTCCAGCTCTTCGCGCTGGATCGAGATGAGGCCGTCGACGAGGTACTCGATCCCCCCCGCCTCGGGCTTCTCGAGGATCATGACGACGTCCGTGCTCGACGCCTCCACGAGGTCTTTCTGGAGCGCCATGACGAACTCCTCCATCTCGAGTCCGTACTTGTGGGTCACACCCTCGAGCGAATCGATGACGAGCAGCGTCTTTTCCGGGAGCGCCCGCTCGATCCGGTTGTAGACGTTCTCGACCTCGGGCATCGGACTGCGCTTCAGGAGCGCCTGCAGGTGGGTCCGGTCGACCCGCGTCGGCGGACCGCGCTCCTGTCCGAAGCTCCCGAGGACCTCCCTTCCCGCCCGGACCTTCCGCTGCTCCGATTCGGGGAGCTCGGGCTCCTTCTGCTTGCCCCCGGCGCTGATCGCGTCCAGGAACAGCTTCGCCGCGTCGAGCACGCGCGTACGCATCTCGGTCGATTTCAGCCACGGGAACTGCCGGTAGAGCGCCTCGTCGCCGATCCGGGTGGAGAGGTAGTAGGAGCGGTTCGGCTGACCGACCCGCTCGAGCAGCTCGAGACCGAACGTCGTTTTTCCCGTTCCCGCTCCGCCCTTGATGATCAGCGATCGGCCGCCCTTCCCGCTCAAGAAGGTGATGACCTCGGGCGGGACCCCGCCGACCTCACTCCCGTTGCTAGCGCTCATGGTAAACCCGTTTTCCACGACTGGACCGAGGGTCCCGGAGCCCAGCGAACCATTCCGTGTCCCGTGCCTTCATGGGCACCCTCGGAAAGTAAAGCTTTCGCCAACCGTGTTCGACCTAAGAGACCGTTCGACCCGAGGGAGCACGCCGGAACGGTGGACCGCGGCGCCGAGGCGCGAGGGGCGGTCCTAGACCGCGGCCGCTTCGCGGGCCGCCTTCCGTGCGGCCTCGAGGCCGGCGAGGAGGGGCGCGCCGGGTTCTCCCACGGCCGTCGCCGCGGCCGGGCTCCCGCCGCCCTTGCCCCCGAACGAGGCCTTCGCCCGCTCGACCAGGGCGACCGCGGAGACCCCGGGCGCCGTCGAGCCGACGAAGAGCGTCCCCTGGCCTTCTCGCTCGCCCGCGAGGATCACGACCCGGCCCGCCGAGCGGGAGAGCAGCCGGGAGAGCTCCATCAACCCCGCGCGGTCGAGGTCGACGCGCGCGGCGACCACGGTGACGTCCCCGACCGTCTCGGTCGCGGTCGCGTCGGCCTCGAGGCGGGCGGCCGTCGCGCCGAGGTCCTCCTTCAGGCGGTCGCGCGCGAGCTTGCGGGACTCCTCGATCTCCCCGAGGAGCCGGTCGATCCCCTCCGGGAGCCGTGGTACCGGCACCCCGAGCCGTCGGGACGCTTCCCGCAGGATCTCCTCGTGCTCCTCGCGGATCTCGAGCGCCCGCTCCCCGCTCGCGTACGTGAGGCGGACGACGCCGTCCTGGATCCGCTCGACGTCCAGGATCGCGACCGCCCCGACCTCGCTCGTGTGGGTGCAGTGGGTCCCGCCGCACGCCTCGACGTCGAAGTCCGGGACCTCGACGATGCGCAGTTCGCGGCCGGGCACGGCGCCCCCTTGGTAGAGGGTGAACCCGAAGCGACGCTCCGCCTCGGCCCGCGACTCGAAGTAGCTTTTCACCGGCCGGTCCTCGCGGACGACCTGGTTGACGCGCCGGTCGACCCGTCGGAGCTCTTCCTTCGTGAGCGCCTTGAAGTGCGTGACGTCGATCCGCGCGGACTCGGGGGTCTTGAACGCCCCGGCCTGCCAGACGTGGGGCCCCAAGATCTCCCGGAGCGCCCCGTTCATCAGGTGGGTCGCGGTGTGGTGTTGCATCAGCTGGGTCCGCCGGACCGGGTCGACGCGGCCCCGGACCCGGTCCCCGACCCGGAACGGCGAGGCCCGTTCGAGGCGATGGAGCACCCAGGGTCCTCGCCACGCGACGTCGACGACCTCGAGCTCCCCGAGCTCCCCCTTGTCCGTGACCTGTCCCCCGCCGGTCGGATAGAAGAACGTGCGGTCGAGCGCGACGAACGGACCTTCCGCCCAGACGACGTGCGCTTCAAAGGCCACGGTGTACGGGTCCTGGTAGTAGAGCACCTGAGTCGGGGGCGTCCCGCTGGGCACGTCGGGCAGCCCCTCGGTCTTCTCCACGTAGTCGGTGGTCGGCCGCTCGTTCTCGTGGCGCGCGGCGACCCGAGCATAGAAATCGTCGGGGATCGGCGGGGGCTCCTCGAGCTCCTCGACCGCGACCTCGGGCGGAACACCGAGCGAATCGTACCACTCGAGGAGTTCCTCCGACCCGATCCGACCCCCACCCTGTCGGACCTTCTCCTCCGCGCGGCGGATCGTCTGACGGGCGCGGGCGATCGCTTCACCGTACCGTTCGACCTCCGACTGCACGACGCGGTGGAGGTCATCCCGGTGCACGCCGACCTCGGGGAAGTCGCGCGCGATCTCCTGGGCTGCCCGGTCGAGGATCGAAAGGATATCGGGCGCCTCCGGAACCTTCGAGAGGATCCGCAGGGAGCGACGTAACAATAGGCGAACGAAGTAGCCTTCCTTGCTGTTCGAGGGGACCACGCCGTCCGTGAGGAGGAAGTTCAGGGCCCGGGCGTGGTCGATCAAGACCGCGGCGTCGTGGGCCGGGAAGGTGCGACGAAGCTCGTCGTACTCCGAGCCGAACACCGCCTCGTAGGCGGTCTTCGTTCCCTGGCTGGCCCAGGTGAACCGCT
>JASHTB010000048.1 GCA_030040775.1 Thermoplasmata archaeon | reverse complement strand
GGGGTGATCCACTCGGTCGTCTTCGGAGGGTTCTCTGGCGAGGCGGCCGGGATCCGCGCGGCCGACTCGAAGAGCCGGGTCCTCATCACGATCGACGGGTACTACCGAAGCGGGAAGTTACTCGACCACCGGGCGAGCGCCGAGGCGACCCTCAAGAAGGCCGAGTCGGAGGGCACCAAGCTAGAGAAGGTGCTCGTCTGGCGGCGGTTCCCCGACAAATGGGTCACCCAGACCCCGATGGTCGAGGGACGGGACTTCATCGTGAACGACGAGCTGAAGAAGTTCCGGGGAGCGCGCGTTCCCCCCGTTTCGATGCCCGCCGAGGCGCCGCTGTTCCTGATGTACACGAGCGGCACGACCGGACGCCCGAAAGGCTGCGTGCATTCGACGGGGGGCTATCTCGCGTACGTCACGGGGACCTCGAAGTACATTCAGGACATTCACCCGACCGACACCTACTGGTGCATGGCGGACATCGGCTGGATCACCGGCCACTCCTACATCGTCTACGGCCCGCTCGCGCTCGGCGGAACGAGCGTGATCTACGAGGGGGTCCCGACGTTCCCGGACGCGGGGCGGCCCTGGCGGATCGCCGAGCAGCTCGGCGTCAACATCTTCCACACTTCTCCGACCTCGATCCGCATGCTCCGAAAGCTCGGTCCGGAGGAGCCGAAGAAGTACCACTACTCGTTCAAGTGCATGACGACCGTCGGCGAGCCGATCGAGCCCGAGGCGTGGATGTGGTACTACGACGTCGTCGGCCGCCGCCAGGCCGCGATCACCGATACCTGGTGGCAGACGGAGAACGGAGGGTTCCTCTGCTCGACGAAACCCGCGCTCGACCCGATGAAGCCGGGGAGCGCCGGTCCCCCGATGATCGGGATCTACCCGATCATCTACGACGAGCACGGGAAGGAGATCCCGCCCGGGGCGGGCAAGGCCGGGAACATCTGCATCCGGAACCCGTGGCCGGGGATCTTCCAGACGATCTGGGGCGACCCCGACCGGTTCGTGAAGACCTACTACGCGAAGTACAACAAGAACCAGGACTCGAAAGACTGGCGCGACTGGCCGTACTTCGCGGGCGACGGCGCCGTCTGGGCGAAGGACGGCTACATCCGGATCCTCGGCCGCGTGGACGACGTGATCAACGTGGCGGGCCACCGCCTGGGGACGAAGGAGATCGAGTCGGCGTGCCTCACCGTCCCCGAGGTCGCTGAGGCCGCCGTCGTTCCGATCGTCGACCCGGAGCGCGGGCGCGTCCCCGAGGTCTACATCGCCTTGAAGCCCGGGACCACGGCCCCGCCGGCCGATGTCGCCGAGCGGGTCTCGAAGGCGATCGAGACGACGATCGGGAAGATCGCGCGGCCGCGCACCGTGCGCGTCGTCGCCGACATGCCGAAGACCCGTTCGGGCAAGATCATGCGACGGGTCCTCGCGTCGATCTCGAACTACATGGACTACGGCGACATCATGACGCTCGCGAACCCCGAGGTCGTCGAGCAGATCCGCGTCCAGGTCCAAGGAGCGGGCCCGGTCCAGAAGCGAGCCGGTCCCGAGGACATCAAGCGGTTCGGAGAGGCGACCTAAGAGCCCGCCCGGCCATAGTAGCCCGGTCTAGGGGCGCGCCCCTCCGCGGCGCCTCGTCCGCACGCGTCCGACGCTCTCGGGCCTGCTGGAGCGCGGTTCCGTCGGTCCGAGTCTCGGGGAAACGCCTTGCGCTTGCGCGCGTCTGCCCGGTACGATGCCGATCCGAAAGGTCGCAGGGCGCGAGAGCGAGCGGGACCCGGCGAGCCAGAAGATGCTCGCCGAGTACGAGGCCGCGGTCGTGTCGGAGTCCCCTCTTCGGTTGGGCGAGCTGGCCGAGGACGAGGAACGTCAGCTTCGCCTCGGAACGGTGCGCGCCGTGCTCTGGGTCCAAGGACCGTCGGAGGCGGCCGGGCTTGCCCTGTGGGACTTCCTCCCCGGCGTCGGCCGACGCGTGCGGCTCTATCTCGCCGACGGCCATCGCTCCGCGAGCGACCTCGGGCTCCTTCTCGACGAGCTCGACGAGCGGAGCGAGCACGACGGGCCGATCGCGAGCGTCGTCGACTTCATCCCCGGCGTCTCGGACCCGATCCAAGAGGAGGCTCTCTCCCCCCGCTCGTTCTTCCGCGTCGAACGGGTAGCCCTGCGCCGGCCGCCGGACTCTCCGTTCCCGGACGAGGACCTGTTCGACCGTCCCGACTTACGACCCCTCGAGTCCTCGGACGAGGAGGAGATCGCACGGCTGATGCGAGAGGCCTACGACCAGACGGCCGGCGAGCCGAGGCCGTGGTTCCTCTACCGGGACCCCCGCCAGGACGCGAGGGACGCCGTGCGCGAGATCTTCGAAGGCCGTCGGGGCGAGTGGCTCCCGTGGGCGTCGTTCGGCGTCGAGGCCTCCGGCAACCTGGTCGGGGCGTCGCTGGTCACGCGTCTCGACGTCCCGATCCTCTCGGAGATCATGGTCGCCCCGAAGCTGCGCGGCATCGGTCTCGGCTACCACCTGGGTCTCGAATCGATCCGGGTCCTCCTCGAGCGAGACCTCGCCGACCTCCACGCGGTGACCACGAGCAACGACTTCCGAGCCCTTCGCCTCGCCCGGCGGCTTGGCTTCGAACCGGCCAGCTCTCGAGCCGTCGGCCTCTGGGTCAATCGCGTCGCGATCGGGGTGCTCCCGCCGCCGCCCGGCGATTTCGGCCCGGCACCGGGCTCGATCTAGCCGAGAGAGATCCGGCCGTCCTTGAGGTCGAATCGGGCGCCGCACGCG